>JAYGDB010000221.1:0-14001 GCA_046583095.1 Myxococcota bacterium | reverse complement strand
GGCCTCACGCGAGCGGTCGTACTCGAAGTGCTGCATCAGCAGCGCGCCGGCGGCGCCAGCGCCAGAGTTTGGCGAGCACAATCGACCCGATTCTCGTCTATAGTGATCCCTTGGATCTCGCGAGGCTTCGTGGCGGAGCCCATGAGCGCAGCGCGCGACCGCCGGCGGCAACCGAGCAGAGAGTAGGAGGAACAGATGGGTTGGGACTTCTCTACCGAACCGGACTTCCAGAAGAAACTCGATTGGGTCGAGGAGTTCTGTCGAGAAGAGATCGAGCCTCTCGACCTCGTCTTCCCGTACGCGGTGCGGTCGAAGGACCCGAAAATCAAGGCGCTCGTGAAGCCTCTGCAAGACCAGGTCAAAGCGCAGGGGCTCTGGGCGCTCTTCCTCGACAAGGCTCTGGGCGGACCGGGATTCGGTCAACTCAAGCTCGGCCTGCTCAACGAGATCCTCGGCCGCTACGGGTCGGCGCCCCAGATCTTCGGAGCCGCAGCGCCCGACACCGGGAACATGGAGATGCTCGCCGCCTACGGCACCGACGAGCAGAAGAAGCGCTGGTTGGAGCCGATGCTGAACCAGGAGATCTGGTCGGCGTATTCGATGACCGAGCCGCAGGGCGGTTCTGATCCGCGGCTGTTCAAGACGCACGCCCTACGCGTCGGCGACGAGTGGGTCATCAACGGCGAGAAGTGGTTCACGAGCGCCGGTCGTGCAGCGGACATCCTCTTCGTCATGTGCACGAACGGCATGTTCGTCGTACCGCGCGACACGCCTGGCGTCGAGATCATGCCCGAGCCGCGATCGCACAACCACATCAAGTACAAAGATGTGGTGATACCGGCCGATCATCTTCTCGGCCCCGAGGATGGTGCACGGGTCCTCGCGCAGCGTCGGCTCGGAGGCGGCCGAATCCACCATGCGATGCGTACCATCGCGCAGTGTAAGTTGGCGTTCGACATGATGTGCGAGCGGGCCCTCAGCCGGGAGTCGCACGGTAAGATCATCAGCGAGCACCAGATGGTGCAGGAGAAGATCGCTGACTCCTACGCTTCCATCCGGATGCTGCGTCTCTTCGTGCTGGAGACAGCCTGGAAGATCGACAACACCAGCACCCAGGAGACCCGCACCGACATCGCCGCGGTGAAGTACACGATGGCCAAGGTGCTCCGCGAAGTGTCCTTCAACGCGCTCCACATTCTCGGCTCACTCGGCACGACGAATCTCACGCCGATCCAGGCGATGTACGCCGCCGCGCCCACGATGGGAATCGCGGACGGAGTCGACGAGGTGCACAAGGCCACAGTCTCCCGCAACGTGCTGAAGAACTACGAGCCGCACGAGGGCTTTTGGCCCACCGAGTACCTCCCGGCCAAACGCGAAAAGGCGCGCGAGAAGTTCGAGCCGCTGTTCGCCGAAGACCCCGACCTGCGGGCAATGGCGGATGGCTACGCGAAGTACCTCGCGAGCCGCGGCTAATCGGAGCAAGCTCCGAATTCACTGCGTCGCACAGTCGGGACGCCGTCCAACAGGCTCGCTCCTGCGCGAGAAGTGGACGCGTGAGCAGTCAGGCGCCCAAAGCCTCCGCGATCGGAAAGGCTGCGTACGCAGCCACCAGCGAGATCAGCAACAACGCAGTCGACCCGATCAGAACGCGGCGCTGCCAGCGGAGTCGCCGCGCGTCCTCGATGCCGCAGTTCTCGGCGTTGCGCTGCCGCCACCACGCGTAGGCCTGGACCCCGGCGGTCACCGCAAAGGTCCAGCCCTTGTACTTCGACAGGGCGATTAGCCAGGGCGCGTTCGACGCCAGAGATGCCACGGCGCCTCCGGCACCGAGGGCGACCAGCGTGATTGGCAACGCGCAGCAGGTCGTGCCCACCAGCGCAAGCCCGAGACTCGACCACACACTCCCCGCACTTCCCTTTTCGGATGCCATCAGAATGCGACCCCAAGGCTCAGTGTGAGCCCCGCTCCCCGCGACACCTGTGTGCCCAACACTTTCTCATAGGCGGGCAACGCGTACTCGGCCCGCAACATCCAGTTCCGCCAGTAGACGATGGCGATGGGTCCCGTCGAGACCCGCTTGCCACCGGTCGTTCCGACTGTACTGGTGCCGCGACCCTCGTAGCGGACCGACACGTCCCACATCACGAACAACCCCGTGTCGTTCGAGTTGTTGTGGTACGGGTGCAAACCCAGGTTGATATCCAGGCCGACGTCGTTGCCGCGGTTCATGCCGCGCCGGCCGCTGCCGTTGAGCCAATAGAAGAGGTCGGCGTACACGTAGATCCGCGGGGTTTCGCGTACGTACGTGAGGCTCAAGCCGAGATCGTAGCTCCCGTCTCCGACGGGGTAGTCGTCCGAAGTTCCGCCCGTGGGAAGGCGCAGATTCGGCGTAACGCCCCAGGCGCCGGTCTCACCTTTGTCGTTCCAGTAGCGCTTGAGCGGCACGGCCAGGATCAGGTCGCCAAACCCCTCGCCCGTTTGTCGTATCCCGGTGGACGTAACCCGTGTCTGGTGGATCCATGGGATCTTGGCCGTGACGCGAACCGCGCGCTGGAAGGTATAAACGCCCTCGAACCAGGTCTTGCTCACGCGATCCCTGCGGCCGAGTGGGTTCTGGACCTCGGAGCTTCCGCTGAGAACCTTGTCCGACGCGCGGTACTCCTGACGAACCTGAAGGCCCCAGCCGTCCGACCAGCGCGGCGCCATGTCCTGCACCGGTTGATGTGCGAAGGCGGAGAACGGCAGCAGGACGAGGAGGCCCGCGAACAGAGCTCTCATTCCGGCGGCTCCCAGCCGTCCAGCACGATTCTCAACTCCACCGCTTCGTAGCCGGCCTTCCGGATTGCCTCGCGGATCTCGATAACCCGCACTGCCGCTCCCGGTACGAAGGCCAGGGTAATCCGCTGGTTCTCGATATCGACGAACACGCCATCGACGAACTGGGAGCGGTCGAGGCCCTCAATCCCGGCGAGTCCCTTGCGGGCCCCCATCGCGCAGAATGAGCAAACCAGGCCGTGAATGGTGACCAGGGCCTGGTAGGGGCCCGGGGCCGCGACGTCCTCGGAGGTGTCGGGGACCTGGGCTCCGGCGTGATCGGCGTGATCAGCAAGCGCAGGTGTGGCCAGGGCTAGTAAAGCGCAGAGTCCCAATAAACGGATCGATCGCATGATTCTCCTCGACGCGCGGGAGCGCACTCCCTCGCGCGTGCTCGTGTACGAATTCAGAACGCGCGGTTTCGAGGAGCGCTAGCCCAGGTACACGAGCCGGGGCGGAGTCACCCTCAGATAGGGCGAATTCGACAAATCGGGCGCTCTGGGGAACGCGGATGACGGCGTGATGAACTTGCGTTCCTGGGCCTCGGTGCCCACCACCCAGGGAACCGGGCCGAGTACTACTTCGACCAGGCGCGCGGGAGCGGTGGTGACGAAGGTCACCTCGTCGCAGCACTCCATCTCGGAGTGGCGACTGGGCGCGGGCGGGCTGTCCGTCGCCGGGGCCTCGTGACAGGCAGTGTGAACCGGTGTGGGAGCCGACAAGAGGCAGAGCGCTTCGCAAACTCCCGGGCCCAGAAGAGCCCAGGCGACGATTCCGACCGCCAACAGATTCCACTGCATCGAGAGGCAGTATAGTCCCGATCAAATTCATGAGCGATACCAATCACAAGAGCGAGCGCGACCAGGGGCTCAGAGGTGCCGCCCGAACTCACCAGGGAAGCGGACACTGGCATGTAGAGCGGCGATCCACGGTCATTATCTGTCAGAACTGCGAAGCACGGATTCCAGGCTGGAAGAGTCCCGCGTTTTGTCCGGACTGCGGGAGAGGCAAACCGAAACAGGGCCCTTGATTGGACTGCCCGCACGGCCCCTCACCGACGTACCCGTACGCTGGAGAGAAGTCAGCTCTGGCGTGGCACCACGTTTTCGAGGACGCGACCCAGCGCCAGTTCCTTGTTCGCCTCCGGCAGATGTGGCGCAATGCCGTACTTGTCCACGAGGTTGTCGGTGATCACCCAACCGCTCTCGCCCCCAACTCCGGGACTGACGTGCAGGATGTAGTGCTGGAGGCCGAGTTGCCCGTGCCTGCCGGTGAGGTCGGAGCGCCAGGCCTCGATCTCTACCGCCTGGTCGGGGAAGCACTTTCCGTACGCCTCGCAGTAGTCATCGAAGGCGATGGGCTCAACCTGGGCGGGGGTCAGCTCTGACTTGCGGCCGCGCAGGTGTTCCGAGATGGTGGGGCCCACCAGTGGACCCTGCTTGGAGACGAACTGCATCAGGTAGACGAGGGCCTCGGCGTTCGAGGCCATCAAGCCGTCGAGCTTCACCAGCAGCAGGTCTACCAGGTCGTTGCCCTCCGGGCCCGCCGCCGAGGTGAGTGTGCCTTCGATGCCAGGGGGGATGGGCACGAACGGGGGGTTGGCCAGCACCAGATCGTAGGGCGCTGCGGCTTCGAAGCTGTCGATGGACTGCAGGTGGGTCTCGAAGCGGTCTGCCGGAAAGTGGTTGCGTTCAGCATTCGCCCGTTGGAAGTCGCGAGCTCGAGGATTGATGTCCAGGAAGTCCACGTAAGCTGCATCCAGCTGCAGTGCCATCAATCCGAAAATTCCCGAGCCGCTGAAGGGATCGAACACACGCTTGTCGCGGACCTTCTCGGGGAAGTGCACCAGGTGGTTGAGGATGGCGTCTTGGGGTCCGCCCAACGGAAGAATGCGCGCTCCGTCGGCCTTCAAGAACGCGTCGGTGTGCACGACCAGGCCGTTGGCGAAGCGATTCACCCAGTCCTCGCCGCTGTCATCGCGGGTTCTGCCCAACACGTTCTCCATGCTCGTGCCTCCCTCCTGGCCTCGCTGCTGCGGGTCGGTCCCTGGCCGATCTATGCACGTAACGCCGCCAATTCGCAGCGCCCGATCGGTTCAGGCCTGCGTGAGAGAATCGCCGGCCGGCGAGGTAGAACCCAATGGAAAAGGGCTCCCATTGTGGGAGCCCCTTGAATCTTCGAGTGGGTTGAGCGGACTACTCGACCTCTTTCCCGTCTTCGGAGTCCGATTCATACTTCTTCCGTGCGTTGTCATACAAAGACTTCAGCGATCCATCCTTCCTGGCGGGGGTTGCCTCTGATTCACGAACCTTCTGCCCGTTCTCATCCCAGGCTGTGAACAACCCATCTTGCCTTCCGCCTTTGAACTTTCCTTCGCTCTCCTTCTGCCCGTTCTCATGCCAAGACGTGAACGGCCCATCTTGCTTCCCGCCCTTGAAGCTTGCTTCCAACCTCTTGTTTCCGTCCGGATGCCATACAGTCTGTGAACCTTCCCGCTTTCCGTTCCTATATTCCATTTCCATTTTCTTCTGCGTTTTCTCTTCGTCCCAATACACGACGTGTGTGCCGGTAAACGGCTCCTCCTGATTGGGTTCGAACGCCAGACCTGCCCGTCGTTCTACGACATCGACTTCGTTCTCGGAGCAGGCACCCAAGAGCGCAAAGAGAAGAAGCAGTGAAATCAGGTTCTTCATGAGCTTGCCTTTCGGATGGGGCTCCAGTTTTCGGTTGAGTCGGAACTTCGAGCCGTGAATTCGCTGCCGCCGACAAGTGGGAATATGCCATATAGGCTCAGCTTTTCGCAGCCGTGCTCGTAATCCTCGCGCTACTGCGCAACGCGCGCCTGGCTACAGTGACCCGACCAGGTTGAAGAAGATCCCGTGGTGGTCGTAGCTCAGATCCGTCAGATCTTCCGAGAAGTCCGTAAAGTTGTACCCAACGCCCACCTTGAAGTGATCTCCCAGGTGCCGGTAGATCGTCAACAGCGCCCCAGCTCGTCGCTCATCGAGGTCGGGCAGATCGAGCAGCCGACCCTCCGCCAGCAGCTCCCAGTCCTTCAAGAACCGGTAGTCCGTTCGCAGGATGTACAGGTGCGCGCTGTTGTCGAAGAAGTCGGGGTTCTCGCGGTCGAGGCTCACCTCGCCGCGTCGGAACGCGTATTTGCCGCCGATCGACCAGCTGGGCGTAAGGTCGTAGGAGACGTCGAGAGCCGCAACGTGACTTCGCTGGATGAACTGCGAGGCAGTGCCCTGCGCGGTCACCTGATCGGTGGTCGGCATGTTCGAGAAGTAGGTGTACTTGGCCAGGGCGTTCAGGCGGTCGTGCTTGACGGGACGGTAGGCGAAGCCGAGGACGGCCTCGGTGTAGCCACCGTCGAAGAACTCGCCCTGCGAGCTGTTACTGAACGAGTGGTTGAACTTGCCGAGGAGGCGCCAGTCGGGCGTCATCTGGAACTTCAGATTGTTCTTGAAGAGCCAGGTGGTGCGTTGGGTCGTGCTGGCGTCGGGCTGCTCGGTCTCGTCGTCGCGGTACTCGACACCCGTCGAGAGCTGGACCTTGTCGAAGCGGTAGCCGATGGTGGCCCCGCCCGCGCGGCGCTCGGTTTCGGCCTGGGTGCCGTGGTCAGTCAGGCTGCCCAGTTCTCCGCTGGCGGCGAAGCTCAAGCGCTCGGAGAGCGCGAGCGTCATGCCCATGGCTCGGCTGAGGCCGCTCTGGGCATCCGAGTGCTGGTAGCGGTCCTCGAGGTAGACGCTCGAGCTGTCAGACAGGCGGGTGCGTGCGCCCGAGATCAGGTTGCCGCGGCGCGAGTGCAAGCCGTCGATGCCGCGCTCGTTCTCGAGCGCGTAGCTCAGGTAGCGGTGGGTCTGCTCGGACTCCTGGAAGCTCGTGCCCAGCTTCAGTGCGGGGCCGAGGTCGCCATGCGATACCTCGCCGTCGATCGCGAGCCGGTCGGTCACGCGATAGGCGCCGCCGAGGCCATAGCGATTGTTGTCGTCACGGTTGCCCGACTTTGCGAGCGTCCCCTGGCCGAACCCGTAGGCACTCCAGCGCCCGCGCGAGTCGTAGTCCAGCTGCGCGATGGCGTCGGTGCGGTTGCCCTGCTCCTGGGTGAGCGGCACGAGCGGCAAGTCGTCATCGCGCCGTTCGTGGCGCACGCCCGTGCTCACGCGCCAGCCCTCGGTCAGCTGGAAAGCGAGGTCTACCTCGGCGGCCGTAGTCTCGAGCCCCCGGTCCTCGACGCGGTGGTCGGCCTTCGCATCGAGCTGCAGCCGCCCGGTGATGGGCATGTCCAACAGGCCCCCGTACTGCTGCGTGTCGCTGACAGCCGTAAGACCCGGCGCCGAGTAGCCGGCCTCGAGCATCTGCACGTACGCGGACAGCCGGCCACGGCCCATTCCGGCCGGGAGTAGATCGGCGAAGCCGATGCTCAGGTCCGCGCGGTACCCGTCCGCGGCGGCGTCGCTGAGAGCGAGCGTGTTGGTGCCGAGGAAGTTGAAGCCGCCGTCATCGGAGCGCAGTGTCGTCGATACGAGGCCTTCGCTCCGGCCGTACTGCAGCTTGAGCCAGGACTCGGAGCTGCGGCGCATCGTGAGATCGCCGGCGTACAGACTGCTGTCGGCACCCTTGTTGTCGTTGCGGTTGGCCGTGGCGCCAACACGGATGAAGTCATTCAGCCAGAAGTGACCCTGGCCGCCGGTGGCGAGGCCGTCGAGCTCGGCGAAGCCCGGCGTGTACTCGTACTGAACGACGAGCCAGACCTCGTCGCCGCTCAGGCCCTGGCTGTGCACGAGCTGGTTGTCACTCGCGGTTGCCGACAGCGGCTCGGAGAGTAGAACGCGGCCCTGGAGGTAGTCGATGTCGTAGTCGAGCGTCGGCCGCAGGTGCACCACCCCGGTCACGAGGCCCGAGTCCTTGTCGCGCACCTCGATGCGCAGCCGCTCGGAGCCTTCCAGTAGATCCTGCACGCGCAGGTAGTAGAGCGAGCCTCCGGTACCGCGGAATTCGTCGCGGCTCGGCATGGTGCCCGGCTGTGCGGCGAAACCGTCGAGTTCGAGTCGCTGCTCGCCGAAGCCGGTCGTGGTCAAGCTTTGGTAGTGGGCGTTCGCACCGTAGAGGCCACGATCGACGTGGGCCAGCTCGTTGTCGAGGTAGCCGACCTTGAAGTTGCCCCACATCGCGTGGTTCTCGCGCTTGCTCAGCTTGACGAAGAACTTGCCCGAAGTGGGTGCGCTCTCTTCGACCGTGCCCTCGTCGCCGAAGGTCGGATACAAGCGATCGGAATCGATGCGGCGGAAGAGCGCCTCAGGCGTCTTGTCGACGAAATCCTTGAACAGGTCCTTCACCGGCCCCTCGCGCGTATCGGCGTGCGCGGTGAGCCTCCAGTCGTCGCCGAAGCGACCCTTCACGAAGAAGGCGAGCCGACCGTCGGCCGTCGAGTCGCGGTCGAAGGTCGAGTCCTGGCCCTGTAGTACGTCGTCCGGGCCACTTGTCTTGCCGGCTGCGATGGTGACGTCGGCGATGCCGACGTAGAACCAGTCGTTGCGCTCGAGCTCGAGGTCGCGCAGGAAGAGCTCACCATTGCCGCCGGCGTCGAGCACGGCTACCTCGACCGTGTGCAGTCCCGTCGGCAGTAGAGCTTCGGCCACGAAGTTACCGTGCTCGTCCACGGGCACCGGTGTACCCGCCAGCCACACGGTGTGGTTCGGCGGCACACCGCTGCCGTGCACCTGGACGCTGCCCGCGCCGCCGAGCGGGATGCTGCGATGCAGTGGGCCGCTCTCGCCGTAGCCGGCGAGCAGCGGATCGGGCGCAGTCGGCACGCCGTCCTGGGCCTTCCCGGCCGCGCCGCCATTGGGCGTCCCGTGGACCAGCCACAGCGCCTGCGGCGCCGTCTGGTCGAAGCGCCCCTCAGCATCGTAGGAACGCAGCACGAAGACGAGTTCGCGCACGGGCGAGGCGAAGTGCTCAGGATCGGGCTTCCAGCGCGCCGCGCCGCCGGGCTCGACCTCGACCACCGCGAGGGGCTCGGCCTGCAGCGACTGGCCCTGCTCGAAGATCCGCACCTCGGAGCGCTCGATGAAGTGCTCGTAGTTCGTGTACATCCGGAAGTCCACGCTCGAGCCGGTCGCAGTAGTCGAAGTACCCGGGATGCCTACAACGCCTTCCGCCTCACCGCTGCGACTGCTCAGAGCGGAGGCCGGGATCGAGACTGCGCCCGCGTGCGACGTGACGCTCAGCCGCGGCGTTGCCTCGAGGTCATCGAACTTGAATCGAATGTCGGCGCGCTCAAGCGCGACGTCCGTGCAGCGCTGGATGTCGGCCGAGCTGCGGCCCGGATCGTCGATCGGCTCGCCGTCGACGGTGATGTGCATCAGGTTGAGCGCCAGCGGGTCCTTCGTGCGCAGGTCGCGCGTGATCGGTGTGACGTCGATGCCGTCGAGACCATCGAGCATGGCCGGCTCGTCATAGATCACCTGAACGGCAACATGGTCGGTGTCGCCCTGCAGGAAGCCGCCGTTCACGACGTCATTCGAATGGACGAAGCCGCGACCTTCGTGCTCGGTCTGCGCCTCCGAGAGATCGAGTTCTCCGCGCAGCTGCTCCATGGTGCGGCGCGCGCGCGCGGCCGAAAGCCCGATGTCGTCGCCGTAGACGCCGGCAGTGCGGCGATCGAGACGCTCGTTGCGTGTGTAGCCAACGAAACGCAGGCGCACGTTCTCTTCATTTGCGACGTCGTCCATCGCGCGACGCAGTGCGTTCGCGTAGCCCGCCGGGATGCGCGCCTGGCCGTCCTCGATCGGGATCGGCTCGAGGCGCCCCCAGGGCGGGTCGTAGACTTTCGTCACGAGTTCGGCGTCGCCCGGGTCCGGACACATCTGCAGCTCGTCGGGCAGCTCCTGGAGCGGATCGTCGTACCAGAACTCGACCTCGATGCGGCGATTCAGCGCCTGGCCACGCTCCGTGTCGTTCGAGGCCAGCGGCGACGCAGTCCCGCGCCCGTCGCTCGCGACGGCGGCGGTCGGCAGCTCGAGCCTGTCCTGGATCGCGCGAGCCACGCGGTGTGCACGCGCCTTCGACAGCGCCAGATGCGTGCCGTAGATGCGCGCTGCGCGGCCCTCGAGCGGGGCATCGTCGGTGTAGCCGATCAGCTTGACCGCCACCTTGTTCTTGTCGCGCAGGTTGTCGAGCGCCTGACGCACTCGGCGCACGAAGTCGTCGGGAACGGCGGCTATATCCTCGGCGATGTGGAGCGGCGCGATCAGGTTGCGGATTCGCGCGCGCCGCTCGTGCCCCTCGCGGTAGCGCAGCTTGCAGACCGTCTCGGTGCGGCAGACCTTGACACGCTTGATGTCCGCAGCGACGACGATCTCCTCGGCGGCGAACGCATCGCGCTTCTCGTCGTACCATACCTCGACCTCGACACGGCGATTCCTTGCTCGCCCCGCCTGGGTAGCGTTGTCCGCGACCGGCTCGTCGGCACCGGCATAGGCGAACGAGATCGCCTCGGGCGCAAGTGCGAGTGCCGCCTGCAGATACTCGGCCACCTCGCCGGCGCGCTCGTGCGACAGGCCCTCATTGTCGCCATAAACGGCGGCGAGCGAAGCCGACAGCGGCTCGTCGTCGGCGTGGCCCACGAGGTGGACGCGCACGTTCGAGAGCCCGTGCATGCTCTCGAGCACGTCGCGCAGTTCTTCCACCGAACGCGCAGGGATGTCAGCAACTCCCGATTCGAAGTGGATCGGCGGCACCACGCTGGTGAGCTTCACGATCTCGGCCTGCTCGACCACAACGGTGCGCTCCTCGATCCGATCGCCAAGATCGGTTGCGAGGCGCTCGGGATCCTGCGTCCACGGCGTGAAGGCGTCCGGCGGCAGTTGCTGTTCTGTAGCGTCGCCCGCATCGACGTCACGCGTCGTTGCCGCGCGGAAGGGTGCGGTCAGCGCCGAGAGCAACCCACCGTCCAGCGAGCGAAGAAGCGATCGGCCCGCGGGCGCACCGCGGCGCCAGTACACCTTGGTCTCGATCGTAAGCTCGCCGCCGTCGCGCTGCTTCCAGCGCCGGGCCACCTCCTGCTTCACCGACGCGATGCGGCGATCGACGAGCCCCGCAGCCTCGACATCGCCCACATAGGACAGGCGCAGCGTCGACGCCGACTCCGCCAGCTCGTCGAGCAACAGTTCGAGGCGCGGCGTCCACTGCTCGCGGATGGTGGTCGTGCCGGGTTCGAAGACCGCGTCCGCGAGGTCGAGGCCTACCACGCGGTGAATCGAAGCGCCGTAGTTGAAGCGCAGCGCCTTGCCGGCCGTTGCACGCTTCACCTGCGCGGCACGCGTCGACATGCGGTAGCCGGCCGGCAGCGAGCGATCGTCGAGCTTCAGGATGAAGTTACTGCCCCGTTCCTCGTTCGGTATGACCGCGCAGGTGATGTGGAAGCGGCCGTAGGGATCGGTCGTCGCGACGAGCCCGCGCGCAGTCACCAGGCGCACACCCGGCAAGCCGCGCTCGCCACGGTCCTGCGTCCCGTCGCGGTTCGCGTCGTCGAACACCTTGCCGAGCACATCGGTACAGGCAAACGTCGGATCGGGCACGACACGCACGGTGGCAGTGGCCTCGCCCGAGAGCGCGCTGCCAGTCAAGCTGCTCATGGCCTGCGCGCGGTTGCTGAACTTGCCGTCGCTGACGCCCGCTCCGACCGCGAGCAGCAGCACGACGCTGCGATTGCTCGTAGCGTCGATACCGACGTCGGTCCAGATGAGCTCGTGACCGGTCGCGTCGAGCAGCGGCTCGGTCGGTACGCCGTCCACGCGCGCTGAGCCCTCGATGTAGCGGAAGCCGGCCGGGAAGCGATCCACGATCGTGAGATCGGGGATCGGGGCCGCGAGCTCGTTGCGCACCGTGATCTCGTAGGGCACGAGGTCGCCGCGACTCACGTCGCGCAACGGCGTCGTCTTGGTGATCGCGATGTTGCCGGCGATCACCGGGTCGAGCGGGATGTGGTTGTTGAAGAGCTGGCTGGAGCCAGGCGTCGCGCTCGCGTCGAGCACGAGGTGCGTCTGGTAGTCGGTCTCGGGCGCACGAGCCGGCACGGACAGCGACGGTGCGAGCGCGGAGGCCTGCACCTCGCAGTACTGCGCGGTCGCCGCCACCTCGTCGGCGGCGCTCCCCGGACAGGTCGGCACGGAGAACGGCGGCGTCGATCCATCGGACTGGGCCGGGATGATCGCCGACTGGCCGTCCTCGAAGTCGCTCGGTGCGGTCAGCGCGATCGTGTAGCCGGCGCCACTCGGGCAGGCCGCGTCCGAGAAGTTGAGGTCGAACTTGTAGTAGCCGTCGCTGCGCGTCACCTGGCCCTGCTGCACCGGATCGTCGAAACAGCCGGACGGCAGCGCCGTACCGGTACCCGCGGCCAGTAGCGTGAGCGTCGTGCCCTCGACCGGAGTGCGGCCCAGCGCGCCGTAGACCACGCCGTTCGGGTCGATCGGCAGGTTCAGATCCAGCAGGTTCGAGCCCGAGGCCACGATGAGATCTTCGATCTCCTGCAGCTCATTCGTGAAGACCGAGTCCGCGAGGCCGAGTGACGCGCTGTTGGCGCCCGCTCCCGGGCCGCGGAAGCGCAGCGCGTATTGATCACCGGTCAGATCGTTCGGCGTGAGCCCGCCCATAGCCCAGAGACCGGCGGCGTCGGTCAGCACCGTCTGCACGCTCGTACCGCTGCGCAGCAACTCGACCGTCCAGCCCTGGAGAGTGAGCTCACTGCCGCCCAGCGCATTGTCGAAGTCCTGATCGTGCCAGATCCTGCCGTTCAGCAGACCGACACCCGGCATCCCGCCGACGTCGATCGAGACGCTCGCGCTCGCGGTCTGCGTCGGTGTGTTCCAGGTGACAACGCCCGTATTCGTGATCGTGGTGGCGATCGGGAGGCCCGCATCGATGCCAGCGCGGAAGCGCAGTACCGCCGACGCGCCGGGCTGCAGCGGGCCGTAGAGCGCCGAATAGTCGGCCGTCAGCACCGAGCCGAGCAGCACCACGCCAGCCGGCAGGCCGTCGAGGGTCGCCGAGCCGGCGACGTAGTGGAGCTGACCCGCAACCGGCGCGTCGAGATCGTCGGTGATCACGACGGTCTGCGCGGTAACGGTCGCGACGTTCGTGATGCGCACCTCGTACTCGAGTTCTCCGCCCGCCAGCGCCGCACCGCCGCCGACCACCGTCATCTGCTTGCTGATCACGAGCTGCTGGCCGGCGCCGACCACGACGATCGTCGGTTCCGGGCCGGTGGCCGGGTTGCCGTCGCCATCGGTCAGCAGGTTCGCGAGCTCGGCGCTGCCGACGACGGCCTGGTTCGTGATCAGCGTACCGTCCGGCGTTCCGGCATCGACCTGCAGATCGAACTCGATCACTGCGGTCTCGCCGGGGCTCAGTGTCCCGCCACCCGGTCCGGGCAGCGGCGGCGTGAGATCGGATGACTGGAGCGCGATCCCGGTCGCGAGCGGCGAGACTCCCCCGTCGGGCACGCCCAGGGGCAGACCGTTCAGCGTCAGCGAGTCGGCCACCCACGTCGTATTCGCGGGAACGCCGTCGATCAGCGTCGCCGCGGTCGCCGGAACGGCGCCGTTGTTGTAGACGGTGATCGTGTAGTGGAGTACGTCGAGCGGATCGACGATGCCCGGCGACCCGCCGTCGACGCCGATCACGGTGCTCTTCGGTGCGAACAGCAGCGGCGCGTTGCCGACCACGTCGCGAGTCGGGTCGTCGGGGATCGCGGTGGTCGGGTCATCCGACGGCTGGTCGACGACACCGCCGGAAACAGCGCTCACGAAGGCCTGGTTCGAGATCACGCTGCCGTCGATCACGTCCGGGTCGACAACCACGTCGAAGGTGAGCGTGGCGACGTTGGGTCCGAGGGTGTCGTCTGCGGGCATCACGCCCGGGGTCGGATCGCTCGGCGCGTTGATCTGGATGCCCCCGCTGAGCGGAGCAATGCCGCCGGCGCTGTCGGGAACGGCCGCGCCGCCCAGCATTGTGCTGCCGGCCACGTAGGTGGTATTGACGGGGACAGCGTCGCGCAAGGTAACGCCGGTCGCATCGTCGGTACCGATGTTCTCGACCGTGATGGTGTAGCGGAGCGTCTCGCCCGCGAGTAGCAGGTTCGGGTCGCCGGTCAGGTAGGTCGAGATCTTCTCGACG
>JAYGDB010000105.1:0-31021 GCA_046583095.1 Myxococcota bacterium | reverse complement strand
AACCAGGGGTTTCCTACCCTTCCTTCCATGTGAGCCACACACCGAAAAGCAGGAGGGCGGATGGCGACAGAGACGACGGTGATCGTTCACTTCCGGGGCCTGGACAAGATCGACGAGCTCAGCGAAGCCCTCGAGAGACGCTGTCAGCATCTAGCCGCCGAGTTCAGCGAGACTCAGCGCTTCGAGATCAGCCTCTCCCCCGACAACAACGAGATCAGAGCGAACGCCAGGGTGACCGGCAAGAGCACCAGCATCTCCGCTCACGCCACCGCCCCACACGAAAAACCAGCGGCTGACGCCGCCCTCGACCGCCTCGAGCGGGAGCTCCGCAATCGTCACGACAAGCGGATCTTCATTCCCCGCAGAGAGGCTCGCCGATCCAAGGCGACGCGGCGCAGTTAGCCGCGTGACGCGAGGATCGGGTTCGCCCGCGGCAGCCGCCGGATTCGCCGGCTAGCCCAGGATCAGATGGAGCTTGAGTCCGAGCAGGAAGCTCCCTTCGAAACGGATCTCTTTCTTGAGGACTGCCTCGGGCGCGGACGTCTCGCCGCTGTTGAGACGCCGCCAGGTCGCAACATCGAGATGGACGTCCAGGTCCGGATTGTCAGCCGCCCCTTCCCGGCCTTCAACCCGGCCGTCCTCGATGCGAACCGTGTAAACGCCGCCTTCGGGCCCGCTGAGATTGAAGACCACGGTCGCCCGGGTGTCCGCGAGCTTCTCCCGCCGCTCGGCATCCTGGGCGACGACCTCCGCGAGCCAGCGGACGAAGAAATCCGAGGGGAGGATATCTGCGGGTGGACGGGCTCGCGCCATCCACCCGAGTCTACGTCAGGCGCTGCGCCGCAGCGCTGCGCCGGTCGCCGACGCCCGATTCGCTGCCACCTCGGCCGGAGAGCCCGAGGCCACCACCCGGCCACCGGCCGGCCCACCCTCCGGACCCAAATCCAGTACGAAGTCCGCCCGGCGGATCACGTCCAGGTTGTGCTCGATGACGATCACGCTGGCCCCTTCCCCGATCAACTCTTCGAGGCAGCCGAGCAGAACATGGACGTCGGCGGGGTGGAGACCCGTGGTCGGCTCGTCCAGCACGAAGAGGCGCGTGCCGAGCTGTGGCCGAGGCGCGCCTTTCCCGCGCGCGGCTCGAGGCCGCATGGCCTGAGCGAGACGAACCCGCTGGTGCTCTCCTCCGGACAACGTCGAGAGGGGCTGTCCGAGCTGGAGATAGCCGAGACCCACCCTCACGAACGGTTCGAGACGCCCAGCGACACGACGGTCGTCGGCGAAGACCTCGATCGCCTCCTCGAGAGTGAGCGCGAGGACGTCGGTGATCGAGCGTCCGTCGAGCCGCACCTGCTGAACCTCTCGCCGGTAGCGAGAACCCCCGCAGATCTCGCAGGGGACCCGAACATCGTCGAGGAACTGCATGTCGATGACGACCTCGCCCGCCCCCTCGCACTTCTCGCAGCGGCCGCCCCCCGAAACGTTGAAGGAGAACCAGCCGGGGCCGACCCCGAGAGCCCGAGCCTCTCGGGTCTCCGCAAAGCGCGCGCGGATAGCATCGAAGGCCTTCGAGACGGTTGCGGGATTGGAGCGAGGGCTCCGGGAAGACGGCGTCTGATCGACCAGCACGATCGACTCGACCGCTCGGCCTCCCTCGATTCGCTCGCACGCACCGGGCTCCCCTCGCTGCCCGGACTCGGCTTCGTCCCGATCGGCCAGCAGGTTTCCGACGAGAACGCGCCCGATGAGCGTGGACTTCCCGGCGCCCGAGACGCCGGTAACAACCACGAGCTGTCCCAGGGGCAGTCGAACGTCCAGATCCTTGAGGTTGTGCTCCCGGGCACCGACGATTCGCAGCTCTCCTCGCGGCTTGCGCGGTGTCCGGGCCAGCGGCTCCACGAACTCTCCGCGCAGCGCGCGACCCGTTTGGGACGAGGGATGCGCCCGTACCTCGGCGACACTGCCTTCCACGACGAGAGCCCCCCCAGCGCGACCTGCGCCCGGCCCGAGATCGATCACGTGGTCGGCCTGGGAGACGATCTCAGGCGCGTGCTCGACCACGACGAGGGTGTTGCCGTGGTCCCGGATTCTTCGCAGCACTGCAACCAGGCGATCGATGTCAGCCGGGTGCAAACCGATGGACGGCTCGTCGAGCACGTAGAGCGAGCTGGTGAGACGTCCTCCCAACGCCGTGGCGAGCTGAATCCTCTGCGCCTCACCCCCCGACAGGGTGCGCGTCTGTCGGTCGAGTCCCAGGTAGCCAAGCCCGACCGTGAAGACGGTTTCGACCCGGGCCCTGAGCGCTTCGAGGAGGCGATCCACCCGCGCCTCGTCACCCGGCGTTAGATCTAGACTCCCGAGCCAGTCGCGAAGCTCTTCGATCGTATCGTCACTGACCTCTGCCAAGGTGCGCCCGTTTACCCGAACGCAGAGCGCATCCGGGTTGAGCCGGCTGCCCCCGCAGGCGGTGCATGAGTCGAAGCGGCGGTAGCGCGCGATGGTGGTCCTCGCCGAGACCTTGTAGCGGCGTCGCTCGAGCCAATCGAAAAAGCCGCGTACACCGTTCCAGTCACCTCCCTGGTCTTCGTCTCCTTCGAAGACCCAGCCGCGCTGCTCGTCCGAGAGCGACGCGAACGGGACGTCGGTGGGAACTCCGCGCTCACCACAGGCTGTCAGCAAATCCCGTTGCAGGTGGCGGCCCATCTTCGTGTTGAATGGTGCCATCGCCCCGTCGGCCAGGCTGACCGACGGATCGGGAACGACGCGCTCGAAGTCGATCGCTGCGACTCGTCCGAATCCCTGGCAGTCCTGGCAGGCGCCGAGGGGTGAGTTGAACGAGAAGAGGGCCGGCACTGGCTTCGGGAAGGAGCGCCCGCAACCGTCGCAGCGGAATCCCTCCCGATAGAAGCTGCGGGAGGCGGGGCGCTCGTCCCGGGCAACGGCAGGCACCACGACGAGTTCCCCATCACCGCGGGCGAACGCCTCGGCTGCGGCTTCCGCGATCCGCGCACGCTCAGACCCGCTTGCATCAGCAGAGGGCAGCGCGAGGCGGTCGATGAGCAGCAGGGCCGAGCCACGCAGGGCATCCAGTTCGCCGGGACCGAGATCCGAGAGCTCGACCACTCCGTCTGCGGCATCGAGCAGACGCGTGTAGCCGTCGCGCAGGAGCCGTGCGCGCAGGGTCTGCTCGTCCTCTTCGGGGGACGCGACGAGCACCGTTGCGACCGATACGCGCTCGCGCGCGTGGCGTTCGAGAAGCGCGTCGGCCACACCGGTGGCTGTTCCCAGCTGCACCGGACGGTCACAGTCGGAGCACCGGGTTGCCCCGATCCGCGCGAAGAGAAGCCGCAGGTGGTCGAGGATTTCGGTCGCGGTTCCGACCGTCGAGCGCGCGTTCACGACCGTGTTGCGTTGCTCGATCGCGATGGCGGGGGGCACGTTCGAGATCGCGTCCACCTGCGGACGGGGGAGTCGCTCGAGAAACTGGCGTGCGTAGGTGGAGAGGGAACTGACGTAGCGGCGCTGCCCCTCGGCGTAGAGGGTGTCGAAGGCAAGCGTGGACTTGCCCGAACCGGAGACGCCCGTAATCACGGTCAACTGCCGCAGGGGAATGCTGCAGCTCACGCCCTTCAGATTGTGGGAGCGCGCGTTCTCGACCCGGATCTCAGTCGTCGCCGCGCTTGGCCTGCCGGTCGGCGTCTTCTGCATACAGGTCCTTTCCGGTGCGCCGCGCCGACTCCGCCAGCCGTTGCCAGTCCTGGGAATCGAACTCGCGGCGGCGAACCCGGGAGATCTCGTTCAGCAGAAACAGGTCACCGGACTCCACCGCTTCACGCACCAGGGACTCCAGACGATCCTCCGCGCCGGCCTTCCCCAGGAACTCCACGGCCTCTTCGGAACGTCCCTCCTCGAGATAGGCCTCGGCGATCGCGAGCGCCTGCTCGGCCGGCAGCTCGCGCTCGACCAGGTGACGACGCTTCAAGGGATCCGGGATCACGCTCTTTGCCATTGCTTGCCTCTTCAGTAGCGGGGCACGTCGGGATCGACGGTAACCGACCATGCCTCGATCCCACCGGCCATCTCTTCCACCCCGGTGAACCCGTTCTCGATCAACAGCTCACAGGCGCGACGGCTACGCGGCCCGTGGTGGCAGTGGACGACGACCGGCCCGCTGCGATGCCGGGCGATTTCATCCAGGCGATCGCCGAGGGCGCCGACGGGAATCAGCGTAGAACCCTCGATTCGGGCGCGTTCGTACTCGTCCGGGTCGCGAACGTCGAGCAACAGGAGATCCTCCGAGCGCTGCCGGCGGGCGTGTACCTCGAAGGCCGAGACGACGCGCACGACCGGGGCGTCGCCCTCTCGAGCCGGCAGTCCGCAGAACCCCGCGTAATCGATCAGCTCCGTCAGCGTCGGTTTCTCGCCGCAGGCGGGGCACTTCGGGTCCTTCCGGAGCTTGAACTCCGAGAACTCGAGAGACAGCGCGTCGTAGAGCACCAACCGGCCGACCAGGGACGAGCCGATCCCGGCCAGGAGCTTCACGGTCTCTGTCGCCTGGAGCATGGCGATGATGCCCGGCAGCACACCGAGCACGCCGCCCTCTTCGCAGGACGGGGCGGCGCCGGGCGGCGGCGGAGACGGGTAGAGACAGCGGTAGCAAGGGCCCGTCCGCGCGTCGAAGACCGTCGCCTGGCCCTCGAAACGGAAGATCGAGCCATAAACGTTTGGCTTGCCGAGAAGGACACACGCGTCGTTCGAGAGGTAGCGCGTGGGGAAGTTGTCGGTGCCGTCGACGATCACGTCGTAGGGCTCGAAGATCTGCATGGCGTTGCTGGAGTCCAGGCGCACCGAATGGAGCTGAACGCTGACATCGGGATTCAGCGCGAGAATGCGCTCACGCGCCACCTCCAGCTTCGGGCGACCGACATCTGCAGTCGAGTAGAGGATTTGTCGTTGGAGGTTGGAGGCGTCGACGACGTCGTCATCGACCAGGCCTAGATGCCCGACGCCAGCGGCTGACAGATACAGCGCCAGCGGACACCCCAGCCCACCGACGCCGATCAGGAGGACTTTGGATTCGAGGAGCTTCTGCTGTCCTTCGAGCCCGAAATCCGGCAGGCTGAGATGCCGCCGGTATCGCTCGAACTGCTCCGGTCGTAGCGCAGGGCCAGCAGCGTGCACGGGGTCCTTACTCGTCGTCGTCGTCCTTCTCGAATACGACGACCTTGTAGGCCTTGCGGGGGTTGTCGATCATCTTCCAGGAGACCGTCACCCAGTCCCTGCTCTTGAGCTTCTTCCAGCTCTCCTTGGTGCCTTCCACGACGGTCTCGCCCTTTGCATAGACGAACTTCACCTTATCGCCCATGCGGTTGTCGACGATCATCTGCTTCTTGTTGACCTTATCGACCCGACCCGTGAACTCTCGCATCTGCGCGGAGGCGATCGAGGGAACCAGAACTACGGCGGCCAGGGCCACCGCTGCAAGAATCATGAGACGGCGCATCGTTTCCTCCGTAGGCTGCATCTGTTGCGACTGCTTTCGATGGTGGACGCGGCGCTCGGGTTCCGCCGCCCTCTCCGACTCCCTGTGGGCAACCGCCCCAGGTGGTGCCGGAGGCGGGATTCGAACCCGCACGGCCGTGAAAGCCGGGGGATTTTGAGTCCCCTGCGTATACCAGTTTCGCCACTCCGGCGTGCGGCGCGGATCATAACAGACACCCGCGGGTACGAACGCGACGCGGGTTCTCGCCTTTGACACCCCTCGACGCCGGGGGTAGCTTCGTCCGCCGCGTGGGGCTGTAGCTCAGTTGGGAGAGTACCTGAATGGCATTCAGGGGGTCGCGGGTTCGATTCCCGCCAGCTCCACCACTCTCTGCTTCCAGTTGCCGCAGAGCCCGGATGCTGGGCTCAGGGCTGTCATCCCCTAGTCTCGGGCGCCCAAGTCCCGGAGGCACCCCCCAATGGCAGACGAGCTGCTGTCCGCTCCGCACGTTCTCGCGTACGACTATCGACGCTCCCTCGGCTCCGTGTTGAGCCGCTTCTTCACGAGCCTTCGCGATCGCAAGATCGAAGCCGTGAAGACGAAGTCGGGTCGCGTACTGGTGCCCCCGGCCGAGTACGACCCCGATACGGGTGACGCCACGACCGACGATTGGACCGAGGTGGGGCCGGGTGGCACCCTGAAGAGCTGGGCCTGGGTCCAGCGACCCCTCGAGAGACACATTCCCGACAAGCCGTTCGCGTTCGCCTTGATCCAGCTCGACGGCGCCGACACTGCGCTGACCCACCTCGTGGACGTCGCCAGCGAGGCCGACCTGAAGTCTGGAATGCGTGTCACGGCCAAGTGGGCCGACGAAACAGTCGGAGCCATCGGAGACATCGTCGCGTTCGTTCCCGAGGAGGCGACATGAGCGAAGAGCGGGAGCGCGTCGAGAGCATCGTCACGCCGGTGCGCACGACGTATATCTTCACGCCGAACCCCTCGTCGCAGAGATTCCTTCGCGCCATCGCGAAGGGGAAGATCCTCGGCGAGACCTGCCCCTCCTGCGGCAAGGTCTACACACCGCCGAGCGGTGTATGCGCTCGTTGCGGCGTCGCCACCGCGGGCGAGGTCGAGGTGGCCGACCGGGGCACCGTCACCACCTTCTGCATCGTCCGCGTGCCTTCGGAGAACATCGACATCGAGCTGCCCTACTGCGCGGCCCAGATTCTCCTCGACGGAGCCGACGTCCCCTTCTTTGGCCTGATCCAGGAATGCCCCTGGGAGGAGGTTCGCATGGGCATGCGGGTCGAGGCCGTGTGGAAGCCGGAATCCGAGTGGGAGCCGACCGCTGAGAACCTCCGGCACTTCAAGCCGAGCGGTGAGCCGGACGTCCCGTTCGAGAAGTTCAAGGAGCATCTCTGATGCGCGACGTCGCGATCGCGTCCTTCGCCCAGACGAAGTACGTCCGCAACCAGGATCGGCTCACGGAAGTCGACATGCTGCTCCCGGTGGTCCAGCAAGCCATAGAGGGCTCGGGCATCCCGAAGCAGGAGATCGGCTTCACGTGCCACGGGAGTTCCGACTACCTGGCCGGCCAGTCCTTCGCATTCGTGGGCGCCGTCGACGCCCTCGGCGCCTGGCCCCCGATCGCCGAATCCCACGTGGAGATGGACGGCGCCTGGGCACTCTATGAAGCCTGGGTGAAGATCCAGTGCGGCGAGTGCGACTCGGCCCTCGTCTTCGGCGTCGGTCGTGCATCGATGGGAAAGCTGCCGGAAACCCTGAATCTGCAGTTCGACCCGTATACGGTGGCGCCGCTCGGCCTGGATTCCATCTCTTCGGCGGCCCTGCAGGCCCGCGCGATGATCGATGCGGGCAAGATCAGCGAAGAGCAGATGGCCGAGATCGCCGTACGAAACCGCGCGGCCGCCAAGGAGAACCCCAACGCCCAACTCGCGGGGGACTTCGAGGTCGAGAAACTCCTGGCCGAGCCCTACCTCGTATCGCCACTTCGCAAGCACGACTGCCCTCCGATCTCCGATGGTGTCAGCGCCATCGTGATCGTGGCGGGCGACGCCATCGGCAAGGGCAAGTCGAAGCCGGTCTACATCCGCGGAATCGACCATCGCCTGGACTCCCACCAGCTCGGCGGACGGGACCTGACTGTGAGCCTCTCGACGAAGCTGGCCGGAGACAAGTCGGGTGTCCACGACGGCCCCGTCCAGTTCGCCGAGCTACACGCACCGTTCAGCCACCAGGAGGTGATCCTGCAGGAGGCGCTGGAGCTGGGCAACGATGTACAGATCAACCCGTCGGGCGGCGCCCTGGCCGCCAACCCGATGATGACAGCCGGCTTGACGCGCATCGGCGAGGCGGCGAGCCGGATCGCCTCGGGCAAGGCGGGACGCGGCATCGCGCACGCAACCTCGGGCCCGTGCCTGCAACAGAACCTCGTCTGCGTTCTGGAGGCTGCGTGATGGCCGAGCGCTGTGCCGTAATCGGAGTGGGACAGACCCAGCACACTGCCAAGCGGACCGACGTCTCCCAGGTGGGCCTGATCCGCGAGGCCGCCATGCGGGCCCTCGACGACGCGGGTTGCGAGTGGAGCGATGTCGATGCCGTTGTGGTCGGGAAGGCGCCCGACATGTTCGAGGGCGTGATGATGCCCGAGCTGTTCCTCGCGGAGGCACTCGGCTGCGTTGGCAAGCCGATGTTCCGCGTGCACACCGCGGGAAGCGTGGGCGGCACCACGGCCATCGTGGCCTCGCAGCTCGTCAAGGGCGGCGTCCACGAGCGCGTCCTCACGGTGGCGTACGAGAAGCAGTCCGAGTCGAACGCGATGTGGGCGCTATCGATCAAGATCCCGTTTCGGGCCGCCGTGGTGGCGGGAGCCGGCGGCTACTTTGCGCCCCTGATCCGAGGCTACATGCGGCGCTCGAAGGCACCGGAAGACGTCGGCATTCGCGTTGCCCTGAAGGACCGGCTCAATGCGCTCAAGAACCCCTACGCCCACCTGCAGTTCCCGGACATCGACTTCGACCAGGTGGCGAACTCTCCGATGCTCTGGGATCCGATCCGCTACCTCGAGACCTGCCCGTCCTCGGACGGCGCCTGCGCGCTCCTGATCGCGAACGAAAAGAATGCCAACAAGGCCCCGAAGCAACCCGCCTGGGTCCAGGCCACGGCCATGCGCTCGGAGGCAACGACCTTCGCGGGACGCGACCAGGTGAACCCCCAGGCCAGCCGGGACGCCGCAGCCGCCCTCTGGAAGCATTCCGGCATCTCGAACCCGCGTGAAGAGATCGACTGCGCCGAAATCTACGTGCCCTTCAGCTGGTTCGAGCCCATGTGGATGGAGAGCCTCGGCTTCGCGAAAGAAGGCGAGGGCTGGCGCATGACCTACGACGGCGCCACGGCCCTCGACGGGGACCTGCCCGTGAACATGTCGGGCGGCGTGCTCTCGTCGAATCCGATCGGCGCCTCGGGCATGCTGCGCTTTGCGGAGTCGGCGAACCAGGTGAGGGGCGAGGCCGGCGACCACCAGGTGCCCGGCGCCACGCGCGCGCTCGGCCACGCCTACGGCGGCGGGTCGCAGTTCTTCTCGATGTGGGTGGTCGGACAGGCGCCCCTCTAGACGCAGACATTCGAACAGGGGCGTCGGCCGCGTGACGTCACGACTCCGTTACAAGGATCGCCTGCCGCGGACAGAGACGCGCCGCCTCTTCCACCTTCGAGCGCAGTTCTTCACCCGGTTCTTCGAGCAGGATCGTGAGCGTATCGTCTTCCTCGACACGAAAGACCTCGGGGGCCGCCTCCATGCAGAGTGCATTGGCTTCACACAGGTCGTAGTCGACGACGATCTTCATCGGGTGTTCCTCACTTTCCGCGTGTGTTGAAGGGGCTTACCCCATCTCTCTGCCAACGGGCCAGCCGACAGTATCGCATCCCGACTCCTGCGCGAGTGGACATTCGCACGGGCACGCGCCAGAATCGCCGAGGTAGAACACGTTTCACTCTGGCGAAACGGAGCCGTGCATGATCCTCGACTTCACCCCCGAACAGAAGAAGTTCCGAGCCGAAATCCGGACCTACTTCGACGAGATGATGACCGACGAGCTCCTCCACGAGCTCCACAGCAGCGGAGAGGGCGGTGGGCCGCTGTACCGCAAGGCGCTCAAGCAGATGGGCAGCGACGGCCTGCTCGGCGTGGGCTGGCCGACGGAGTATGGAGGACAGGGTCGCTCCCTGATCGATCAGTACATCTTCGCCGACGAGGTGCAGACCGCGGGCTTTCCCCTGCCCTTCCTCACCCTCGGTACGGTCGGACCGACGATCATGCGCTTCGGAAGCGACGAGCAGAAGCAGTCCTTCCTGCCGAAGATCCTGAAGGGCGAGGTCCATTTCGCAATCGGTTACTCGGAGCCGGGCGCGGGCACCGATCTCGCGAGCCTGCAGACGAGCGCCGTCCGCATCGGCGACGAGTGGGTGATCAACGGCCAGAAGATGTGGACGAGCCTCGCCGACTACGCCGACTACGTGTGGCTCGCCGCGCGGACCGATCCGAATACCAAGAAGCACAAGGGCATCTCCATGTTTCTCGTGCCCGTAACAGCACCCGGCTTCAAGATCTCGCCGATCCATACCATGGGCGGCGTCCGCACGAATGCCACTTTCTACGATGACGTGAAGGTGCCCCTCGACGCCCTGATCGGCGGCGAGAACAACGGCTGGTCGCTGATCACCGGACAGCTCAATCACGAGCGCGTCTCACTCTCGAATGTCGGCCCGATGAACCGCTTGCTCACCCAGGTTACGGAGTGGGCGACGGAGACGAAGCACGGCAAGGGCAAGGTGATCGACCTGCCCTGGGTGCAGAGCAACCTCGCCCGCGTCTTCGCGAAGATCGAGGCGCTGCGGCTGATGAACTGGAAGCAGGCCTGGGCTTCCACTCAAGGGCAATTGCTGCCCGCCGATTCATCCTGCATCAAGGTCTTCGGCAGCGAACTCTACATCGAGGGCTACCGAACGCTGCTCGAGGTGCTGGGCGCGCGAGCCACCCTGCAGGGCGACTCGCGCGGCGCCGTCCTCGAGGGGCAGGTGGATCGCAGTTACCGCAACGGCCTGATCCTGACCTTCGGCGGCGGCACAAACGAGGTGCAACGCGACATCATCGCCATGGCCGGCATGGGACTCCCGCACTACAAAACAGGTTGAACGAGATGGACTTTTCTTACACGGACGAACAGAACGAGCTGCGAGAACTCGCTCGTAAGATCCTTGGCGATCTTGCGACGAACGAGCGCCTGAAGGACATCGAGGCGAAGCAGCCTGTCTTCGACGAGCAGCTCTGGGGGGAGTTGGGACGCTCGAACCTGCTCGGCCTCGCCATCCCCGAGGCCTACGGTGGAAGCGAATTCGGTTATCTCGAACTCTGCCTGCTGCTGCAGGAGATCGGGCGTGCCGTGGCCCCGGTACCGCTCTTCCCGACCTGCGTCCTGGGCGCACTCCCGATCGCCCGCTTCGGAAGCGAAACACAGAAGCAGGAATGGCTCCCGAAGGTCGCGACGGGGGAGACCATCCTGACTGGTGCTCTCGTCGAATTGGGTGCAGCCGGCGTCCAAGACATCTCCACCGAAGCCGTGAGCGACGGGGACGGCTTCCGGCTGACGGGCGAGAAGACCCTCGTCCCGGCGGGAGTCCTGGCCGACCGGATCGTGATCCCCGCGCGCAGTGGCGGCACGACCGGGCTGTTCCTCCTCGACCCGAAAACGCCTGGCGCCCAGCTCGAGGACCAGACGACTTGCGATCGCCAGCCCTACTCCCATCTCGACCTCGACGGCGCCGCCGCGGAAGCGCTCGGCGACGCCGACCTGGACGGCACTTCCCTCCAGTGGCTTGCCGACCGCGCGACGATCGGCCTGTGTGCGGTGCAACTCGGGGTCGGAGAACGGGCCCTGGAGATGACCGCCGAGTACGCGCGGGAGCGCTTTCAGTTCGACCGCCCCATCGGCAGCTTCCAGGCAGTCCACCAGCGCGCCGGCGACGCCTACATCAACATGGAGGCGATCCGGCTCACGCTGCTCGAGGCCGCCCTGTTCCTCGCCGAAGGGCGCGAGGGTCCCGCCATCGACAACGCGATCCAGGTCGCCAAGTACTGGGCTTCCGAAGGCGGCCAGTTCACCGCCTATGCGTGTCAGCACCTCCATGGGGGCATCGGGATCGACGTCGACTACCCGCTGCACCGCTACTTCATCTGGTCCACGCAGCTCGAGCACAGTCTCGGCTGCGCCCGAGAACAACTGCAACGCCTCGGCGCAAGCATCGCGGAACTCGGAATCATCTCCGCGGCCTGAGACACGCGGGACGCGACCTGAGACTCCGATTCGAACCCACTGCTATCCTGAAATCCCCCGCCTTCCAGATCAAGGCAATTGCGATGCATCAGCGAAGTCGAATCAATCTGGAACTTGGCCTCTGCATCTCGCTCGTCGTCGGGTCGGCTCTGCTTGTCTTGGGATGTAGCGAGCTGGAGATGACCAAGCGGATGGCGGAGAGCGGGGACGCGGAGGCTCAGTACGAGTTGGGGCTGATGTACGCATTCGGCGAGGATGTCGCAGAAGACAAGACAGAAGCGATGAAGTGGTGGCGCAAGGCGGCCGAGCAGGGGGATGCGTTTTCTCAGCACAACTTGGGCTGGATGTACGACAGCGGTGTCGGTGTCGCAGAAGACGACGTCGAAGCGGTGAAGTGGTATCGCAAGGCTGCGGAGCAGGGGGTTGTGTGGTCTCAGTTCAATCTAGGGGCGGCGTACAGAGTCGGTGAAGGGGTCGCACGAGACCCTGTTCTCGCTCATATGTGGACGAAGCTTGCGAGTTCACAGGGCAGCGAAGGTGCGCGCGCGAACATGAAGATCCTCGAGAAGGAAATGACCCAGGCCCAGATCGCCCAGGCCGAGAGGATGGCGGGGAAGTGGCTGAAAGAGCATTTGTCCAAGCAGGATTGAGATGACAAAGCCCGGAAGGGCAGCGCACCGATGCGGGTGTGGCCATGGACTCTCGCCGGAAGTCACGGGCTAGGGCCGGTTGAAGAAGCTCTCTTCCAGCGGCTGTTTGCCTTCGAAGTGCTTGCCCAGCGCCCCCGCGATGCTCTCGTGCGTCCAGCCCGCCTCGGTCTCGTAGGCGAGATTGGTCAGTGGAGCCTGCACGACCGTCACGGACTTGCCCCAAATGATGAACAGATTGCCCGAGATGTTCGCGGAGTCGGGCGAGGCGAGGTAGCCGACAAGGGGTGTGACGTTGTCGGGCGAGAAGGTGTCAAAGCCCTCTTCGGGCTTCGCGAACACCGCCTCGAGGTCTCCCACGGCCACCATCCGCGTGCGCGCACGCGGCATGATCGTGTTGGCGGTGACGCCGTAGCGGACACAGCCCTGGGCGGCGGAATTCGTCAGCGCGATGATGGCGCTCTTCGCCGCGGCGTAGTTGGGCTGCCCGACGGGCGAAAACAGCGCCGCCTCCGAAGCCGTGCTGATGATGCGGCCATAAACCGGCCCGCCCTTCGCCTTGGAGGCGTTGCGCCAATACTCGGCGGCGTGGCGAATCCCGCAGAAATGGCCCTTGAGGTGCACCCGGATCACCGCGTCCCAGTTCTCCTCGGTCATTCCGAACACCGTCTTGTCGCGCAGGAAGCCCGCGTTGTTGACGAGGATGTGGAGATCGCCCCAGGTATCGAGGGCGGTCTGGAGCATCGCCTTCGAATCGTCCCAGTCGGCCACATCGCCGCAGTGCGCAACGGCTTCGCCACCCGCTTCCTGAATGAGATCCACGACTTCCTGGGCGGCCTCGTCGGTGCGGCCTTCGCCGTCGCGATTCGCGCCGATATCGCTGACGACCACCCGCGCGCCCTGGCTTGCCAGGTAGATCGCCTCCGCGCGGCCGAGTCCGTTGGCCGCACCGGTGACGACGGCGACCTTTCCATCCAATACCGACATGTCCGCTCCTCTCGTCTCTGGCGCTAGATGCGCTCGATGATGGTTCCCGTGCCGACGGCGGCGCCGCAACACATACTGATGTAGGCGGTGGTCTTGTCTTGTCGCTCGAGCTCGTGGAGGGCCGTCACGATCAGCCGCGAGCCCGTGGCACCCACAGGGTGCCCGAGGGCGATCGCACCGCCGTTGACGTTGACCTTGTCGACGTCGGGCTCGTAGACCTGCATCCACGAAAGCACGACGGCCGCAAACGCTTCGTTGACCTCGAAGAGGTCGATGTCGTTCAGGCTCATCCCGCTCCTGTCCAGGATCTTCTTCGTCGCATCAACGGGACCGTCGAGCAGGTAGTAGGGATCGCAGCCGACGAGCACGTCCGAGACGATCCGAGCGCGCGGCTTCAAACCGTAGTGCTTCGCCTTTTCGGCGCTCATCCAGAGCAAGCCGGCGGCGCCGTCCGAAATCTGCGAGGCATTCCCCGGCGTGTGCACCCCACCCTCGATCACCGGATTCAGTTGGGACAGGCCTTCGAGAGTCGTCTCCCGGATGCCCTGGTCGTGCTCGACGAGGTGGGACTCGCCCGTGGGCTGGCCATCCTCACCGAGCACCGGTGCTTCGATGGGCAGGATCTCGTTCTTGAAGCGTCCCTCGTCTCGGGCCTGCTTGGCACGCTGCTGGGAACGAAGCGCGAACTCGTCGACCTGACCCCGGGTGATGCCGCGGTTCTCCACGATTCGCTCGACCGTCGAGAACTGGTCCGGCGAAGAATCCCACGGCCACTCCGCCGGCTGGAAGAAGCCCGGGCCGTTCATCACGTTCGCGCCGAGGCCAACGTGGCTCATCACCTCGATGCCACAACCGATCCCGACGTCGATGCTGCCCGCGCGGATCATCGCCGAGATCAGGTTGTTGGCCTGTTGTCCCGAGCCACACTGCGCGTCGATGGTCGTCGCGCCGACCTCGTAGAGTTCGCCCTGGGAGAGCCAGGCGTGGCGGACGACGTTGCCCGACTGTTCGCCGGCTTGCGTCACACAGCCACCGATGATCTGGTCGACGTCCCTGGGATCGATCCCGGCTCTCTCGACCAGGCCGAACTGGATCTTGGCGAGCAGGCTCGCCGGATGGAAGCCGCTCAGATCCCCCTTGCCCGGCTTCCCGCGTGCGATGGGA
This sequence comes from Myxococcota bacterium, assembly GCA_046583095.1. GTDB lineage: Bacteria > Myxococcota_A > UBA9160 > UBA9160 > UBA4427 > JAJDAN01. The sequence goes on along the minus strand of JAYGDB010000105.1, from coordinate 16,388 downwards.
GTGCGGAGAGCTTCGACGATCACTGCCTCGGTCACGTTGTGTTCTCCTTTCTGTCGAGCGCCATGTCCGGAGACGCTTCAGCCAGCTCTCCGCGCATTGCGCTGCTCCGCACCGAGCAAGATCAGCTCGACACACTGGCTCATTTCCTCGATCACGGTCGCCTGTCCGTAGAGTCCCCCCGACCAGCCGAGGAGGAGAGAGAACCACATCCGCGTGAGCGTCTCCGCGAGGGCGCGCTCGTCGATGTTGGCCTGCGCCGCCTCAGGCTCTGTGAAGTTGTGTCCCGTCCCCTTCGGGCCCCGGATACTCGCCACCACCATCGCGTGCACGCGGCCGTGGAAGGCGGCCGTCCGCTTCGCGAGTTCCGCGTCGCCTCCGACGACTGCTTTCAGCAGTGCGCGCGCCAGGTTGGGGCGGCGGAGCAAACCCCGGGTCGCCTGGCCGAAGAACTTGGACACCCGCTCGATCGGATCCTCGCCCCGAGGCGGACGCTGCGCGACGCGACGCTCGAGTTCCTCGGCCTCCAACTCGAAGGCGGCGATCAGCACGTCTTCCTTGCTGCGGAAGCGACGGTACAACGTCCCGAGCGCTACTTCGGCGTGGGACGCGACGTCCCGCAAGCGCACCGCCTCGAAGCCGCCCTTCTCGGCCAGTTCGACGGCAGTCTCGACAATGCGTCTCGCGCGCTCTTCCACCAGCCTCGTCCGCGTTCGGGGGCGGTATTGAAACACGTTTCACCCCAGAATGAAACACGTTTCAGTTGCCGCCGAGCCTCGTAAACTCGGGCTCGCGCAGCAGCGGAGACATGGGCGTCGATACTGTCTACGCTCGCGAGTCCCGCCTGGAATCCCCGGATGAGCAGAGACACGACCTCGAGCCCCAAGGACACCGTTCGACAGACCTTCGGCAGAGCTGCAGCGAGTTACGCCGTCAGCGCCACTCATGTCGGCGGACCCGATCTCGAAGCCATGCTGGTGGCGTCGGGCTTGGATACTGCCCATCCGGGACGCCTACTCGACATCGGGACGGGCGCCGGGCACACCGCCTTCGCGTTTGCACCGCGCATCGCCAAGGTCGAAGCGCTCGACCTCACGCAGGAGATGCTCGAACAGGTCGAGCGTGGCGCGCGCGCACGCGGACTCACGAACATCCACTGCCAGCTGGGCGACGCGGAGGCACTCCCCTATCCCGACGACAGCTTCGACTTCGTGACGTCCCGCCTGTGTGCACACCACTTCCAGGATGTCCGGGCATTCGTCGGCGAAGTGGCCCGCGTCATGCAGCCAGCAGGCACGTTTCTCCTCGAAGACTCGATGGCGCCCGAGGAGGCAGCTCTGGACACGTTCTTCAACACCTTCGAACTGCTGCGTGACCCCTCGCACGTTCGCAACTACACGAGGTCCCAGTGGCAGGAGATGCTCGCCGAGGTGGGCTTGCGCTCGGAGATGCTCGGAGAGTGGATGCTCGAGCAGGACTTCGAAGACTGGGTCGTGCGGATCGGCGCCCCCGAGATGGAGGTCGCGCAGCTCCGACACCTGCTCGGAGGTGCCCCGGAGGCAGTACGCGAGGCCTTTGCGATCATGACCGAGCCGGACCGGATCGTGTCGGTTGGCATCCCCAGTGCGCTGCTACGGGCGCGGGCTCGCTGAGAGCTGGCCGCTCCGGACCGGATCCACCATCCTCCGTCGCCGTGCGCGACTTCTGCCTGCACATCCTCGAGGCCGGGGATCTCGAATCGAAGCTGGCTCCGCCGGAGCCGGACGTCTTCGATCGACCTCCGGACCCTGGGACCACACCCCCGCCGCCCATGCGGCCGAGCCGCGCGCCCGAGCTCGCCATGCGCGGAGGAGTCGAGCGCCTGCCGAAACCCGGCGAGTTGCAGACGCCGGAAGCCCGCGCGCGCTGTCTCGCCCGTTTCGCCCACCACGAGCTGATGGCCGTCGAGATGTTCGCGTGGGCGATCCTCCGCTGGCCCGAGCTGCCGGAGCAGATCCAGCGGGGGCTGCTCGGGATCCTGCGCGACGAGCAGCGGCACTGCCGCTTGTATCTGGATCGACTGGCCGCCCACGACTCGAAACTCGAGGATCACGTGCTCTCCGATTACTTCTGGAAACACGTGGCGGCAATCTCGAACTCGTCCGCAGGCCCAGCGGCATTCTTCGCCTCGATGGGTCTCACCTTCGAGCAGGGCAACCTCGACTTTTCGCCCCTGTATCGAGACGCATTTCGTGAGGCAGGCGACAAGGCGAGCGCCGATGTCTGCGAGCAGGTCCACCTGGACGAGATCGAGCACGTCCGGTTCGCGGCGGGCGCCCTGCGCGAGCTGTCCGAGTCGGCCGAAGACGCGACCGACATCGAGCTGTACGAACGCGCCACGCCGTTCCCGCTCTCGGCGGCGCGAGCCAAGGGGCGCCGCTTCGATGCGCACGCACGCAGGCAAGCCGGCCTCAGCGAAGAGTTCATCGAGTACGTGCGTACCGCGCGCCCACCCCAGCAGATGCGGAAGGACCCCCGCCGGGGCGCCGGTCCGCCCAAGTGAACTCCCCGCTGCTGCTCCCGAATCTCGGCGCCGAGGAGGGAGGAGACTGGCGACGGCTGCTGCGCGAGCCGCGAGTCGGCACTGCGGCTCGCCTGTGGCGCTGGCTCTTCCCTGCCGGTGCCACGGTAGCTGGCGAGGAGCAGTCAGAGGCGCCGATCGCCTGGCAGCGCTGGCCCGCCGCACTCGAAACGAACAGCGAGGCCCCGGCCTTCGACTGGCTCGGGGGAAGCTCCGGCTGCATCCCCTGGCTCGCAGACGCGGCCGCCCGCGCGGATCCCGCTGGGGCGGGCCTCTCCATGGCCGGCCCAGCAGCCGAGGTCGTCGCTCACGTCCACGACAAGGCGTTTGCATGGCACGCCGCAGAGTCGGCGGGCCTGGTTCCGCGATCGCTCCGCGGAACGGTCCGGATCCTCGAGCCCCGTGAGCTCGAGCACCCGGAAGCGGTCCTCGACACGCTGCGCAGCGCTCTCGACGACTGGCCGGATTGGACCTGCGGCCGCTTCACCCTGAAGCCGCGCCTCGGCACCAGTGGTCGTGGCCGCATCGACGGCCGAGCCGAGACCCTCGACGCGGCCTCTCTCACCGCCGCATTGCCTCGACTCGCGCGCTGCGGCGGCGCCGTACTCGAGCCCTGGCTCGACCGGATCAGTGACCTGTCGGCGCAGGTCCGAGTGAGCGAGGAGCAAGGCGTCGTGTTGATGGGAAGCCTCGAACTCCTCACAGGGCCTTCGGGGGATTACCGAGGCCACATGGGAGAGATCGACTCGCGCGGGCGGATCTTCTCGGGCCTGCCACAAGATGAAGCCCTGCGAGAGGCGGCCGCCCTCGTCGCCGTCGAGGCCCGCAACGCGGGCTTCCATGGACCCGCCGGACTCGATGCTCTCGTCTACCGCGAAACACCCGGCAGCGAGCCGCTCCTGCGACCGTGCGTCGAGTGGAATGCCCGATTCACCATGGGGACCGTCGTACTCGGCCTCGTCCGCCGACTCCTGCCCCGATTGCGGAGCGAACTCGACCTCGGCCCGGGCGAGCGGCGAGCATTCAGCTTCGGCCTCGATGCACCTGCCGCGGGCTGGGAGAGCCTATGCAGAACGGCGGGGCCGGGATCGCTGCTGATCCCCCTCTCGTGCCCGGGTGATTCCCTCGAGCCCGCTCTGCTCTTCGCTGCGGATCGCGCGAAGCTGCGAAGCTTCGCGTGAGGCCGCCGGAGATTCCGCCGCGGCTCCTCTCCCGGGCCGACGAGTCACCCGATCCGCTCTTCTACGTCCAGCCGCGTTTCGTCACGCACATCGACGCGGCGACCATCGAGGCCCTGACGTCGTGCTACCGCGAGCGACTGCCGGAGGGCGGCGACCTGCTCGACCTGATGTCTTCCTGGGTCTCGCACCTGCCAGCCGAAGCCCGGTACGCCCGCGTCGCCGGGCTCGGTATGAACGAAGCCGAGCTCATCGCCAACTCGCAACTCAGCGACCACGTAGTCCACGACCTGAATGCGGATCCCGTGCTGCCCTACGAGAGCCTGAGCTTCGACAGCGTCCTGATCGCCGTCTCGGTGCAGTACCTCACGCGTCCGATCGAGGTGTTCCGAGAGATCCGGCGGGTGCTGCGCCCGGCGGGCGAAGCACTCGTGGCGGTTTCTCACCGAATCTTCCCCACCAAGGCGATCGCCCTGTTCCTCTCGACGCCCCCGGCCGAGCGCCCACGAATCGTCGCGAGCTACTTCCAGGCCGCGGGCGGCTTCGACGAGCCGGCCCTGCTGGATCGGAGCCCAAAGAACCCGCAGCCTGTCGATCCGCTCTGGCTGATCGCCGCCCGACGCAGCGACACGCCGGAGATCAGCTGATTCGGGCAACCGCGTAGGGGATGGCGGCTTCGACTCGCAGGGCCCGGTCGCCGAGCCGCACCGGCTCGAGGCCCGCCTCCACCAGCCTGTCGATCTCGAAGTCGTTGAACCCGCCCTCCGGACCGATGGCCAGGGTCGCGGGCTCATCGACGGCCCGCGGGCATTCACGCGACGCCTGCGGGTGGGCGACGAATCCTCGAGAGCCCGCAAGAAGCGCGCTCAAATCGTCCTCGGCGAATGGGCGAAACCGGTGATGCAGGCTGACATGCGGAAGGATGGTGTCTCGCGCCTGCTCCAAGCCCTGCAAGAGCTGCTCGCGGATGGAGTCGGCCGACAGGGCATCGCTCTGCCAGTAGCTCTTCTCGACGCGCTTCGCGTGGATCAGCGCGATCCGCTTCACGCCCAGCGTGGTCGCATGCAGCAGGACGCGCTTCAGGACCAGCGGCCGCGGCAACGCGATCACCAGGGTCAGGGCAAGCGGCACCGGCGGCTCGCGAACCAGGGAGACCGCCAACTCGAGTCCGTCCGGGGCCAGCGCGAGAATTCGGCCGGTTCCGACCTTCCCGCCCAGCAGGCCGACGCAGAGTTCGTCGCCCACCTCGGCGCGATGAACCCGACGCACGTGCTCGCAACGACGCCCCTGGAGACGGACACGGGACGCGTCCCCGCCTCCAGCGACCTCGAAGTCCGCCGGCTGGAGCAGGACGAGGTTCACACCCGATCGAACTTCGGAGGACGCTTCTGGAGGAAGGACTGGACGCCTTCCCTGAAGTCCGGACGATCGAAGCTCTCGACCATCAGCCGCACCGCGTCGGCATGCGCGTCGCCGAGAGACTCGGTCATGTGCTCGTAGATCTGGCGTTTCATCACACGGACCGAGGACGGCGAGGCATTCGCCGCCAGGTCTTCGGCGTACTCCCGAACGAAGGGCAGAAGCTCGTCGTGAGGCAACACGCGATTCACGAGGCCGATCCGGTCGGCTTCGGCAGCATCGAATTTCCTGGCGGAGAAGAGCAGGTCCATGGCGTGGGCCGGTCCGACCAGTCGCGGCAGAATCCAGCTGACCCCCCACTCGGCGATCAGGCCCCGGCGCGAGAACGCCGTCGTGAACGTGGCGCGATCGGAAGCGAAGCGCATGTCGCAGAAGAGCGAGATGGGAATCGCCATCCCCGCGCAGGGTCCGTTGATCGCTGCAATGATCGGCTTGCGCACTGACGCCAGGTACGTGTAGGTGCCGTGAAAGGAATCGCTCATCTCGGGATCGCCGGGAGTCGAGTCGAGCTCCGCGTCGCGGCTATTGTCGCGCTCGCCACTCGAGAGCGCGTCGAGACCCTTCAGGTCCGCCCCCGCGCAGAATCCACGGCCGGCTCCCGTGATGACGATGACGACGACGCTCTTGTCCGCCTCGGCCTGGGCAACCGCATGCTGCACCTCGGCTCCCATTCGGTTCGTCCAAGCATTGAGGGACTTGGGGCGGTTCAACGTGATCGTCGCGACCGGGTCCGAAACGTCGTAGAGGATCTGTTTGTACTCCAAGAGGGAGGCTCCTTCGGTGAGAGTCGGCCGACAGCGAGCGATGGTACCCTTCGGCCGCACTTCCTGCGTGTGGTAGCTTTCGCCGCTCGATGCGGCTGCGCGTGCTCTCCCTGAACGCCTGGGCCCTTCCGCCGCCGGTGGGCCAGCGAGTCCACGAGCGCCTGTCGCTCGTGCTTCGCGCCCTTCCCGCCCTCGAATGCGATATCGCGCTGTTCCAGGAGATCTGGACCGACGAGGCCCGGGCGCAAGTGATCGAGGGAGGGCGCTCCCTCGGTTATCGCCACACCTGGACGAATCCGGGACCCGCGCGGGGCGGCAGCGGGCTGCTGGGCCTCTCGCGTTGGCCGATCGGCAGCTCGCGCTTCCGGCGCTTCACGCTGTGCGGGCTGCCTCAACGCTTGACCCACCTGGACTACTACGGGGGCAAGGGCGTCGCGCGGCTCGACGTGGAGGTCGACGGCGTCTACGTCGCGTTGTTCAACACGCACATGCATGCGCGCTACGTCGCAGCGACGGAGGAAGACGAATACCAGGGGCATCGCGCGGCCGAAGTGATCGAGTTCGCCGACGAGATCCGCTCGGTCAGCGGCCCCTTGGTCGCTGCCGGCGACTTCAACATGCGCGACACCGCCCCCGAGTACCGCGTGATGCGAGGCCTGACGGGCCTCGTCGATGTGGCCGCCGATCTCGGCCTCCGGCAGCCGACTGTAACACTGGACAACGCCTATCGGCTGGCAGGGGGCGCCACTTCCGAATCGCGACTCGACTACGTCTTCTCTCGGGGCGGCGGAGACCGGGGTATCGCTAGCGTGAACGCCCGTCGCATCTTCAACCAGCCGATCGAGGTGGCGGGGGAGCCGGGAGCCTACTCCGATCACGCGGGCGTCCTCGCCGAGATCGAAGTTGGCGGACCCGGCGTTGCGCCCACGCCGCCCGAGCCGGAAGCGCTGAAGCTGGCAGGTGAACTGCTCGACACCGGTCGTGCACGAGCCGAGGCCCGACAGCGAAACGAACGCATCGGAGCAGGCGCGAGCTTCGCGGTCGGCGTCGGCGCCGCGTGGGCATCCATGCGCGCGCCTTGGTCCCGCCGCACGTTCCTTCGCACCGGGCTGTGGAGCTCTGCAGCTCTGGCCGCAGCCTCCGGTACCGGACTCCTGACGCTCAGCGACGGCTACGTACCCGACGAGCTGACGGGCTATGAGACGGCCAGAGCCGTGCTCGGTTCGCTACGGTGAGCCTATGGCATACCGGGCGGTAGTCTTCGACCTCGGTGGGGTCATCCTTGGCTCCCCGATCCACGCAATCCACCGCTACGAGCAGCACACTGGCCTCGAGAAGGACTCCATCAATCACGTCGTAGCATCGACCGCCCCAGACGGCGCCTGGTCGAAGCTGGAGCGGGGCGAACTCGGGATGGAGGAGTTCTACACGGCCTTCGAGGACGACTGCCGGAAGGCAGGCTTCGAGATCTCCACCCGCGTGATGTTCGAGTGGATGGCCGAGGAGTCTCAGCCACGTCCGGCCATGCTGACGGCCATCGGCGCGATTCGCGCCCGGGGGCTGCGCGTGGGCGCGCTCACCAACAACTGGGCCCACGACGAGGGGAAGGCGGGCCCGAACGACCGCAACCGCGCCCTCAACGACCTCTTCGACGTCTTCATCGAATCGAGTGTCGAGGGGATTCGCAAGCCGGATCCGCAGATCTACCGTCTGGCTTGCACGCGCCTCGGCGTCGAGCCAAGCGAAGCCGTCTTCCTCGACGACATCGGAGCGAACCTGAAGCCTGCACGAAAGCTCGGCCTGACGACCATCAAGGTCGAAGACCCCGTCACCGCTCTTGCATCTCTGGCGGAAACGCTGGGCTTCCCGCTCGACGAGCCGCCCGGCGGCGCCCCGTGATCCGAGACTGCCTGCCGAACGTTCTGGTACTCGGCATCGCGCTCTCGCTCGGACTCGCTCTTGGGTGCGCCTCGGAGCCCGTCGACAGCGAGCCTTCCGAGGCTCGGGGCAAGAAGAAGCGAACCATTCTTCTCACGACCGAGTATGACGACCTGAGCGCCGGCGAAGAGGCAGCCCGCGAGATCGAGGCAGAGATGGGCCTCTACGACTCGCCCGAGCTCACCAACTACGTTGCGAAGATCGGACGCCGACTGGTCCAGCATGCTCCGCCGCGGCCCTTCCAGTACGAGTTCCACATCGTCGATCAGATGGCCCCGAATGCCTTCTCGCTGCCCGGGGGCCACATCTACGTCTCCCGCGGACTGATCGCACTCGCGCAAGACGACGACGAATTGGCGAACGTGCTCGGCCACGAGATCATCCACGCAGCCGAACGACACGCAGCGGCCCAGCAGGAACTCGCCCGGCGGACGAACCCGTTCGCGATGCCGTTCTTCCGGCTCGCCAAGCTGGCAGCGTACAGCCGAGACCACGAGCGAGCGGCGGATCGCGGAGGCCAGGCGCTTGCCGCGAAGGCGGGATACGACCCGGCCGGATTGTCCCACTTCCTCACGCACCTGGACAACGCGGAGCGACTCACGATCGGCTACTCGCGTCTCATCTCCTACTTCGACACTCACCCGGGCACCACGGAAAGGGTGGCCTCGACGGCAGCCCGCGCCGACACCCTCGAATGGACCCGCGACCCGACACGCCGGACCGGGCGCGCCAATTACCTCCAGCACATCGACGGAATCCTGCTCGGGACGAACCCCGGAGAGGGCGTCTTCCGGGAGACCGAGTTCATCCACCCGGATCTGGATTTCCGAATCCTGTTTCCGCGCGGCTGGACCCTCGTGAATGGCCACCAGGCCGTGGGGGCGATCAGCCCTGACGGCAGGGCCCGGGCCTTCCTCACGCTGGAAGCACCCAAGCAGCCGGAGGAGAAGCCCGAAGAGGAAAGCGAGCAGCCGGAGGGCGAGGACGCCGCACCGCCCGAGATGCCAACGCCCAAGGAGGCCGCCGACCGACTGCTGAAGAACCACGGGGACGAGTTCGGCATCCGCGTCCAGCGAGAGCAGTCGGTGCAGCTCGGCGACATCCAGACCTACCGTCTCGACATCCAAGGTCGGATCGGCTCGGCCACAGTGATCGGCCAGATCAGCTTCATCCCGCACAACGGTTTCGTCTTTCGGTTGACGAGCGTCTCGACGAGTGCTGCCTGGCCCAACTACCAGGGCCGGATCCACACGGCAGCCCGGACCTTCCGGCCCCTCACGGATGAGGAACGAAACTCCGTCGAGGCACTGCATCTCGGCGTCGTCCACGCCCTCGAAGGTGAGAACATCCCGGCGCTCAGCCAGCGCACGGGGAACGTCTGGCGGCCCAGCCGCACCGCCGTCCTGAACGGCGTCTTCGTGGACAGCCGCTTCGAGCAAGGACAGATCGTGAAGATCGCCCGGTCGTCGCGCTACCGGGGGCAGACACCGAACCACGAGACGCTGGCCGCCGAAGTGGACTCGGGACTGATCGGCCCCGGGCCTGGTTCCGCACCGCGCTGACTCAGTCCGGGTATTCCACCGTGCACTGCGCGCTCTTCGGAACGCCCTGGCAGGTGAGCACCCAGCCCTGTGCGATCTGGGCGTCGTCGATTCCGCCGTCGTTCATCTTCATCTCGACGTCGCCCTCCTTCACCCTGGCCATGCAGCAGCCGCAGTACGCTTCCTCGCACGCGAAGGGAGGCTCCAGGCCGGCGCGGCGGGCGGCTTGGAGGATTGGCTCGTCGGGACGGCAGCTGACCTCGGTGGTCTTGCCATCCAGAATCACGGCGACGACGACGCTGCCTTCCGTGTCCGAGTCGGTCGACTCGCTCGCCGGCTCGTCCGATTGGAATTCGAAGCGCTCGATGAAGATCCGCTCTGCCGGGGCGCCGAGCTCGGCGAGAGCGGCTTCAGCAACATCCATGAATGGGCCCGGACCGCAGATGTAGAAGTCGGCCCCGGGGCTTCGATCGGCGAAGCTGCGCGCCCGCTCGACGTCTACGAAGCCGTGGGTGTCGTCGAGGCTGTGCTCGACTTCGAGACGCCCGGGGTTCGCCGCAGCCAGAACCTCCAGCTCTGCCCGAAAGATGATCGAGCGCTCATCCCGGTTCGCATACAGGAGACGCAGTGGCCGCGGCGTGGTGGCAAGAGCCGTCTTGATGATCGAGATCACCGGCGTGATGCCACTGCCCCCGCTCAAGAACGCGATGGGGCGATCCGCGTCCGAACGCTGCTGCAGGCAGAAGGCGCCGGCGGGCTTCATGACATCGAGCGTGTCCCCGGCGACGATCTCGTCGTTCACCTGGTTCGAGACACGTCCCTCCTCGACACGCTTCACGGTGACCTTGTGGGCCGGATCCGTGGCAGGGGAGCTCGCCAGCGAGTAGCACCGGACGAGCCGCTTGCTTCCGACCCTCAGCCTGAACGTGAGGAACTGACCCGACCGATAGGCGAAGGTCTCCGCAAGTTCGTCGGGAACCTCGAGGACCAGCGAGCAGGAGTCGTGGGTCTCGCGTACGACCTGGGCGACCGTCAGCGAGTAGTACGGGCCCTCGGTGGCGATATTGGATTGGACTTCACTCATGCAGGGTTCGGATCGGGGCCGGGAAGCTATCACTCCTCCCGTCGGCCGGAAACGGCGCCGCTCAGTCCGGAAACTCGTCGAGCCAATCCCGGGGGCGCAGAAAATCGTCGTAGAGCCGCGCTTCGGCCGTACCGGGCTCGGGATGCCAATCGTAACGCCAGTGAACGACGGGCGGCAGCGATGCCAGAATGGACTCAGCCCGACCCGCGACCTGCAGCCCGAAGCGCGTCCCGCGGTCCCAGATCAGGTTGTATTCGACGTAGCGCCCGCGTCGGTAGAGCTGGAAGTTCCGCTCCCGCTCGCCGTGGGGATGGTCCTTCCGACGCCGCAGGATCGGCAGGTAGGCCTCGAGAAAGGCCCCCGAGACGCTGCGCACGAACGCAAAGCAACGCTCGAAACGCGAGGCACCCTCCGGCCCGCTCGGGAGGTCCTCGAGGTCATCGAAGAAGAGGCCCCCGACGCCGCGGGGCTCGTCGCGATGGGCGAGATAGAAGTACTCGTCGCAAGCTCGCTTCATCTCGGGATAGAGCTCGGCACCAAAGGGATCGCACGCATCTCGGGCAGTGCGATGCCAATGCACGACATCTTCCTCGAAGCCGTAGTAGGGCGTGAGGTCGAAGCCGCCGCCGAACCACCAGACGGACTCTCCGCCTGCCTGCGGCTGGGCCGAGAAGACCCGGAAGTTCGCATGCGCGGTGGGAACATAGGGGTTGCGGGGATGCACGATAAGCGAGACGGAGGCCGCTTCGTAGGCGCCCCCGGTCAGCTCGGGACGTCGCTCGCTGGCCGCGGGGGGCAGTTGCTTCCCCACCGTGTGAGAGTAGTGAACCGCTGTCCGCTCGATCGCGGATCCGTCGGAGAGCACCCGTGGGCGAGAGGCCCCGCCGCCGTCGCGCAAGATCTCGCGGCAGTCGAAGCGTGCGCTGCCGTCCTCGTTCTCGAGCGCATCGCAGATCGTGTCCTGCAGGGTCTCGAGATAAGTCCGCACAGCCGTCAGGTCCGACATCGGGCCGCTAGTCTAACCTAGGAGCGTGGACCGGGGCATGCGGGTTCAAGCTCGACGGCAGTCGAATCCTCGGGTCCAGTTGCTTCCGGGCCTCACCGACGGCAAAGGGAACAAGATGTTCGATCTGACAGGACACGTAGCACTCGTAACCGGTGGCAACTCGGGCATCGGCCTGGGCTTCGCCCGCGGGCTCGCAAAGGCAGGAGCGAAGCTCGCGCTCTGGGGACGCGATGAGGCGAAGAGCCGCGCGGCTGCGGAAGAAATCGCAAAACTCGGGACCGAGGCCGAGGCCTTCCGCTGCGACATCACCGAGGAGCAGAGCGTAATCGAACAGACCGCCGCCGTGGTCGAACGCTTCGGTCGCATCGACTCGTGCTTCGCGAACGCAGGCGTGGGCTTCGCCCGTTCGTTCCTGAAGACGACCCTCGACGAGTGGAATGCGGTGGTCAACGTGAACCTGACCGGCGTCTTCCTGACGTTCCGCGAGGTGGCCAAGCACATGGTCGAACGCGGCGGCGGCGGCAAACTGGTTGCGACGTCTTCGATCGGGTCGATCCACGGCATGCCGCGACAGGAGGGCTACGCAGCCGCAAAGGGCGGGCTGAATGCGCTCGTCCGCTCGGTTGCGGTCGAGCTCGGACGCCACGACATCCAGGCGAACTGCGTGCTGCCTGGCTGGATCGAGACGCCCGCTACCGAGCCCCTGGTCGAGTACAAGAAGCTCTACGACACGATCGTCCACCGGACGCCGGCGAACCGCTGGGGCCATCCGGAAGACCTGGAGGGCATCGCGGTCTATCTCGCCTCGGAGGCCTCGCGCTTCCACACCGGCGACACGATCATCGTCGATGGCGGCTACGTCTGCTTCTAGGAGCCGCAACTGCCGAGCCAGGTGCCTGGCCCTAGTCGGCTCCCTCGATCCGGATCCGCCGCTCCGTCGGCACGACCGGCTCGAGACGAACCCGGATGGACTCGGGGTCGAGACGCGGGCCGTCCGCGGTCTTACGCGAGGTGAGGATCAACTGCTGGGCGTGATGGCCGTCCCGCTGCAGGTAGACAACGTGCGGGCGGTCGCTTCGCAGCTCGACGGCTTTCGAGACAGTCGAAATCTCGCGGCCATCGACGAATACCCGCGTCCCGGCCTGGACGTGGAGGGGAATGACCTGGGTCGGGACCTGACAGGCAACCGCGAGACAAGCGGCTGCGAGCGCCCCCTTCCACGCCATCCTCTCTCCCCCGAGAAGTCCCGACGGAGCTTAACCTTCGGTAGACTCGGCCGCCCCATGGCCCCGAAACCCACCCGACGTCCCGAACGCCCGCACTTCTCGTCGGGGCCGTGCGCGAAACGGCCCGGCTGGGAGCCGGCCGTTCTCGCGAACGCCCTCGTCGGACGTTCCCACCGCGCGCAACCCGCCGTCGCCCGCATCCAGGAGGTGGTGGACGCATCGCGACGAGTCCTCGGCATGCCCGACGGCTTTCGGCTGGCCCTGGTACCGGGTTCGGATACCGGTGCGATGGAACTGGCACTCTGGTCTCTGCTCGGGGCACGCGGCGTGCAGGTCCTGTCGTGGGAGAGCTTCGGTCAGGGGTGGGTATCGGACATCCTGAGGCAACTCCGGATCGAAGACGCCCAGGAACTCGCAGCCGACTACGGAGACATCCCGGACCTGTCCCAGGTGGACTTTGATCGCGACGTCGTCTTCACGTGGAACGGGACGACTTCGGGCGTCCGCGTTCCAGACGGCGACTGGATCCCCGACGACCGGAAGGGACTTGCGATCTGCGATGCGACCTCTGCGGTCTTCGCAATGGAGCTCCCCTGGCACAAGCTCGACGTGGTCACCTGGTCATGGCAGAAGGTGCTGGGGAGCGAGGCGGCGCACGGCATGCTGGCCCTGTCTCCGCGCGCCGTCCTGCGGCTCGAGAGTCACACCCCAGCGTGGCCCCTGCCGAAGCTCTTCCGGATCACCAAGAACGGAAAGCTGAACGAGAAGATCTTCCAGGCGTCCACCATCAACACACCCTCGATGCTGTGCGTCGAAGACGCGCTCGACGCCCTGCGGTGGGCGGAAGAGATCGGAGGACGCGCTGCGCTGCAGAAGCGCTCGCAGGCCAACTTCGCGGAGATCGAGAACTGGGTCGCCTCGGCGGAATGGATCGACTTCCTGGCGCGTGAACCTGCGACCCGCTCCTGCACCTCGATCTGCCTGCGCATCACCGACCCGTGGTTCGCCGAGCAGGACGCCGACAGCCAGAGCGCCCTGGTAAAGCGGATCGGCGCCCGGCTCGAGGAGGAGGGCGTCGCCTACGACATCGGTTCCTACCGCGACGCGCCGCCCGGTCTACGCATCTGGGGTGGGGCAACCGTCGAGACGGCGGACATCGAGGCACTCTTGCCCTGGCTGGATTGGGCCTGGGCAGAGGTGAAGGCCGGAGCTTAGTCGCTCAAGCGGGGTCGATGGCTCCGAGCGCCACCTTCGTCGCCTGCAACCGCTCGATCTCCTCGCGCTGCTGCCGGATCTGCTCCTTCTTGACCAAGAGCTCGCTTCGGATCGACGTGTAGAGCGTCTCCTGGGTACGCGCCTTCTGCTTCAGTCGCTCGATTTCCAGGATTGCCTTGCCGAGGGGGTCGTCCTGCTCGCTCAGCTTCTGCTCCGCCAACTCGGCCCTCTCCTGCAGGAGCTGCACCTCCTCGGGATCAGCGAGCGCGGGCTTGGCAGCGACGAGCTGTTGGAGTTCCTCGATCTCGGCCTCCGCGCGCGTCACCTGCGCGGCCGACGCGTCGAGCTCCTCACGAGCCCGCGCGACATCCTGGGCCAGGGACTCGGCCCGCTGCCCCGCCTGGGCGATCTGTACCTCGAGATCGCGAATGTGATCCGCGGCTTCGCGGCGCTCGGCCCGGGCGCTTTCCTTGCCTCGGGACGTGCGCTTCTCCACCTGGCTGAGCTTGCGTGCAGCCTTCTCGAGGTCGGACTCCGTCCGACGTAGCCCCTTGTCCCGCTGCTCCCGCTGCTTACGACTGCCTTTGACCTCCTTGCGGAGCTCCTCGATCTCGGCGCGCAGGCCAGCGGTTCGACCTCGCTCGGTTCCCGCCCGAACGGCGAGCGCCAAGGCGACCGCCGAGATCAACCCAGCGATGACCCAGGCGAGCGAGAAGTCGTCACCCACCGCGAGGCTGCCTAGGCGCGAGGAAGAGGTTGTCGGCGTTCTGGTACAAGAACTTGTCGAGCACCCCCTCGCGCAGGTCGAGCTTCTGCGCCTCTTCGATGCATCGCTCCATCGTGAGCACCGGGTGATCCGATGCGTACAGGATCTTGTGCTGGCCCCGCGTATTCATGTAGTGCAGCAGCTCGGGAGGGAAGTACCTGGGGAGGTACGCCGACGTCATGAGATGGAGGTTCTCGTACTTGAGCATCAGCCGGATGGCTTCGGCCCACCACGGGTCGGCGCCGTGGGCCATGCAGATACGAAGTTCCGGCAGGTCGAAGCAGACCCGATCGAGGTGCATCGGGTGTTGGCACTCGCCGGGCTTCGGCGGCCCTGGAATGCCCGTGTTGATCGAGATCGGCAAATCGAGATCGATGCACTTCGCATACAGAGGGTAGTAGCTGCGATCGTTCGGCGGCAAATCGTAGAGGAAGGGAACGACGCGGGCCATCACGACCGGGGCATTCGCAACCAGATCCTCGAGAGCCCACACCCCCTTCATGTAATGTGTGGGATCGACGTTCGCCGCCAGGAAGAAACGCTCCGGGGACTTCTGGGTGAAGGCAAGCACCGATTCCGGCGGGTGCTCGGCATCGACGCTCAGGATCGCTTTCTCGACCCCGGCGGCGTCCATCTGAGCCGTCAACTCTTCGACGCTCAGCTCCTTCAGGAAGTCATCGCCCGCCTTGAAGTAGTCGTGCTTGACCTTGAGGAGCCACTTCGGCGGCGGACCCCCACCCATCACGTTCGTGTTCACCCAAGGGTCGATCGCGCGCAAGGACATCGCTCTCCCCCTCAGCTGGAGTCGAAATGAGAAGCATAGCCGTTGTCGGGCGCGCGGATGCAGGGCAAGCTCCGGGCGCATTGTCCTCCCCCACTTCGGCCACCCGCGTGCGGCGCCTGTTGCTGGCAACGACGCGCCTGCGGAAGCAGGTGACAGGGCTCCGGTTCGCCGAGCCCGTGACCCACGTCTACAACCCGCTCGAGTACGCGGCCGTTCCCTACGCCTGCTATCTGAAGCGCTACGGAGGGACACGCAAGCGCGTGATCTTCCTCGGCATGAACCCGGGCCCCTTCGGCATGGCCCAGACCGGCGTGCCCTTCGGCGAGGTCGCTCACGTGCGGGATTGGCTGGGCATCGAGGGCCCGGTCGGTCGACCTCGCGTAGAGCACCCCAAGCGGCCGATCGAAGGCTTCGGGTGTACCCGGAGCGAGGTGAGCGGGCAGCGGCTGTGGGGAACCATCGCAGACCACTTCCGGACGCCGGGGCGGTTCTTCGCGCGGCACTTCATCGCCAACTATTGCCCGCTGGTCTTCATGGAATCGACGGGGCGCAACCGGACCCCGGACAAGCTCCCCGCCGGCGAGCGCGCCGAGCTCTTCGAGATCTGCGACGACCACCTGCGGCGGCTGGTCGAGATCCTCGAGGCCGAGTGGGTCGTCGGCGTGGGTGCATTTGCACAGAGCCGGGCTCGCGAGGCCCTGGGAGCCAGCGTGCGGATTGCGACGATCCTGCACCCGAGCCCTGCAAATCCCCGTGCCAACCGCGACTGGGCCGGCGAGGCGCGACGACAACTGCGGGATCTCGGCCTGTGTTCGCGCTAGGCTCGCCGCCGCTTCAAAAGGGGGAGCCATGCAGCGGATCCATCTCATCTCCAGCCTCGGCCTGCTGTCCATCCTGGTGGCCTGCGGCA
>JAYGDB010000068.1:0-5770 GCA_046583095.1 Myxococcota bacterium | reverse complement strand
GCGCAGGATTGCGAGATTCTCGCGCAGGCGCTGCCACTGAACGGGGCGCGGTACCGGGCTCGGCAGCGCTTCGAGAGAGGCGGGCAGCTCGTGTCGCTCGGGTTCCTCGCGCTGCGTGAGGGTCGAGACGTTCATGCCTTGGCTCCTGTGCCGAGGACGTCTTGCCAGAAGTCCGGCGCGTCTTCTTTTAGCGACTCGTGGAGCTTCTCTGCATCCGGGATCGAACCATCGATGTCGGTGAAGCCGTAGTCGCGCGCCAGATCGGCGACCCAGAATGCGCGTCCAGAGCGTTCTATCCGCTTTTCATCTGCGGCAAGGGCGACCACGGCGCGACCCGGAAAGTGTGGTGTCTCTGCGAATTGCAGGTCGAGCCCGAATAGTGTCAGGCGCCCGTCGGGCTCTCTTACCGCATTCACCAATCGGTTTTCGCTCTTCACCAGGCCCGGCCAGATCGACACGACGGACACACCGTGCTCGCGAATCTCGTGGGAGAGATCCGTCGTGAGCTTTTCGACGCCCGCCTTACCGACGCCATAGACGACGCCCATCAAGTACTCCCGCGAGCCATGGGACGAAACATTGACGATCAAGCCGCTCTGCTGGGGAATCATCAGGGGGGCAGCGAGCATACTCGCGACATAGTGGGAGCGCAGACCGACCCCGATGACGTCGTCCCACAACTCGAGGGGCAACTCCCAGCTGGGCTTTCCGATCATCTGCTCGAGATCGGCCGTCGCGTTGTTGACGAGGATGTCGAGCCGTCCCTCGTCCTTTTCGATGCGCTCGAAGACAGCAGCCACGTCGGCATCGACATGATGATCGCAGCGAAGTCCGATCCCACGTCCGCCCACGGCCTCGATCTCCGCAGTGGTCGCGGCCAGGGTTCCGGGTCGCGTGGGATCTTCGTCGATAGACCTTCCGGTGAAGTAGACGCTGGCTCCCTCGGAGGCCAACTCGATCGCGATGCCCTTGCCAATTCCGCGGGTCGCGCCAGTCACCAGCGCAACCGACCCCTCGAGCCTTCGATTTTGCTGACTCATAGTGGCCTCCTCGACAGAGTTCACGGACGGTTTCGAGTTCGACCCCAGGTGGATAGGAAGAATAAGCCCCTGATTCGCTACATGCGAGAGCAGGGAACCTGCCCAATCGCCTCAGCTCTGCGTGAGAGGCTCGGTGGGGTGGGCAGAACGAGCCGCGGATTCGCTGAGCCCGGTCCGTAGACATTCCGTCGAATGGGGACCGGTGAAGAGATCAGGCCGCAATAGGGGTTAGCCGTTGTTCTTGCGTGTAGTGGCCGGTGACCCAATACGGGTTCTTTCGACAGATAGTCCTTGTTCTGTTCTCTGCTTGCCTATCTAATGGAGGGACAGGGAATTGCTGCAGTAGGAGCAAGCTCATGATTGTTGAGGCTCTTCTTCCAACTCGCCTGGTGAGCGTTTTGCGGCAGGTCGAGAACCGGAGGCGCTCGGTTCGCTGCTGCCAAGTCATCGGCATGATTGCGTTCGTTACGCTCTTCTCGCCGACGGCCCGGGCGGACTTTGTCTTCCCATTTGCAGAAGACTGGGAGTCGGGCAGCATCGATTCTGCTCGCTGGAACAGTTGGGGGGTCCCGTCACCCGTGCTCCAGAGCGGCGGCAATGCGATTGGAAATTTGTCTCTCGATCCCAATGGCGACGGTTCGTTTCATAGCGGTGTTGTCTCGGCAGACGTTTTTTCCCTCTCCGGTGGCGTTCGCGTTTCGATCGATGCCTACATCGAATCTGCCGCCTCTTGGTCCGAGTTGACCTTCGGGCTTGCCAATACGACGGCGATCGACACGAATCCCAATCTGAATCTCTCTGCCCTGGCAGAGGTGACGATCGATGCAGACACCCAGGGGACCGGCTACAAGTTTTTCACGCGATTTGATGGCGATGGCGGAGTTGAGGTCGATTACTCAGTTTTGGCTCCCGAATTGTTTTTTGACGCGTGGCACACCTATGTCTTTGACTTTGCCGCGGACGGCTCGGCCCAGGTGTTGGTGGATGGTGTTCTGGCTTTTGAAACGGCCGCAGGATTTTACAACTACAGCATCAACTCGGAATTTTCGGTGTTGCTCGGCGGTCGCTCGTATCAGGCGACAGTCAATCTCTATGACTCGATCAGTGTCACTAAAGTCCCCGAACCCACCACTGGCCTGCTGCTCGGCCTGAGCTTGCTGGGCGTTGCGGTTAGGCGGCGCGTCTAGGCGCTGCCCATCGCCCAATCCCCTCCGCTCTGCGTGAGAGGCTCGGGGGAGGGGGGGGGACTCGAGCGAGAGGCGGCTGAGTCGTGCCGAGCGAGTTCGCCCAGTCAGCCACCAGGCGCTCGATTCACCCGCAAAGAAGTTTGGGTCCCGAGTCCGGTCGCGAGTGTTCTGGCAAGTAGAAGCTGGGCTGCGCCTACCCGGGCTCGCTGCGTTCCGGCGGCGGAAAGGGGCGAGTTAGCCCTGGGTCCGAGTTCCGGGTCGGGCTATTCCGCAATATGGAAGCCACGCGAGGGCCGGGCAGGGCCGCGGCGAGGCAATGCTCCGAAGGATCCTCGGCGGGGATCAGAGTCCGGCGACCCGAACCAGCGTCGAGCCACGGACGGCCTGGACCGCGTGAAGCCCGCGAGTGATGAGGTGGAGGGGGGGAGGAACCTGCACCTCCCGGGAGAACTCCTCACGGTCGAGCAAGGCGAGATACCAGCGATGAATCGCCGGGTGCAGACGTTCGAAAGGATACCCGGCGTCCTTCAGCCGATGGGTATAGATGAACCACGCGATGTCGATCACCGAGAGGCTCCCCCCCATCAGGTAGGGTTGGCCCTGTAAGCGGGTCTCGAGGACGCGGTAGACCTTCCGGAACTTTCGTGCAGCTGAGGTCGCGTAGTCGTCGGAAATGCCCTGGCGTGCGTAATCCTGCCAGAACCCCAGTTCGATTTCCTTGCGCGGGTCTGGAACGCCGCCCACCGTACCCATCGTAGCCTCGTAGGTCGAGAGCGAACTGGGCCTCTTGCCCGCCAGGAACTTCGGCATCACAAAGCGCATGGTCAGCGCGCGGAGATCGAGGTGGAGATCATCTTCTTCGCGCAGCAGGCTGAGGGTCTCGTCGCGCGTCTCGTTGGCGATGAGCTTCGGGGAGGGAAAGGCCTGGTCCAGGTAGGTCAGGATGTCGTTGCTTTCGATATGGACGACGCCGTCGTGCACCAGAACCGGGACGAGTCCTCGCGGGTTGATACCGAGGAACCACGGGGTGTAGTTCTGCTGCGTGCCGAGATTGACGGGGTGGGAAACCCAGTCGATGTCCTTCAGATTGAGGAAGATCCGCGTCTTCTGTGAGCACGCCGAGCCGGAAAAGTGCAGCAGGTGGACCCCCTGCCAGTCGCGCACCTCCCGAGTCTTAATGTCCTCGTCGAGCAGGGTCGCCATTCGCCGATGATACGAGAAACCAGCAGGCTCATGGGCCCGCTCGGGCTCGCTGCGTTGCGGTGCTCACAAGGCACTCAGCGTAACTACGCGTTACTTCTTACCCTTGCGACGGTCTTCGAACCTGAGGGTCGGGGGTTCGAGTCCCTCCCGGCGTGCCATTGAATCCAAGTAGTTAGGCGCTTCCGTGTCGTTGCTCTCCAAGCCCGGAGCCGGATAGAGCCGTTTGGGGCCGCCGAACTCTGCGAATGAGAGGTCCGACTCCTCGTCTCGCATGGCGTGCGCGTAGACGCGCAGCGTAAACGCCGGGTCCGCGTGCTGAAGCGTTACCGGGTCTTCTAGCTTCCGGTCTCTAGCTCGCGGACGGTGCGTCGAGGTTTGCGTAGTTGCTGCTGGCGCCGCTCGCGAACTCGACGAGTTCGACGGTTCGCCCGTCGGGATCCGTGAGGAACATCATGGTGACGCCCGGTGTGACCTCGGTGGGGGGCATGGCCGGGGTCACGCCGGCGACCTCGACCTGTTGCTGCGCCGCCTTCACGTCGGCCACGTTGAGCGCCACCACCGTCGAGCCGGCGCGGGGCTCCTGCATGCCCTGGACGAGCTCGAGCATGGTGCCGCCGGGCACCAGCACGCCGGCGATGTCGAGGCCAGCCGCGATGCTGCCTTCGGGGCCCGAGTTGTCGGGATCGAGCCGCATCACCACCTCGAGGCCCAGCAGGTCGCGGTAGAAGGCGAGTGCCGCATCGAGATCGGCAACGGGCAGCACGATGTGGGAGAGGGCTCGGATCGTGACGGGCATGAGGGGCTCCTGTGGCATGGACGCGCGGAAGGCTAGCTCGCAGCGTCGTCGGGAGGGAAGCGGCGCCGAAACCCAGCGGATGTTCTTTCCGGATCGAAGCGCGAACGTGGCCCAGATGTGGCGCGCATGATGAAGCCGGAGCGGACGCAATCCGCACGACGCCACCCGAGGTCATAAGGAGTTGAAGCCCTCGATCCACTTGCCCGCCGTCGCGCCGCCGTCGACGGGCACGTCGATCCCCGTCACGCCGTCGCTCGCGTCGGACGCGAGATAGAGCACGGCGTTCGCGATCTGCTCGAGGGTCGCGCTGCCCGGGATTCCGCGGTTCTCCTGGTAGGCCAGCATGTGGTCGAGGAAGGGCATCATCTTGTCCATCCAGGGGGCGGTCATCTCCGGGTTGCCACCGGCGGCGCAGACCGAGTTCACGCGGATCCCGGAGCGACCGAGCTCGAGGGCCGTGGCCTTGGCGAATCCGCGGATGCCGAACTTGCTCGCCGAGTAGGCGCAGACGCCGTTCATTCCGACGAGCCCGTCGATCGACGAGATCATCACGATCGAGCCCTTGCCCTTGGACTTCATCGCGGAGAGTACCGCTCGCGTCCCCAGGTAGGGACCGACCGTGTTGACCTCGAGGAGACGCCGGAAAACCTCGGGCGGCGTGTTCTCGACGCTGCCCATGTGGAGGACGGCGGCGTTGTTGACCAGCACGTCGATGCGCCCGAGAGCGCCGAGGGTCGAGTCGACGGCCCGCGTCCAGTCCTCCTCCTTCGTCACGTCGAGGGATTCGAATCGCGCCCCATCTCCGATCTCGGCGGCGACCTTCTCGCCCTGCGCGACGAGGATGTCGGCCAGTACGACCTTCGCGCCTGCTTCGGCGAGGGTCTTCGCGATCGTCGCGCCGACACCGCGGGCGGCGCCGGTCACCAG
The DNA here is from genome assembly GCA_046583095.1 of Myxococcota bacterium. Taxonomy (GTDB): domain Bacteria; phylum Myxococcota_A; class UBA9160; order UBA9160; family UBA4427; genus JAJDAN01. The sequence continues at coordinate 617 of JAYGDB010000068.1, read as the reverse complement.
GGCAACGCGGTCATCGAGTCGGAACATGGCTGCCTCCTGTCGTTGCCGGAGCGGCGCCTCGCCGGATACTAGCAACCACCGACACGACGCCTGCCACCACAACTCGTCGTCGTGCGATACTTGAGAAGGCCGCCGTATAGAGCCGTTGGGCCGTCACCCGTAACGCTGTGTGATGCGCAATGACGCCGTGTGCGTGCGCTGCACCGTAACTAGCCGTCACTTCTTACGTCGGCGTGAGGCTTCGAACCTGAGGGTCGGGGGTTCGCGAAGCGGCCTTCGGCCGCGCAGCGCAATCCGGCGAAGCCGGATCGCGAGTCCCTCCCGGCGTGCCATTGAATCCAAGTAGTTAGGCGCTTCGTTGAAGTCACTGTCTCCGAGAGGGGCCGTATAGGGCCGTCCAGGGCCTTCGAAGTCGGCGAAAACGAAGGCAGCGCGAGCCCAGCAGACGCGAGCGAGCGCGCCGCCCGATTGAGCGCGCGCAGTGGTAGAGATCGCAAGCGGGCGTCGTGAAACGTGTAACTCACTGCACTCATCTGCGGATCAACACCGCGGTGCGGCCCAGGCTGCGACGCGCCTCGTGAGCCTCGAGCGCGTCGCCGGCGGCTTCCATCTCGACA
>JAYGDB010000064.1:0-28311 GCA_046583095.1 Myxococcota bacterium | reverse complement strand
GCAGGCCTTCGGCCCGGAGGGGCCGGTCGGCGAGGCGAGGCTCGTCGCGGGCGGCGACGACGAGTCGATCTTCCAGCCGGGCTTCTCGCCGGATGGGGTACTGACCTTCGTGAGCGATCGCAGCGGTTGGTGGAACCTCGTCCGGATCGTTGCCGGGGGCCGGCTCGAGAGTCCGTGCCCACGCGAGGAAGAGTTCGGGAAGCCCCAGTGGGTCTTCGGAATGTCGACCTGGGCGTACCGGGACGCACAGTCGATGCTTTGCAGCGTCGGCTCCCGGGGCGTGGATCGCGTCTGCCAGCTCGATCTTGCGTCCGGCGAGTTGCTCGATCTCGAGCTTCCGTACTCCAGCGCCGTCGGTCTCGCGGTCGAGGGTGATGCGGCCTGCCTGGTGGCCGGTGGCCCCGATCGGCCGACCGCCGTCTGTCATCTCGACATCGCGACCGGCGCTCTCGTCGAGCTGCGCCGCAGCTTCGATCTCGCGCTGCCCGAGGCCGGTCTGTCGCGCCCGGAATCGATCGAGTTCGAGACCGAGGGGCAGCTCACCGCCCACGCCTTCTTCTATCCACCGGCGAATCCCGATTTCGCTGGGCCGGGTGACGCCCTGCCGCCGCTGCTCGTGAAGAGCCACGGCGGGCCGACGTCCGCGGCGGTGCCGGTCTTGAATCTCGCGATCCAGTACTGGACCAGCCGCGGCTTTGCGGTGGTCGACGTCAACTACGGCGGCTCGTCGGGCTATGGGCGGGTCTACCGGAATCGCCTGCGCGAGCGCTGGGGGATCGTCGACGTCGAAGACTGCGTGAACGCGGCGCGGCAGCTGGCGGAGGAGGGGCGCGTCGATCCCGATCGCCTGGCGATCAGCGGCGGGAGCGCGGGTGGCTATACGACCCTCTGCGCGCTGACATTCCACGATGTGTTCCGGGCCGGAGCCAGCCACTACGGCATCGGTGATCTCGAAGCCCTGGCCCGTGACACCCACAAGTTCGAAGCGCGTTACCTGGACGGGCTCGTGGGGCCGTATCCCGAGGCCGCCCATCGCTACCGGGAGCGGTCGCCGATCCACTTCACCCACCGCCTCGCCTGCCCGGTGATCTTCTTCCAAGGGCTCGACGACAAGGTGGTTCCGCCGAATCAGGCGGAGGCGATGGTCGAGGCCCTCGCGAGGCGGGGAATCCGGCACGCCCACGTGACCTTTCCGGGTGAGCAGCACGGCTTCCGCCGCTCCGAGAACATCCGCACCGCCCTGGAGGGCGAGCTCTATTTCTACTCCCAGGTCTTCGGCTTCGAGACCGACGTCCGTCCCGAGGGCGTTGAAATCCTCGGCTCGGGGTAGGATCGAGGCATGGCCGAAGACGAGATCGTCCCCGAGCTCATCGAGGTTCGTTCCGACGAGCGATTGGATGAGGCGCGTCTGGCCGAGTACCTGCGTGACCGGCTCCCGGGGGCCGAACGCCGGCTCGAGATCCGCCAGTTCGGCGGCGGGCACGCGAACCTCACCTACCTGCTGCGCTACGGCGGCCCGGGGGACGAGTGTCTCGAGTACGTGCTCCGGCGTCCGCCCCTGGGGCCCGTCGCGAAGGGCGCTCACGACATGAAGCGAGAGCACCGTGCCCTGTCGGTGCTGTGGCAGTCGTTTTCGATGGCCCCGCGCGCGTTCCTGTACTGCGACTCTCCCGACATCATCGGAGCGGACTTCTTCGTGATGGAGCGCCGCCACGGGGTGGTGGTGCGACGTGTGATTCCGCCGGAATTCGGCGGGGGGCGTGACGCGGAAGTGAACCGCAGGCTCTCGGAGGTGTTGATCGACACACTCGTGGCGTTCCACGATGTCGATTCCGAAGACGCGGGGCTCGGTGATCTCGGCAAGCCCGAAGGCTTCCTGCGCCGGCAGGTCGAAGGTTGGGCGAGCCGCTTCGAACGGTCGAAGACCAGCGAGATCGCGATCGCGAACGAGCTGCGCGACTGGCTGCTCGACTGTTTACCGACGTCGCCCGAGGCGACGCTTCTTCACAACGACTGGAAGCTCGACAACATGGCTGTGGCTGCTGACGATCCGGGCCGCTGCGTGGCCGTCTACGACTGGGACATGTGTACTCGGGGGGATCCGCTGTGTGACCTGGGCAGCTTGATGACGTCTTGGCACGACGCAGAGGACGCGGTGCTCGCAATGCCGACCACTTCGGTGGGCTTCTTGCGCCGGGCCGAGGGGATCGCGCGCTACGGGGAGCGCTCGGGCCGCAGTCTGGACGAGATTGCGTACTACCTCGTGTTCGGGACTTTCAAGAACGCCGTCGTGCTGCAGCAGATCTACCATCGCTACGCCCAGGGACAGACCCGCGACGAGCGATTCGCCGGCATGGGGCAGGGTGCGGTCGATCTCTTTCAGCGCGCCGCTCATTTGCGCGACTGAGTGCCGCCGATGAGGGCGATGCGCGCCACAGCGATGCTCGTGTTCTTCGCTCTCGGCTGTGCGGGGGGGCCGCACGGCTGGGACGCTCGGGTTCTCGAAGCGCACTACCCGGCTCTCGCGAAGCAGCCCGGGCACCGGCTCGTGGAGTCGCCTCCGTACTTCGCGCCGGGGCCCGGCGGCGTCGCGCTCTTCCTGTGTCGGTGGACAACTCGCGAACCGATTCCGGTATGGCTGCCCGCTACCGCGACACCCACCGAGGCAGCGGTGCTCGAGCGCGCGCTGTCGGCCTGGGAGGGCGCGCAACTGGGCGTGCGCTTCCGGGTGCGCCGGTGGCGGGACGCGCCCCCGCTCGCGGGCATCGTGTTCGAATTGCTGGATGCGAGTGCAGCTGACGGACCCGCTGGGACGGCGAGCACCGTCGCGGACTGCGCGATCCCCCCGGAGGTGGCTCGGAACCCCCCAGAAGGACCGGCCGCGCCAGTGGATGCGGAACTGCAGTACGCGTCCATCCACCTGCGACGCTCGATCGCCGATCTGATCGACCGACCGGTCCCGCTCAGCGAAACCGAGTTGCTGGGTGCCGCGCTTCACGAACTGGGCCACGCATTGGGGTTCCCGGGCCACGTCGCCCGGGGAGACTCGGTAATGTCCGCCCACCTCCAGATCGAGTCAGCGCGGCGTTGGGGACGCCGGATCGAAGCGGGCCGGGCCTTCGAGGCTCCGACTCTCGCTGCGCTCTACGCCGTACCCTCGGGAGCGCGGGTCCGTTGGCTGCCCCTCGCGCGCAGTCAGGTCGCGGCTTTCGCCAAGTTGTCCGGCCTGGCGTCTGGCGCGGGACTCCGCGGGCCGTGGGTACGTGTGGGCTCGCAGTCGGCGCGGCTCTTCTACCGAGACGAAGAGGGCGAGAGCTACGCGGCAGTGGTGCTCGATTGGCTCGGCGCGCAACACGAGCCGGCTGGCTTCCAGGCCCGCTTGAACCGGCGCTCGAGGCGGCTCGTCGATCCCGCCCGCCGGCGCTGATTCTCAGCGGCTGCGTTCGATGAGTCCTTGCCGGAACTGCGCGACGGCGTCCGTCGGATTCAGTTGCAGGGCATTGCGGATGTGCTCCAGGGCCGGCTGGCGCTCGGGCGGCGACTTCTTGTAGTAGCACCACGCAAGGTCGCTCTGGTAGGCCGGCTCGTCGGCGTACAGCTCGACGGCGTTCTTCATGTAGTCGAGCGCGCCGCGGAAATCGCCCATGTGGATCAGGATCGCGCCCTTGCGGTAGAAGATCTCGGCTTGCGCGATGCGCGTGACATCGATCTCTGCGAGGCCGCTTTCGAGTGAGCGATCGTAGGCGGCTCGTCGTTTCTTGTCCGAGAGGACCTCGTTGGCCTCGGCAATCTTCGAGAACACCTCGCCGGTCTGGCTGCGGATGTCGTGCAGTCCCAGCCGCGCGATCGCGTCCGGGTGATGTCGCTTTGCCGCCAGCAGGTAGGCCTTGCGGATGGCTCCGGAACCGGCGCTCCGGCCGATACCGAGCAACTCGTAGAAGTCGAGGGAGTCGAGACGTTCGAGCCTGTCGAGAACCTCGGCGCGCATCTTCTCGCGTTCGAGATCGTTGGCGCGCCGCGCGCTACCGGCACTCGGTGTCTCTGCTCCGTTGCTGACTGCAGGGCTGCCGCAGACGGCAGACTGCTCGTGCGCGATCTGGATCTCGATCTCCGGAGCTTCCCCCTCTGCTTCCGACTCCTGAGGCGAGTCGCTGTACTCCAGCGCGCCGGCAGAATCGAGCACCCAGAAGGCGGCCAGGGCCGCCGGAGAACGCGCCGCTGAGGTGATCGCGGTGGCGAGGGTCTGTCGGCCGTCGAGTCCCGCGATCATCCGCTCGACCGTGGCATCGAGGGCGAGTCGTCTCGTCACCTTCGCGAGGCGCGAGGTCGCTCGCGGGATTCGGTCGAGACACGGGTCGATGTCTTCGAGCATTCGCTCCACGCTCCAGTGGTACTGCAGACCTTCCTGGACGAGCCGGTACGGATCGATGCGGAACGGCTGGACGTCCTGTCTAGGCTCCTCGCTCTCGCTGACCTCGTACGTACCGTTCCGCCAGGCAAAGCAATCCATCATCCGACGGCGGACCTGCTCGCGCAGCCCCTCGAAGAGCCGTTTGGGCTCGATCAGCTCGAGAGAGAGGAGAGCGACGCCCTCCTTGCAGTTGTTTCGCTTCACGTAGGCATCGACGGCCTGGCGATCCTTGCGGTCGAGAAGTCCCGCGTCCTCGAGAACGGCGGTCAGGTGTTCGGCCGGCAGGTTCGACTCCGAGCCAATGGCCGCACCGTCCTGGAAGCGGAACAGCTTCCGAGTTCTCGTACGCGATAGCTGGAGACGCCCTGTGAATCGCATCCGATAGAGTCCGATCAGGATGCGGGGCAACGGGACCTCGGCGAGCGGACCCCTGTCGGCGATTTGTAGAGGCGCCGAACTCACAACAGGTGACGCTGCACCTCCGCGATCTGGAACGCGTAGGCGATGGCCTCGGGAAGATCCTTGCGGCTGAGCAGCAGTTTCACCTGCAGCTCCTCGACGTCGAGCTTGGAAGCCGGAGAGAGCCCGGTCAGGATCACCTCGGTGCCCCTGGATTGGATTTCTTCGATCAGTTTCTCGAGCGTGGCTGTGTCGAAGTCTTCGTCGAGGACCGCGCCGCAGAGGTCGAGCACGACCACACGAACGGCACGCATCGCCTCATCCTGGCTCATCATCTCGATCGCGTGACGCGAGGCTTCTGGTGCCGAGAAGGGCATCACCATCACGGGGCCCCACAGGTGGACGGCGGGTTCCCCGGGATCGAGCTGGCTGGGTACGGCGGCGATCAGGCTCGACACCGACTCGTGCTGGTGTGTCGGATCGCTGCTGTCGGCGACCTCGAAGGCGACCGCCCGCAGCGTCGCGAGAGAAAGCCTGCTCGTGTCACAATTCTCGGCCCCCTCGCGCCAGTTCACTTCTTCGCGGGCGACGAAGGAGCAACACTCGTCTCCGGCAGCCAGACAGGTTGTTTCGACGGCGACCATGTCTCGGTCCAGGGTGCCCGACAGCCAGCCGGACGTATATCCCGCTGACAGACTGCAGGTCGAATGCGGACTGGCCCCCAGATTCGCAAGTCGGGCATCGGCTTCGAAGTGGTCCGGCCAGGCGCCCCGCACCTCGAGCAGGCCGTCCCTTGTCGTCTGGGCTCCCAGGTCCATGGCCAGGGGCGCGTACCCGACCCTCGGCAACCGGCCGTCCCGTTCGGGTTGGGTGTCGCTGATTCGGTGCGCATCCCGCAGTCCGTGGATCGCACCGATGTGGAAGAACGTCCGGCCGGCTTCTTCGTCGCCCAGTTCGTCGAAGAATTCACGCTGGAGCGCCGTCAGGAATGGCGAGTCGATGAGGAGTTTGGGCTCGTTCATCAGGGCGCTGTTCGGGCCGAAGCCCAACGCCGATAGAAGCTGAAGGTCTTCGAGTTCCCAGCCGGACGGCGCGGATTCGTTAGCTCTCGATGAAGGCATTGTTAACCGTCGATGAACTCATAGATGTCGAACTTCTGTTTCTTCGAGATGAACGCCTCGCCCTCGCGCTCCAGGAGCTGCAGGAACGAGTTCACGCACACCGGATCGAACTGGCTGCCCGAGTACTTGTGGAGCTCCCGGACCACGACATCGAGCGGCAGTGCCTTTCGGTACGGACGGTCGCTCGTCATGGCCTCGACGGTGTCGCACACCAGGATCAGGCGAGAGGGCAGGGGAATCTTGTCGCCTTGCAGGCGATCCGGGTAGCCGCGGGTGCAGCCGTCGAACCACTCGTGGTGGTGACGTACGCACGGCACGACGTCCCGAAGGAACTCGACCGGTTCGAGGATCTTCGCGCCGATCTCCGGATGCTTCTGCATCTCGAGGTACTCTTCCTCAGTGAGGCGGTCCGGCTTCGTGATGATGGCGTCGGGAACGCCGATCTTTCCGACGTCGTGAAGCAGGCCGGAGAAGTAGACGCGCTCGATCGTCTCCTTAGGCAAATCCATTTCTCGGGCGAGTCGTGATGCGTAGACCGCGACGCGCTCGGAGTGGCCGCGCGTGTAGGCGTCCTTGGCGTCGATCGCTTCGGCGAGTGCGCGGATCGTCTGGATGTACGCGGTCCGCAGCTCCTGGTGCTTCGCGGCCAGTTGTCTCGTGCGCTCGCGGACCTTCCCCTCGAGGTTCCGGTTCATGTCCTGGAGATCGAAATTCTGCTCGCGAGTGACCAGGTTGAGGCGCTTGATTTCGGCCTTCAGGTCGTAGTGGTCGAAGGCCTGGCGCAGGGTCGCCTTGAGCTCGTCGTCGTTCCACGGCTTCGTGATCAGCCGGTAGATCTCGCCGCGGTTGATCGCCTCGACGGCGATGTTCATTTCGGTGTAGCCGGTGAGCATCATGCGGACCATCTCCGGCTGGTGCTCACGGATGGTCGACAGCAGATCGACGCCGCTCATATCGGGCATGCGCTGGTCCGAGACCACTACCTGGGCGGGGGTGCTCTCCAATAGCTGGATGGCTTCCTGGGGACTCGTCGCAGTCAGGACGTTCAGGGGCTCGTTGCGCAGGAGTCGCTGCAAGGCCTTGAGGATGTTGGCCTCGTCATCGACGAAGAGAACAGTGTGTTCGTGCACAGGCTTTCTCCTCGCCTCCCTTCGTTCCGAGCGGTTTGCCAACCCGCCAAGCTGCCGATCGGAAGAGGGGAAGCCCTTGACTGATCGGCATGTTGGACGGATTCCTGCAGCGTTTGTCGAAGTGGGAACCCCCGCGGAGGGCTGCACCCGGAGGTCAGGGCGAGCCAGCCTGTAGGCCGCCTAGGGGCCAGCTGGGTCTGGTTCGGGACGTCCTGAGCCGGCAGCCAGGCGGCCCTTGGCCGGCAACGACGGGGGATTCCGCCCGCGACGTCGGCGAATCCGGGCAGCGGGGCGGTCCGCGGTGGCCTTCGGGACCCCGCGAGGAGGGGCGAGTCAACCGTCGAGCGGGTGCCCCAGCCGCTCTCGCTGGTAGCTGCCCGAGAGGACGGCCTCCCACCAGGGGCGGTGCTCGAGGTACCAGGCAACCGTGCTGGCGAGGCCGCTCGCCAGATCGTGATCCGGCCGCCATCCGAGCTCCCGCTTGATCTTGCTGGCGTCGATCGCGTAGCGGCGGTCGTGGCCCGGACGGTCCGACACGAAGGTCTTGAGGTCGGTGTACGCGCTCTTGCCCTGTTCCCGCATGGCGGGGTTGTCCGCTGCGGGTCTCCGCGCTTCGAGTTCGGCACACAGGATCTCGATGATCTCGAGGTTCGTGCGTTCGCTGTCGCCGCCGATGTTGTACTTCTCGCCAACCCTTCCGGCCTCGAGAACTCGCAGGATTCCGCGGCAGTGGTCGTCGACGTAGAGCCAGTCCCGGACGTTTCCGCCGTCGCCGTAGATCGGAAGATCCTTGCCCTCCATGGCGTTCAGGATCATCAGCGGAATCAGCTTCTCGGGGAACTGGTACGGCCCGTAGTTGTTCGAACAGTTCGTGACCAGGGTCGGCAGGCCATAGGTGTGGAGGTAGGCGCGCACCAAATGGTCGGCGCCCGCCTTGGAAGCCGAATACGGGGAGTTCGGGGCGTAGAGGGTTTCTTCGGTGAAGCTGCCCTCGTCGCCCAGGGAGCCGTAGACCTCGTCGGTGGATACGTGCAGGAAACGAAAGGCGGCCGCCTGCTCGTCGGAAAGATCGGACCAGTAGGCCCGTGCGGTATCGAGCATCTGGAAGGTCCCGAGCACGTTCGTCTGGACGAAGGCCTCGGGGCTCTCGATCGAGCGGTCCACGTGGCTTTCGGCTGCCAGGTTCAGGACTGCGCTGGGGCGGTGGTCTCGGAAGATCTTCTCGATCGCCGCGCGATCGGTGATGTCGGCCTTCACGAAGTGGAAGCGCTCGCTCTGGGCGCAATCCGCGAGGCTCTGGAGGTTGCCCGCGTAGGTGAGCTTGTCCACCACGATTACGTGGGCATCGGTCTCGCTCAGTATCAGGCGCACGAGATTCGCGCCGATGAAGCCGGCGCCGCCGGTGACGATCCAGGAGTCGATCAAAGCGTTGTCCTACAAATAGTTGCCGCCCTCGGGCGTGCGGATGTGCTTCTGGGCCTGGCGGAAGCGATCGACTTCTTCCTTGATGTCCTGGGTGGTCACCGGCGTCACCGTCTCGCCGCCCGCTTCGCAGCGCGCCTTGCTCCTCAGCACCGCGTGCAGGATCCGAACCCAGTCGCCGGTCGACGGTTCACTGATCTGACCCACGATCTGCTGCCAGTCCACGTCGGCGAGGAGCGGCCTGCCCGCCCGTTTCTCGGCATCTCCGGCGTGGATCCGAAGGGTCGCGATGATGTCTTCGGGGAAGCTGGGAATCACCTCGACCACTCGCTCGAAACGTCCCGGTGCCACGAAGGCCCGGCGCAGGGTGTCTGGATGGCTGGTGGATCCGAGCACCAGGTGGTTCTCGGAGGCGATCGTGCGACCGACCAGTTCGAGCAGGAAGTCCATGATCGGGCCGATCGGCAGATCGGGCCGCTGGTGGCCGATCTCCTGGGCCTGGGAGAACTCCAGCTCGCTGAAGAAGACCGTCAGCGGTGGCATTTCGTCCAGCACCTCGGTCCAGGACTGGATCAGCTCGCCGACCTTACCGCCACCGTGTACCACGTCGAGGACCACCCGCGGCACATCGACGGTGAGGAAGGACGTCTCGGTGCGGGTGGCCAGAGCCCGGGCCAGCAGGCTCTTCCCGACGCCCTGCTGGCCGATCATCAGCACTGCAGACGGCGGGAACGTGCCCCAGTGTTGGTACACGTCGGGGCTCGTTGCCGCACAGGCGTAGGTGAGAATCTCCTCCTTGGCGGCGGCCAGGCCCCCGATCCGATCGAAGCTGAAATCGGGGTCGGGAGCCAGCTGGGCTCCCCGGGCCATCGGGTCGACTTTCCGCAAGAAGCTCGACCACAGGTTGTGCGCCCGTTCTTGCTGGATCGGCAGGGATGTCATGACAGTGAAAGCCTAACCGCTCTGGGGAGGGGTCGCCCCATCTGTCCAACCGTGGGCGTGCGACTGCGCCGCGCGAGCCACAGCGGCGAGGGAAGGGTTGGCGTCCCCAGCGGGAATCGAACCCGCCTTATTGGCTTGAAAGGCCAATGTCCTAACCGATAGACGATGGGGACGCGGAGCGCGGCGAGTATGACGCAGCGCGATGGAGCCCGCACGGCAGAGCACCTCGGTGTCGTCTGGAATCGGCGCGCTCGTGATGTCGAGAAGCTTCGCGTCAGCCGCTCTCGGCGTTCGAGTTCGATGCCGTCTTTCGCCGCCGGGTTCGCCGGTTCAGCACGAAGATTCCGGCAGCGACGATGGCCGCGACCGCCCAGGTCCCGGGCGACTGTCGCCCGAGCCACTCCATCAGGCTGCCCCCGATCAGGGTGATCGCGACGACGCACGGGATGTAGCCGAGGAACGTCCCGGCGAGGTGCGGCCCGAAGCGAACCTCCGAGACCCCGAGTGCCCAGTGGCTCGGTGGAAAGAAGAAGAACATCAGGCGGATGACGAGAGTCGTCCGAACGGGCCTCGTCTCGAGGGCCTCGACGCGGCTGCGAAGAGACGCGGGAATGCGCTGGGACACCCAGTCCCGGGCGAAAAAGCGCGCGAAGGTGAAACCCACGACGCCCGCTCCCGTCGCGCCGGCCAGGCTCAGGGCGATGGCCAGCCAATCCGGCCAGATCATCGCCGCGGGGACCATGAAGAAGATTCCCGGCACGAAGGCTGGCGCGAGCAACGCGAATCCGGCCACGTAGACCAACTGCCCCCAGAGTCCCAGGCTCCGCAGCAGGGCTGCCGTCTCTTCGGGTTGTGACAACAACTCGAAGAGTCCCAGCTGCCAGGCCGTGACGAGGGCGAACGCGATCGTGGCGACGGCCACGATTCGGACGATGATGCGGGAGTTCACCGAGTCGCGGGAGCGATCTCGTCGATTCGGGCCACGACGTCTGCCGGAAGCGGCGCCCCCGACGCCTTGCAGTTCTCCTCGAGTTGGCCCAGGCGGGTTGCGCCGACGATGACGCTCGCGAGTCGCGGGATCCGAAGACACCAGCGCAGGGCGAGCTGCGCGGGCGAGATGCCGAGGCCCTCCGCGAGAGGGAGTAGGGCTTGGACCGTCTCGAGCTTCTCGGTCTTGAGCAAATCGCCCATGAAGCGATTGCGCTGTTCGTCGGCGGCCCGGGTGCCGGGCGGAGGAGGGCCGGCTCCGTACTTCCCGGTGAGCGCACCCTGGGCGAGGGGGCTGAAAGCGAGTTGGCCGATCCCGAGCTCGTCGCAGGTCGGCAGCACCTCGGCCTCGATCTCACGTCGCAGAATCGAGTAGCCCGGCTGGTTCGAGATCGGGCGATAGCCACCGGTGGTGTCTGCGATCCGACACGCCTCGCGAACCTGGGCACCGCTCCACTGGGACACCCCCCAGTAGAGGATCTTGCCCTGGCGGATCAGGTCTTCGTAGGCCCGCACCGTCTCCTCGAGGGGGACTTCGGGATCGAAGCGGTGGCATTGGTGCAGATCGAGGTAGTCGAGCCCCAGACGCCGCAGCGAACCCTCGACGCTTTCCACCACGTGCTTGCGGGAGAGCCCGCGGTCGTTCGGACGCTTGGACATCGCAAAGAAGCACTTGCTCGCAATCACCAGCTCCTGCCGTGGCAGATCACGCACGGCTCGGCCCAGCGCTTCTTCAGCGGAGCCGTTCGCGTACACGTCCGCGGTATCGAAAAAGTTCACGCCGAGGTCGAAGGCCCGGCGGACGAGTTCGCAACTGCCGAGCGCGTCGATCGACGAGCCCAGAGTCAGCCAGCTCCCGAATCCGACTTCACTGACCTCGAGGCCGCTGTCGCCGACTCGCCGGTAGTCCATCGGCTCATGCTAGCGTTGTCGGTCCTGCTTCCCCTCCAATCAGGAGCAAGAGATGACGATCGAGACAGAGCGAGTCCAGATCTCCAGTGACGGCGGATCCTTCGGTGGCTACGTGGCGCGACCCGAGGGCGACGAGGTTCTTCCCGCTGTCATCGTGTACATGGAGATCTTCGGTGTGAATTCCCACATTCGCGAGGTGACCGAGCGAATCGCCGCCGAAGGCTACGTGGCCATCGCGCCTGACTACTTCCACCGCAGTGGGCCGGGCGTCGAACTCGGCTACGACGACGCCGGCATGGCCGAGGGGATGAAATTGCTGGGGTCGCTCCGGGCAGACGAGATGATCGCGGACGCTGAATCGACGATCGCCCACCTGCGCGACCGTTCCGACGTGCAGGGCGACCGGATCGGCGCCATGGGGTTCTGCATCGGCGGTCACATGACCTATTTGACGGCCTGCACCACCGACATCCAGGTTTCCGCTCCGTTCTACGGGGGCGGGATCGCTGCGCCGCAGGGACCCGGTGGAGCCGCATCGACGGTCTCGCGAACATCCGGCATCAAGGGTGCGATGATGTGCTTCTTCGGTGGCCAGGACGCGATGATTCCGCCCGACCAGGTGGACGCTATTCGCGCCGCGATCTCCGACGCGGGCGTTCGCGGGGAGGTAGTGGTGTACGACGACGCGGATCACGGCTTCCACTGCGATCAGCGAGACAGCTACAACCCCACCGCTGCGAAGGACGCCTGGCGACGCGTCACAGAGCTTTTTGCCGCCGAACTCAAAGGCTGACGATGGCGCGGGAGTCCGACCCGCGGTATTGATCCCCGCAATCGAGTATCAGGAAGGTGTCTCCCGCGAGTCGGTGCGCGCTGCCGGCGACCCGGGGGCGGTGGCGGTCGGAGTGGGGTGGTCCCACGCCGCGCGTCACTGCGGGAAGCCGGTGAGAATCCGGCACGAGCCCGTCGCTGTAACTGGGGACGATCGTCGAAAAGAAGCCACTGGCCGGCCGGCTCCCGCCGGGCCGCTGGGAAGGCACGACGAGCGGGCGATCCAGAAGTCAGAAGACCGGCCTTTCTGAACAGTTTCGCGCTTCTCCGGGGACGAGAGCGCGGAGTCGGGTCCGTCTTCCGCTTCCTCTCTCGATCCCCCAGGTGCCGGTGCGTACCGGAGAGCGCCCGCCGTCCGCGGCGGTTGGAGGGAGCGTTGCAGTCGCGCATTGCGCGCGTCCGGTTGGGGGTCGCAGCCTGGCTCGTGCTTTCGCTTGGGGTGCCCGTCCCCGGGGCCTCGGGGGAAACCCAGGACGTACAGCCGTCCGGCAGCCGACGGCTGCCGACAGCCCGGGTGACCGCCGTACGACCCGCCGAACTGCCCGAGGCGCCCTCCTCGTTCGCGACGGTCATCGAAGCCGCGGACTACGTGGGCGAGGAGGAGACTCTCGAGGGCCTGCTCGACGACAGCGTCGGCGTGCAGGTGCGGAGCTTTGGCGGGCCCGGACAGCAGTCGGAGATCTCGATTCGCGGCTCGACCGGGCAGCAGGTGATCATCCTGCTCGATGGCGTCCGGCTGAACACCGCCCAGTCGGGGACCGTCGACCTCTCGACGATTCCCCTCGCTATCGTCGATCGCATCGAGGTCTCGCGCGGGGGAGGCGCAACCCAGGTCGGAAGCGGTGCCATCGGGGGCGTCATCAATATCGTGACCCGGCGCCCGAGTGGTCAGCCCCGCACCTCGGCATTGTTCAGCGGTGGCTCCTTCGGCAGCTGGCGCGGATCGCTTTCGCACGCGGATCGCGCCGGCCCGATCGACTACGGGGTGTCGTACACCGGTTTCACGACGAAGGGAGACTGGCACTTCCGGTCCGTCGAGATCCAGGCTGCCGGGCAGCCTTCGATCGAGAGCGTGGAACTCGAGCGCGTCAACAACACGGTCGAAAGGCACTCGGCTCTGCTGCAGCTCGCAGCCGATCTTGCACCCGGTCTGCGAGTGAGCGCCTCCGACCAGGCCTACTTCGTGAGCCGGGGTCAGCCCGGCCCCAGCCAGAGTCGCACCGCGCACGAGCGCCGCAGCCGCAACGTCGCCCAGGTGAAGTTCGAGGCTGACGGGTGGGACCGGCTCCCCGACCCCGTTCGCGTCGAATCACGAGTCTCGTATCTATCCGAGCGCAGCCGCTTTCGCGAGCCGATGCCCGAGTTGGGTGACCCGATTGCGACCCGGCAGCGCAATCGTGCGGCGAGCTGGCGAACCCTAGCCGAGATCGATCACGACTCCTTCGGGGTCGAGCAACTCGGATCGCTCGCGTTCGACTTGCGGCACGACTCGTTGTCCTCGAACGAGCAGGGCTTCCATAGCCGCTGGACGACCGCCGTCACGGTTCGGGATACGCTCGCTTTCCTCTCGGGTCGCCTGGAGCTGGTGCCGAGCCTGCGCTGGGACTATGCGGAGGACTTCGGGAGCGAGTGGATTCCCCACGTCGGCGTGATCGTCACGCCCGTGAGGTGGCTGCGATTCAAGGCCAACGGCGCGCGCTCGTACCGGGTGCCGGACTTCGATGAGCTCTTCTTTCCGGACAAGGGTTACATCCGGGGCAACCCGAACCTGCAGCCCGAGCGAGCCTGGAACCTGGACGTCGGGCTCGAACTCGGCATCGAGAAGCTCTGGCTCGTCGAGAACCTCCGGCTGCAGGTCGCGTACTTCTACCAGGACATCGAGAACTCGATCGTCTTCCAGCAGATCAGCACGAATACGGTCGCGCCGACGAACACGAAGGACGCGACCGTCCGGGGGATGGAGCTCGCTGCGGGCTTTACCCTTGTCGGTTGGCTGCGGCTGTCGGCCAACTGGACCCACCAAGACGCCGAACTCGATCGCGCCCAGCTGCCCGGTGCTCCAGGGCTGTTCGCGCCGATCCTGCAGTTCCCGGGAACCGCGCTGCCCGGCCAGGCCGATGACGAGTACGTCCTGCGTGCCCAGCTGGGTCCCAGCTCGGGGCTCTTCAAGCTCGTGGCGGAGCGGCGCTACACCTCGAAGCTACATCTGAGCTTCACGGACGTGCCCACTCTGAGCGCTCGCACCGTCTACGACCTGTCGGGTTCGGTCGATCTCGCGCAGATGTGGAGCCAAGGCTTCCGGGGGTTTCCGGAGAAGCTGATCGCCTCGGTCGCGGTGACGAACCTCACGGACGAGAGCGTGCGGGACAGTGTCGGCTTTCCGCAGCCGGGCCGCGCGTTCCGGTTCGGATTGGAGGCTCGCTGGTGAGGCGGCTTTCCTTTCTGCTGCTGATCCTGCCCGTGCTTGTGGCTGGGAAGTGTGGAGGCGGCGACGGCGGAGGGAGTGGGCCGCTCGTGGTCGACCTCCCGACGTCCGACCCCCGCTGCGTCGCGCTCGCGGACATCGGAGGCTTTCCGCCCGGCTATGACTTCGTTCCGGATCCAGGGGGTGCGCCGGCACCGATGCGCGCGCTGGCGGCGACCTCCGCTCGTTCGAACCTGATCCCCCTCGCCATCGAGAAAATTCCGTTCGAGGTGCCACCGGGATCCGCTCCGCTTCAGCTTCCCGCGGACTCGGACGGTGACGGCAATCTGGAGTTCTTCAAGAGCATTGCCGGTGTGGTGGTGTTGTCCTCGAAGCTCGCCCTCGTGAGCGTGAGCGGGAGCCTCGAGGGAGTGGTGTTCGTCGATCCGCTGGGCGTGTCCTTACGGGACGTGCTCGTCTCGGTTCCGGCTGGTTTCGATCCAGCGGCCTTCACGGCTTTTCCCGGGCTGCCCGCGCCGGGCGAGTCCCGTGCGCAGACCGGTATCACCAGCACGGCCTGTATCGATGCCGGCGTCGATGCCCTCGACTCCCGCGGTGTTCGGCTGGAAGACGGCGTGGCGCCCGTCTTCCAGTGCGACGGCCCGGGTACATTCCCGGCGAGCTTCACCTCGGCAGCCGCGGTCGTCGGGAATCGCCTCTTCGTAGCCATGTCCAACCTCGGGGTGGACGCCGGCCAGGCGGACTCGCAATTCCTGCCCGGCGTCGTGGTCGTCTACGACTTCGACTCCAGTGTCGATCCGATCGCCGTCGGCCCGACCCTCGACACAGCGGACGGCCGTTCGTATCTGGTCACCAGCGGCTTCAATCCCACCGGTCTCACCGGCTTTGCGGCGGGCGGAAGGGACTTCCTCCTCGTCAGCCACACGGGAGCCATCGGAATCCGGGCGGATGATCCGAATACCGATGCTCTCGAGTCGGGTGCGGTCGCGATCACCGACGGGCTGATCGACGTGATCGATGTCGAGGCGCTCGAGTTGGTGGCGACGATTCCGTTGCTGGGCGCGAACCCGGCGTTCGACGGTCTCGCAATCGATCCGACCGGTCGCGTGGCGCTCTTCGGAGATGTGAACGCGCGACGGCTGTACGGAATCGACCTCGACGTACTCGCGTCCATCGGGCCAGCGGGATCCGGAGGTCCCCCCGAGGTGCTGGACGCCGCGATCGTCTTCGACGGGACGAATCCGCTCGAGCTTCCGGCTTTGCCGGGCGGCGCGCCCCTCGTCACCTGCCCGGGTCAGATCGAGGGTGTTGCCTTCAACGCCGCCGGCGATGCAGCCTATGCGCTCGATACCTGCGACGGAACCGTCTCCGCCCTCGATGTCGACCTGAGTGGCGCGCCCTCCACGGCGGAACTGCGGGACCGGATCGTCTTCTCGACTCTGTCTCCCGCGACTGCGCCCGTCCGGGTCGACACGCTCGGACGATTGCGGCGTCCCTCTTCCCTGCGAGTCCGCCCCGGGGTACCCGGCGTTGACTACGCAGGGCCGGACGTGTTCTTCATGCTAGGTGAACCGGAGGGATTCCTGTGCGGCGTTCGTATCGACTCTCCCTGATCGCAGCCAGCCTGCTGGCCGGCGCGGCCGTAGCGCCCAGTCGCGATGTCTTCTTCGCTCCCACCCCGCTCGAGCAGGCGAGCCGGAAGGCGCAGCCGCTGGAGGCCATAGAACCCGCGGGCGTGCACCACGAGTTCGGGCGGGCTGCATCCAGCCGGCTGGCAGAGTCCCGCGTCCAGCAACGCGATGCAGTCTTCCGACCGCGGCCGGAGCGAGATCCGGGGCTGAGCCGGGACGCCGCCACCGGGGTGCCTGGCGTCGAGGTGGAGACCGGCCTGCACTGGATCGGCGTGTTTGAAACACCCGCCCAGCCCCTGGTCGCCGTCGGCGGGCTCGACCTCGCGGCGCCGCGCAATCTCACGCTCTGGAAGCTCGACGAGTTCCGGCGGCACGCAACCGCCGTGACCCACCTGCAGAGCGAGGTGGGCCGTCCCTTCCTGGCCGAGCACCTGCTGCTGTCTGCCCGCGGAGCGCGCCTGGTCGTCGCGCCGCACGGCGCCCAGCCGTTCGGGCCCTGGGCCTCGACGGTCCTCGAGGTGCCAGCCCGCAATGTCTCGAGAACGGAGTCACGATGAACGAACGTCTACGAATCGCCTGTGTCGCCGTGGTAGCGCTTCTCTTCCTGACCGCTGAGAGTTGTGACTCGCCCCCGGTGATCCGCATCCTCACGCCGAAGCCCGGCCTCGACGTCACCTACGAGCCCCTGCTCATCGAGATCGACCTCTGGGCCTTTGCCAAGACCCGGGAATTCGAGGTGCTGCTCAACGGTGTGGACATCACGAGCGAGTTCGTGTTCGAGATGGCCGGTCCCCGCCGTCAGGCCACTGCCATAGACGTGTGGGGACCGGGGATCGTGCACGCAGGCACGAACGACCTGGTCGTTCAGATCGAGCAGTGGGAAGTGAGCCGCACCTTCTCCACCACGGGGGACGCGCATGCGGATGAGGTGGCCGACTTCGTTCCGGGGACAGGGGCCGGATTCGGACAGAGCGAGCTTCCCGACGTCGTGACGGGCCCGCCGGAAGGCCTCGGACTCTTCCTCGGTGGGTTGGACGTGCTGAGTCTCGGGAACGGCGGCGTGATCGAACTCGAGTTCACCGACAACGTGATCCTCGATGGCCCCGGTGTGGACTTCACGGTGTTCGAGAATTCGTTCCTGACCCTCGTGCTCGGGATCGTCGGGAATCCCTTCGCCGAGCCGGGTCGAGTGTCCGTGAGTCAAGACGGAAGCACGTGGTTCATCTTTGACGCCTGCTCGACCGCGCCTCTGGATCCGCCGCCGCACCCAGGGTGTGCCGGCGTCTACCCGACCCTCAGCAGCGCCGCAGACCCGCTCAGCGTGCATCCGTCGATTCCCAGCGAGACGCCGATCCTGGATCTGGTCGGTCTCTCGCAGGGGCAACTGGTTGTGCCCGAGGGTTCGGGCGGTGACTCGTTCGACCTGGAGGACGTCGGACTGGCTTGGGCGCGCTTCGTTCGCATCGAAGACGTGGGCCCCGGGCTGGGGCAGGCAGGCAGCGTTGGGTTCGACCTGGACGCCGTGACGGCGGTGAACTCGGGGGTCCCGACCGATGCGGACCAGAATGGAGTTCCCGACGCCGCGGAGTAGCGGCCGCCGGCACCGCTAATGCAGTTCCTGATCGAGCGCGCTCGCGAGTCGCTCGACGCTCTGCTTGCGCGCATTCTCTCCCATCAGGCCGACGCGCCAGATCTTGCCGGCCAGGGGGCCGAGGCCCGCGCCGACCTCGATGCCGTGCGCGTCGAGCAGGCGCCGCCGAAGCCCCGCCTCGCCGCCCTCGAAGCCGAGGACCGAATCGGGCAGGCGTAGGGACGTGAGGGGAGGCAGCCGATGGGCTTCCGCGACGAGGGGTGTGAAGCCAAGCGGCGCGAGAGAGGCGATCAGGACCTGCGCGGCTTCGCGGTGTCGCGCGGCCCGTGCCTCCATCCCCTCCTCGAGGACGATTCGCAGCGCCTGAGCCAGTCCCAGGATCGCCGAGATCGGTGCCGTGTGATGGTAGCTGCGGTCGCTGCCGAAGTAGCCTGCAAGCAGCGTGATGTCTAGATACCAGCTCTGGACCGGGCGGCTGCGCCCGCGCACCGCTTCGAGGGCGCGCTCCGAGAAACTCACGGGGGAAAGGCCCGGCGGGCAGGACAGGCATTTCTGGGTGCCGCTGTAGACCGCGTCGATCCCCCACTCGTCGATCGCCAGGGGCATGCCGGCCAGGGAGGTCACGCAATCCAACACCACCAGGGCGCCCGCTTCCCGCGCAGCGCGCGCGATCTCCTCGACGGGCTGCAGGACTCCCGTCGAGGTCTCGGCGTGGACGAAGGCCACGACCTTCGGGCGCGTGCGGGTGGCCGCCTCCGCCATGGCCGCGGCTTCGAGGATCGTGCCGGGCTCGCTGTCGATGCGAGTCACCTCGGCGCCTGCGCGGGTGGCCACCTCACACATCCGGGCTCCGAAGACGCCGGCCACCCCGATCAGGGCCCGGTCGCCTGGTTCCAGCAGGTTGACGAGGCAGGCCTCCATCCCCGCGCTGCCCGTCGCCGACACGGGAATCGTCATCGGATTGCGGGTTCCGAACAGCGAGCGGAGGTTCTGCTGCACCTCGTCGAGCACGGCGAGAAACGCGGGGTCGAGGTGACTCACCAGCGGCTGGGCGCAGGCGGCGAGGACGGACTCGTGGACGTTCGAGGGGCCGGGGCCGAGGAGCAGGCGGGCGGGCAGGTCGGGCGGCATGTCGGGGCAGCCTAGCGGGTCGTTGGAAATCCGAAAACACTAGAAATATCGAGGGCATGGGTCCCTTCCGCCGCGTTGACACCCGGTCGGCCGCCGCTTAATCTGTCGGTTCCCCCGCAAGTCCTGGAAGCTTCCGCTTCCGGGTGGTGCCCTCGATCCGGAAGTCCTGCCTCGGCAGATCGTGCACGCTCCATCCGATCAGGACCCAGACAGGATGAGGAAGCTCGTGAAACGCTGGCTCGTTGTACCGTTGGGACTCGGCTTGGCCGCCGTCGCAGGCTGGGCCCTGCTGTCGAGTCCGGGTTCTTCGACCCGCGCGAAAAGTCCCGCCAGCCACGAGGCAATCGACCAACAGAGCCGCGATGAACTGAGGAAGATCCTACTCGAGGCCGACGAGGGTCTGAGATGACCCGCCCGAGCTGGATTCGGACCCGTGAAGTGAGCGAGAAGGAGGAGGCCGAGAGGCTGGCACCCTTCGCGGCGCGGGCGGCGGACTCGACTGGACGCGTCCATCCCGAAGAGCCTCATGAGTACCGCACTGCATTCCAGCGCGACCGCGACCGGGTCCTTCATTCGAGAGCCTTCCGGCGCCTCGAGTACAAGACCCAGGTGTTCGTCCACCACGAGGGCGACCACTATCGCAACCGCCTCACCCACACCCTGGAAGGGGCCCAGATCGCCCGAGCGGTGTCCCGTGCGTTGCGTCTGAACGAGGATCTGGCGGAGGCTGTGACGCTTGCCCACGACCTGGGTCATACCCCGTTCGGCCACGCGGGTGAGCGGGTGCTCGGTCAGCTGATGCGCGACGACGGCGGGTTCGACCACAACCGGCAGAGCCTTCGCGTCGTCGATCTCTTCGAGCAGCGTTACCCGGGCGCGCCGGGTCTCAACCTCACCGCGGAGACACGCGAGGGGATCCTCAAGCACGGCTGCTCGTGGGAGCACCCGCTGGCATTGCCGCCGCTCGCGCGGCAGCGCACCCTCGAGGCGCAAGTGGCCGACGCGGCCGACGAGATCGCCTACATGCACCATGATCTCGACGATGGCCTGCGGGCCGGAATCCTCACCGAGCAGGGTGTTGACGAGAACGTCCTGTGGCAGCGGGCCGCTGCGGACGTGGAGGCCTGGATCCCGGCCGGCGTCGCGGCTTCGGTTCGCCGGTCGCGGGTACTGACCGCGCTCATCAACAGTCTCATCACGAACCTGATCGAGACCTCCGCGGCGAAGCTCGACGGGTCCGGAGTCTGTTGTGTGGATGAGGTGCGCAACGGGAGAGATCCGCTCGTGGCCCTCTCCGAGGATGTCAGCGCGGATAAACTCGCGCTCAAGCGCTTCCTGCTCGAGCGCTTCTACCAACACCCGCGGGTGGAGGGCATGCTCCGAAAGGCGGAGGTTGCCATCGCCGACCTCTACCGCGTATATCGTGACGATCCGGAACTGCTGCCAGAATGGCTCCAGGGACGGCGACGGGACGAGGGCGACGCACGGGCCGTCGCTGATTACGTAGCGGGGATGACCGACCGTTTCGCCTGGGCAGAACACGATCGCCTGCTGGGATCCTCATGAGCCGCGCTGACGGCTATGCTCATCCGGCGTGCACGTGCCGTCGCGCTTGCGGGTGTGCGCGCATAGAGTCCCCCCGATGACTCTCGCGGACATCCTCGAGCGCGCCGCCTCGGCGTTGCCCGACCCCGCCCGCGACGCCCAAACGGAAGGCGAGGAATAGACACCGTGTTGCTCTCGCAGAGCCGCTACTGGAAGTCGTCGTACACCAAGGCCGCGCGAATCATCTCGCTCTCGGTGCAGCGGGACTCGTTATCCGAGGATCTTCAGGATCTGCGCGATCTGCGGATCGAGATTCCGCTCGACATGTGGAACAAGGTCATGAAGTACGCCCGCGCAGATCGGAAGCTCCTGGGCGGCATCCTGCTCGATTTTGCGAAGCACAAGGACCAGGTGGGCGTGGCCGTGAGCAGCGACCGGGTCTTCTTCGAACTGCAACGCACACTGGTCGACTCGACCGTCTCACTGGTGGAGACGGGAACCCTTTCCCTCGGCGTCGTGGACGTCGGAGGCTGAATCACGGGTTGGACTCTCCGGGGTTGCTGGCTGCTGCTTTGCCTCCTCCGTCGAGAGCCTGCCCAGGAGGATTGATCGATGAGACGCTTCACTCGACGCCGTCGCGGGGGTCCGCGTTCGAAAACAGTGCCGATCGATGCCAAGTCCCTGTTCGAGAAAATTCTCGAGCAGGGGATCGTGCCGGCCGAGAACCTCGAACCGCTCGCGACGGACGAGATCCCGTCCGATTTCGCGGTAGTTGGATCCGGAGAGGCAAAGAGCGGTGGACGCTTGCTCGTCGCGTTCTCTCCGCGGAATGCCGGGCACGCGGTGCTCGCCGCCCTGGCGGTCGGGGGCCGGATGGCCGAGAGCGAGCACTTCGACGGAGAGGTTTACGTCGTGGCGCCCGAGTGGACCGGCCTCGGACGACGCGTGCTCTCCGCGGTGGGCGAGCAGCCCTTTCGATTGACTCCGCTGGCGGCTCCGTCGCTGGTCGTCGATGGAGAATCGGTGGTTGCCGAGCAGGATGCCCAGGCAGCGGTGCTCGCACCGGCCCAGATCGCGGGCCATCTCGCCCGACCCGCAGATCGCGATCTCTTCATGCGAGCGTCCCGCGGACTCGAAGGTCTGGCCGCGAAGCACGGTGGGGCGCTGCGAGGCTACGGGCGGGCTGTCGAGTTTACGCTGCTGGCGCGTCGCGTCGCAGAATTGCGAGCCGAGCCTGACGAGGTTGTCCTCGTGACGACCTTGCCCCGGCGATCGAGCAGCCGAGTGACCCCGGAGAACGTGTCGCGCGTGCTGGACGACTTCGAAGGCCAGGTGCGCAAACGTCTCAACGACCGCCGAACCCGGGACGGGGAAGAGGGCCTCCGGTCGCGCGCGATCGCCGCCTTCCGCAACTGGCACTCACTGCGCGCGATGGTTCCGTGGCCTCTTGGCGGGAGCGATAGCGAGGTGATCGACTGGGTGGGTGTCGACGTCGAGGGCCGCCCGGTGGTTGGTGCAGCACGCGATCACCTCGGCTTTGCTGCGCTCGCCGAGATCGTGGAGGCCTTCCTGCGCATCCAGGCCTGGCTCCCGAGCGTGCTCGCACACGCGCCGCCGCCAGTCGTGCTCGACGCGCCGCGGCTCGTCGTTGGAGGCCGCGAGATTGCGATGGGGGTTGCACGCACGCTCGATGCGCTCGGGCTGACCCACGAACTGTTCGAAATTCGCGGCCGTCGCGGTGGAGAGCTGGAGCTCAGCGCGATCGCTGCGGCCACGGCCACGGCCACGGCGCCGGCGCCGGCGCGCGAGCGCCCGCGGCAGCAGCGTAGGCGGCGCGGCGGCGAGCCGCGGCGCGAGGTCGCCGCTACGGAAGAAAGCGACGGCGAATCCGACGTTTCGGTGGACGCGAGAGTGGAGTCTCGGAGCGCATCCGGGGGCCGGGGCCGGCGTCGAGGCCGAGGGGGGCGGAGCCCGCGCGATCGAGATCGTGAGTCCGCGGAAGACAACGAAGAGGTGTCGTCGAAGCCCGTGGCGCGCTTCGAAGAGGTTTCGCTCTTCGATCTCGACGACGAGTCGAACACGCGCGAGAGCGGCGGAGACGGCTCGCGTCGCAGTCGTGGCCGTGGCCGTGGCCGACGTCGGGGACGCGGGGGTTCGAGCGACGGCGCCCGCAGCGGTGGCTCGAGCAACGAGCCGCCGGCGGCGGCCAGCGCGGACACTCTGGAGGATCGTCCAACTCGGCCACGGGGAGAGTCCCCGAGCAGCGACGTCCAGAGCGATGCGGAAGGTCTGGATGAATCCTTCCTCGAAGACGAGGACGGCCTCGAACTCGATGACGTGGAAGACGTTCCCGAACTCGAGGTGCCGCCCGAGCCCCAATACGAAGAAGACGACGAGGCGGAAGGGGGCTCCGAGGAAGACCGGGAGAGCGAGCCGCTGCAGATCCGTCCCGCCGGTTTGCCCGCCGACGCGCCGGTCGAGGCCCCGGCGCTCCCACGCCGACGCGGTGCGATCGTGGCCCACGCAGACCGGGACTCGCTCGTGGCTGCTCTGTTGATCGCCCGCGATATTCGGATGGTGGAAGGCCTCTGGGTCTACCCGCAGTCGGAGTTGATGACGTTCTTCCGGGCGGTCACGACGGACCTGCGCGAGGACACGCCCATCTACGTGGTCGGCTTCACACCGAGTCCGGCCCCGGATGTGCTCCAGGCGGCGGCGCTCTACCGAGATCGGATGATGTGGTTCGATCATCAGGAGTGGCCTCCGGAGGATCTCCAGGCTCTGCGCGACACGATCGGCGAAGATGCAGTTCACGTGGTGCCAGGCGCGGGCAGCACGTTGCCGCCGGTGCTCGAGCTGTGCTCGCGTCGCAGCCGCTTCACCGACAAGCTCGTCGATCTGGTAGCCGGACGCTTCAGCCAGCACGACTACGAGCGGTGGGGCCGGCTGTGGTGGTGGCGCCTCGGGGAGCTTTGCCAGAAGACGGGCGACCATCGCGCGGAGATCGAGTTGCTGCTCTCCGGTCGACCGAGTGACCTGGCCCGGGAGGCCGAGGGCGCCGATACGCCACCGATTCCGCCCGAGGTCGAGTACGTCTCGAAGCGCGACTTTCGGCTCGTTCACTTTGCGGGCTATGGACTGGTGGTGGTCGAGGTGCCGCCCGAACTCGATCTGCACCTGACGGCCCGCGTGGTTCGCGAGCGTTACGACGCCTCGCTCTCCCTCGCCCACCGGCCGGGGAGCGAACACGTCGTCTTCGCCGGTGACGAGCTGGCGGGACGCCGCTCCCTGGATCTCGGTCGCCTCGTCGAACACATCTGCAACAAGCTCGAATGGGTGGAGCAGTTGCCCGACACCGACCACGTCACCCGCGTGCGCGTCCGGGATTGGGGCTCGCATCCCGGGCGCCTCGATGACATCGTGGCCGAGATCGCCATGGGCCGCTCCCTCCTGGAGCGCTGACGCTGAACGAGGAAGCAGTGTGCAGGAGCTGAACCTCGTCGAGATCTACTGGTCTGTCCAGGGAGAAGGGACACAGGTCGGCGTGCCGAGCGTGTTCGTTCGTTTCGGGGAGTGCGATCTGCGCTGCGCATGGTGCGATTCGCCGGAGACGTGGCTTCCCGCGAAGCGGTGCCGGCTGGAGGTCGATCCCGGGTCGCAGCGCTTCGAGGAGTATCCGAATCCGACGCCCGTTCTACGAGCCGCGCAGGCGGTCGAACGGCTCCATGGGCCCGGGGGCGGTCTGGTCTCGATCACCGGAGGTGAGCCCCTTCTTCAGCCCGACGGCCTGGTGGCCTTCGTCGATACGTTGCGCGAGAGGTCGGCCCCGCCGTACCGCTTCTTGCTCGAGACCCACGGGCTCGCGGCGGACGCGCTGGAGCGGGTTGCTGGCAGTGTGGACATCATCTCGATGGACTGGAAGCTCGTGAGCGATGTCCGGCGAGCGAGCGATCCTCGACACGGCGAGGTGCCATCTTTCGACGACGAGCACGAGCGCTTCCTCGCGTGTGCAGTCGCGCAGTCGAAGGCGAGCGTCTACGTGAAGGTCGTCGTGACGCTGGCGACGCAGGAGGAAGAACTCGAGACCGTCTGCGCGCGGGTTGCGGCGCGGGCGCCGAGAACGCCGCTCATCCTCCAGCCTGTCACACCCTCGGGAACCGTTCGCACTGCGCCGTCGGCGGCAGAGATGCTGCGGTGGCTGCGCTTCTGCCGCGACAGGCTTCCCGACGTACGCGTGATTCCGCAGACCCACAAGAGCCTGGGCGTTCTCTGATCGGACGTTGGATTCGGATACTCCTCGAAGCCGCGCGATTCGCGATTGCTGTTACGTCCTCGGTCCCCCTGGGTCGAGTCGCTCGACCCTTCGCGTCCGATTCGATCGGAACGCATCGGGCGGTTCACGTGCCCGCCGCCCGGAAGAAGTCTTCGCGCGGATCCTCGGCCTCGGCGGCCTCGCGGAGGCGCTCGATGAAGCGAACGAGATCACCGTCGAGTTCGCCGAGCAGCCGTTCGAGTCGGGCGTCGTCGGCCGCGTAGGTGCCGCTCAGGGCCAGGCATGCGTCATTCAGACGCGCGCGCGCAGCGAAGCTGGCGGGGTCGCGGCTCGTCAGTGGGAGGCTGGCCAGCTGCTTCCGGAAGGCGCCCTCCAGAGTACTCCGCTCGGCAGCGGCGTCGGCGGGCGCCTCCGTGTGTGCGTAGAGTGCGGCAACCCGGTCGCGGAACGCGAGGATCTCGGCTGCGATCTGTCGGTCTTCGGAGACCCGCGTGCGCAAGGCCACGCTTCGATGGAAGCGGACCGCCGCCTCCTGTCCGATGAAGCGGGCGGCGCCCTCGTTGAACTCGGGCTGATCCGGCACGAAGACCGTCGCGTGGACGAGCTCGTGGAGCAGCGTCTCGACGAGCCGGGCATCGCCCCGTCGCAACATGGGCGCCGTGACTGGGTCGTCCATCCATCCCAGGGTCGAGTAGGCTGTCACGGGAACGACACAGACGTCGAGCCCGTCTTCTCGCAGCGCTTGCGCCTCGTCTTCGGCTGCCGCTACGTCGAAGAAGCCCTTGTAGGGGACCTCGCCAACGAGCGGGAAGCGAAACCCGGCGGCCTCGACCTCCCCGGGATTCGTTGCCACGACCGTGGTAACGATGCGGTCACCGGGCCAGTCGACGTAGCTCGTGTATCGTCCACCGACGTCGAGGCCGAGTTCGCTGGCGAAAGTGCGCGCGCGTTCGACGAGGGCGAGCTGCTCGCGGAGTCGATCCGGGGTCTCCGAGTCCGCGCGCAGGTCCTCGATGGGCTGGCGGGCCATCAGGACGCGCAGCTGGCCCGATGCCAGGTGGGCGTAGTAGCAACCGGAGGCCGCGGGCGGGACGAGAAGAACCACGAGGAGACGGAGCGTGAGCCCCCCGAGTCCGCAGACGTTCTGCCTGGAGGCGGAGGCACCCGACCGGGGGACCGCCGAGCGGGTTGCCGCGGAGGCCTGGGCGGCAGGCGCGTTGGGGGTCGAAGAGCGCGAGGGTTCGGCGGGGTGCACCTTGCTCCTTGTCTATGTCCCCGGCGGCCGGGTGAAGGAAGTCCAGGAGGCGATCGCGGCGCTGCCGGGCGTCGCGCCCGGCCCGGCGGCCCCGGTCGTTCCGACGGACTGGTCGCAGGCCTGGCGGCAAGGCCTCGAGCCCGTGCTTGTGGGCGAGCGCCTGGTCGTCCGACCCAGCTGGATCCCGGTGGACCTGGGACCGCAACAGGTAGAGATCGTCCTCGATCCCGGCCAGGCGTTCGGAACCGGGGGCCACGTCTCGACCCGTCTCGCCCTGGAGTGGATCGAGGCCGTCGCACGGGAAGAAGAGGCTTTCTGCGCCACGACTCGAGTCCTCGACGTTGGCGCCGGGACCGGTGTGCTCGCGCTCTCGGCCCTGCGGCTCGGCGTCGGCCGGGCTGTCGGCTTCGATCTCGATCCACTCGCCGCAGCGTGCGCGCGTGAGACCGCGGAATGCAACGGCCTCGCCGATCGGTTCGCGGGCTTCGTCGGTCCGATCTCCGTCGTCGCCGGAGCGACGTTCGACTGGCTGTTCGCGAACCTGCTGAAGCGCGAGATGCTCCCGATCGCCGCTGAGATGGCGAACGCCACGAACCCGGGCGGCCGGGCGATCTTCTCCGGCCTGCTCGCCGGGGAGCAGCAGGAGGTCGAGTCCGTCCTGGCTTCCGTGGGATTCGGAAGCACGCGGATTCGCAGGGGAGTCGATCTGAACGGGGACGAATGGATCTCGCTTCTCATGACACGAGCATAACGCGCGTATACTGCTCGCATGAAGGTCGTCTTCGCGCCGCTTCTGCCGGCTCTTCTCTCGATCGGCTTGGTGGCCTGCGCGGCGACACCGCAGGACGTCCACCGCGACGCAATCGTCATCGATACGCACTCGGACACGACACCACGCTTCGAGCGGGCTGACTGGGACTTCAGCGAGCGTCACGCGCGTAGCGACTCGCACATGGATCTACCGCGGATCCGCGAAGGCGGCCTCGACGTGCAGTTCTGGTCGATCTACACGGGGAAGGCGGAGGCCCCGGGTGAGGCGATGCAGGTGGCGCTGCGGAGAATCGACGCGGTACACCGGCTGGTCGAGCGCCACCCCGGCGAGATCGGACTGGCGGCGACCGCCGGCGAGATCCGCGCCCTCGTGGCCCAGGGCAAGCTGGCGAGCCTGATGGGAGTCGAGGGAGGGCACATGATGGAGGACGATCTGGCCGTCCTCCGGACCTACTACCGGTTGGGCGTCCGCTACATGACCCTCACTCACTCCTTCCACACGAGCTGGGCGGACTCCTCCGGCACTTCGACGACTCCCGAGCCGGTGCACGGAGGACTGACTCCGTTCGGCGAGGAGGTCGTGCTCGAGATGAATCGTCTCGGGATGATGGTGGATGTCTCTCACGTCTCGGACGAGACCTTCTTCGATACAGTTCGGGTGACCCGGGCGCCGGTCATCGCGTCTCATTCGTCGTGCAGGGCGATCGCCGACCACACGCGCAACATGAGTGACGACATGCTGCGTGCGCTCGCCAAGAACGGCGGGGTGATCATGATCAACTTCTATCCCGGATATATCGATGAGAACGCGAATCGCGAGACGAAGGCTTACTTCGAGAAGTGGGGGCCGGCCTTCGATGGGATGCGCGAGCAGCATCCCGACGATCCGAGCGCGCTGTACGCGGCCCGGCGTGCCCATTTCGCCGAGTATCCCGTTCCGCAGACGAGCCTCGATGTCCTGCTCGACCACTTCGAGCACGCGATTCGCGTGGCCGGTGCGGATCACGTGGGAATCGGTGCGGATTGGGACGGCGTGCCGAGCATGCCGAGAGAGATGGACGACATCACCGCGCTCCCCCGGTTGACCGAGGGACTGCTCGCCCGCGGCCAGCCTGTGGAAACCGTGCGAAAGGTGCTCGGCGAGAACCTGCTCCGCGTGATGGGCGAGGTAGAGGCCATCGCCCGCGAGCCGAACGCGCCTTACTGAGTTGCGGGTACCAGGATCGAGGCCGCGTTGGGCTCGATCTCGACGCGCGTCAAGGAGCCGTGATCGTCCCCGTCCACCTGGACCGCGAGTCGCGACGGATTCGACGGCCAGACCCCGGGCCGCGAGAATCTTGCGGGCTCGCTCCGTCATCGAGACCGCGTGGCCGGAGCCTGCAACTCGGGTTGCAGATGATGGCGGCGCGTTTCACCGCGTCGGAGCGGCTCGCCAGAATTGAAGCATTTCCGACAGGGTGTCGCGGAGTTCGATGCGCGGCGCCCAGCCTGTCGCTCTCCGAAGTCGAGAGGCCTCGCCAACGCGCCGGTCCGC
>JAYGDB010000061.1:0-42840 GCA_046583095.1 Myxococcota bacterium | reverse complement strand
TGCGCACGAGAGCGCGCTGGTGACCCGGGTCCAGCCGGACATCGCGGAGTCGGTGCAGCGGCTGCTCCCGGGGAGCGAGTACGATGCCGCGGGGAGACTCCTGTGGTTCGGTCCGGCCGAAGTGCCAGTCGTCGGCAAGGGAACCGTTGCTGTCGTCACCGCCGGTACGGCGGATCTTCCGGTGGCCTGCGAGGCGCTCGGGGTCGCGCGCCGCTTCGGAAACAAGGTGGAACTGCTCGCCGACGTCGGGGTCGCGGGCGTGCATCGACTGCTGGCCTCTGTCGAAGTGCTGCGCTCGGCCCGCGTCCTGATCGTGGTGGCCGGGATGGAAGGGGCACTTCCTTCGGTGGTCGGGGGTCTCGTCGATAAGCCGGTCATCGCCGTTCCGACGAGCGTCGGATACGGCGCTTCCTTCGGTGGCATCGCTGCTTTGCTCGGCATGCTGACGAGCTGCTCGTCCAACGTGACCGTCGTGAACATCGACAACGGATTCGGGGCGGCCAACGTCGCCACCTTGATCAACCGGCTGTGAGCGCAGGCTCGAGATAGTGGCTCCCCAAGGTGATCTCCTCCACCTCGAGCCCTTCTCGGGCATCGCCGGCGACATGCTGCTGGGCGCACTACTCGATCTCGGCCTGCCCCGGAAGCAACTGATGGATGGCCTGTCGGGGTTGGGTCTCGAGTTCCAACTGCGGGTGAGGAGTGTGCACCGCGGCCCCCTCGCAGCGAAGCACGTCGACGTGATGGTCCCAGGCAATCATCGCTCGAAGAAGAAGGGCGCCAAGAAGAAGCGGGCAGCTGGACACGCCCACGGTGCACGCCACCCCGGTCAGGGCCGCAGCTACGTGTCGATCGTCCGCCTCCTCGAGAAAGCGAAGCTCCCCGGTGAGGTGCGCGACGGAGCGCTTGCTGCCTTCGAGGCGCTCGGGCGTGCGGAGGCGCGCGTGCACGGTACTGAACTCGCGAAGGTGCACTTCCACGAGGTGGGAGCCGTCGATGCACTCGTCGACATCACCGGTGCTGCGGTCGGGATCAAGGCCCTCGGGGTTTCCCGCGTGACCTGCACACCGGTCGCACTCGGGCATGGAAGCGTCGACACCTCGCACGGTCGCCTGCCGCTGCCGGCCCCAGCCACCCTCGATCTGTTGAAGGGCATCCCGACGACGCCCGCGAATGTCGCCTGGGAGACCGTGACGCCCACCGGTGCAGCCCTGCTGCGTACCTGGGTGGACGAGTTCCGGCAACTGCCCGCGATGACACCCGTTGCAATCGGACTCGGTGCCGGGGGGGATCGCGACGGCCCGATGCCGAACGTGCTGCGCGCCGTTCTCGGTACGGAGGGCGGCCCCGGTTGGGACCGGATCGTCTCGCTCGAGACGAACCTCGACGATCTCGTGCCCGAGCACTTCGATTACCTGATGGAGCGGCTCTTGGACGCAGGCGCCCTGGACGTCTCGCTCCAGAACATCCAGATGAAGAAGAACCGCCCGGGCTTCCTGGTGCGCGTGCTGGCGCGTCCAGCCCAACGTCGCGAGCTGGCGGAGTTGCTCTTCCGGGAGTCGTCGGCGATCGGCGTTCGAACCCAGGAGTGGGACCGGCTGGTGCTGCCGCGAAAGACGAAGCGGGTATCGACACCCTACGGCCGGATTCGCGTGAAGTTCGTCGAACTGGGGAGCGGTCGCGTCGAGATGTCGGCCGAGTACGACGACTGCAAGCGCGCCGCAAGGCGCAAGGACGTCCCGCTGCGCGACGTGGTTCGCGCCGCCGAAGATGCCGCCCGCAAGCAGGGACGATGAGCGAGCCTGTAGTCGATGCGAGTGCCTACGACCTGGCTCCCGAGGGGGGTGACGGTCGGGTCGGGGCTCTCTGCCTCCACGGCCTGACGGGCACCCCCTACGAGGTGCGTCCCATCGCCGAAGCTCTCGCGGCGCGCGGCATCCATGCGCGGGGCCCTGTGCTGCCCGGCCACGATGCCGGACCCGAGGAACTCGCCCGGGTGCCCTTCACCGCCTGGATCGAGGCCGCGCGCGAGGAGATCGAGAAGTTACGGGCCCAACACGAGACCGTCTTCGTCGCGGGTCTCTCGATGGGCGGGCTTGCCTCCCTCGCGGTCGCATCCGAAGGACGCGCCGACGCGATCGCCGTCGTCGCGACCCCGCTGCGTCTGCATCCCGCGCCCCTGGTCGCGCTGATTCCCGTCGCCAAGTACGTGTATCGGTACCTGCCGAAGCGCGAGGGCTCCGACATCCAGGATCCGGCGGCCCGGGCGCGCCAGCCTGGCTACCGGAAGCTGCCGCTCCACAGCATCCATGAGTTGAGGAAGATGCAGAGGTGGGTGCAAGAGCGGCTGGTTCGAATCAGCGTGCCGATCTTCGTGAGCCACGGTGCCCTCGATCGAACCGCCGATCCCCGCGACGCCCACGAGATCGCAGGGGCGGTTTCGAGCGATGACCGCCAACTGCTGATCCTGGCGCGTTCGGGTCACGTTGCCCCGGTGGACTACGACGGCGCGCGTCTGTCCGAGGAGATTGCGGACTTCTTCGAGGCACGAACCCCGGCCCCCGCAGGCTCCCCGACGTGAGAGGCTCGGCCGGCGATCTAGATCGCGGGTGACGGCAGCTGCGGGTGCAGGCTTCGGAGGTACCCGATGAACACCGCCTCGTCTTCGTCCTGGAACGCGTGGAAGCGCAAGCCGACCCCCGGGACAGCGTTCTCGCCCGAACGGCCCCGGTAGACGACCTCTGCTTCGACCCGCACGCTGGTGCCGATCTCCGGTAGCGCCAGCTGACAGTCGCGGATCTCGTGGGTCGAGAGGTCTTCCGCTGTCGCTAGGGACATCCCGCCCCGGCCGATGGTGGTCGTGAGGAGGGACTCGCGCGAGCCTCCCAGCTTCACTGCCACGGGCTGGTAGTAGCGGGTGAAGCGCCGGCGTCGGGGCTCCGAGACGATCTTGGATAGGCGCTCGGCGATTCGAGAGACATCGATCGGGTAGATGAGGTAGCCGACCGCGCCCATGCGGCGTGCCGCCTGCCGGTGCTCCTCGCGCTTGCGCGTGTCCATCAGGATCACCGGCACCTCTTCGATGCCGGGTACCTGGCGAACGGAGTGGATCAGGTCGATGCCCTCCGACCGGCCGAGCAGC
Source organism: Myxococcota bacterium (assembly GCA_046583095.1). Lineage (GTDB taxonomy): Bacteria > Myxococcota_A > UBA9160 > UBA9160 > UBA4427 > JAJDAN01. Next base: position 39,698 of record JAYGDB010000061.1, on the reverse strand, counting down.
ACGTCGGCGAACACGAGTTCGGGCGAGCAATGATCGAAGCTGGCGATCGCATCCCGCTCACCCTGAGCCGTGGTGACGTTGTACCCGCGCAGTTTCAGGGATTCCAGGTAGCCTGAATTCCGGGTCGCTTCGGGACCGACGACCAACACCACGGGGCTTCGTTCCTTGCGAGGTCGTGGCTCGGCGAGAGATTCGTCCTCGAGGGCATCGACGTGCATCCGTCGGGACAGCCTGGAGTCCAGCCGGGCCAGCTCTCCGAGACGATTGGAGACGTTGATCTCGAGGTCGATGGAACTCTGGATCCGCGGGTCGACCGCGAGAATGCGATCCTCCGCGCGCTGCAATGCGATGCCGCCCAGGAGTCCCCGTCCGGGAAGGATGACGCGGTTCGGGTCGATCATGCGGGCGCGGGCTTCCGGGTCTTCGCCCGCGATCGAAAACGCCGCAAGGGAGTGATCCTCTTCGCTCTCGAACTCGGTTCCGATCTGGCGCAGCCACGCCTCGGTGCGGGTGAGCTGCGCGACGTGGCGTTGCCACGAGAGGTGGATCCGTGCCTCGATCGCGGTGGCGTCCCGACAGTCGTGGATGGGCAAGATCGGGAGCTGGAAGAGGGCGCGGGGCTTCAGGCACTTGGCGCTGTTCGCGCCGATGGTTGCGAAGACGACTTCGTCGATCCGGATCGGGTCGCCGGTCGTCTCGAAGGTGTTTTTCTGCAGCCGCATTCGGCCGATGAGACAGCGACCCGCTGGCATTCGGGTGACCTCGATCCCCATCGCCTCGAGGCGGCGCCGCAGCCGGTCCTGTGTTGCTTCGCTCGTCGACATCCAGAAATCCGTTGGGCTCCGTGCAAGTTCGCATTGCATCGAGCCGAGATTCAATGGATTTCGGCAACTTCGGCAGTGCCCTTGACCCCCACCTTTGCGCGAGTTCCCGTGGGGCGGCAGCGCAACGAAAGAGCCCCGGCGCAAAGCTCCGGGGCTCTCGTTTCGCGGGATTGGGCTGCGGGTCTACATCATGCCCGGCATGCCGCCGCCGGGCATGCCGCCGGGGGCCGCGTCCTTCTCTTCGGGCTTGTCGGCAACCATGGCCTCGGTGGTCAGCAGCAGGCCCGCGACGCTGGCCGCATTCTGAAGCGCGGTCCGAACCACCTTGGTCGGGTCGAGAACGCCCGCTTTCAGCAGGTCCTCGTACTTCTCGGTGGCGGCGTTGAAGCCATCGGCTCCCTTCAGGGTCTTGACCTTCTCGACCACGATCGAGCCCTCGATCCCCGCGTTCTCCGCGATTCGACGGATCGGAGCCTCGACGGCCTTGCGGATGATGTTCACACCCGCTGTCTGCTCCTCGTTGGCCTTGATGCCATCCAGCCCCTTGAGGCAGCGGATCAGTGCTACGCCGCCGCCCGGGACGATGCCCTCCTCGACGGCCGCCCGGGTTGCGTGCAGGGCGTCCTCGACGCGGGCCTTCTTCTCCTTCATCTCGGTCTCGGTAGCGGCACCGACCTTCACGACGGCCACCCCGCCGACCAGCTTCGCGAGCCGCTCCTGGAGCTTCTCGCGGTCGTAGTCAGAGGTCGTGTCCTCGATCTGGTTTCGGATCTCACCACAGCGGCCCTGGATGTCCTTCTTGGCGCCGGATCCATCGATGATGGTGGTGTTGTCCTTGTCGATCTGGATGCGCTTGGCCTTGCCCAGGTCCTTGAGGGTCACGTTCTCCAGCTTGAGACCGAGCTCCTCGGCGATCACATTGCCGCCCGTGACGATCGCCATGTCCTGAAGCATCGCCTTGCGGCGATCCCCGAATCCCGGGGCCTTCACCGCGGCCACGTTCAGCGTGCCGCGGAGCTTGTTGACGACGAGCGTTGCGAGTGCCTCGCCCTCGAGATCCTCGGCCACGATCAGCAGCGGCTTGCCCTGGCGTGCCACCTGCTCCAGCAGGGGCAGCAGATCCTTCATGTTCGAGATCTTCTTCTCGTGGAGCAGGATCAGGGGCTCTTCGAGCACGGCTTCCATGCTCTCCGGATTGGTCACGAAGTACGGAGAGAGGTAGCCGCGATCGAATTGCATTCCCTCGACCACGTCGAGCTCGGTCTCGAGGGACTTGCCCTCCTCGACCGTGATCACGCCTTCGCGGCCCACCTTGCCCATGGCCTCGGCGATGATCTTGCCGATCGTCTCGTCGGCGTTGGCGGAGTTCGTGCCAACCTGTGCAATCTCGCTCTCCTCACGGGTCGGCTTGCTGAGCTTCTCGAGTCCGGCCGTGATGACCGCAGTGGCCTTCTCGATGCCGCGCTTGAGTTCCATCGGATTCATACCAGCGACCACGAGCTTGCTGCCCTCGCGGAAGATCGCCTGGGCAAGCACGGTGGCGGTCGTGGTGCCGTCACCGGCTACGTCGGAGGTCTTCGAGGCGACCTCCTTGACCATCTGCGCGCCCATATTCTCGAACTTGTCGCTGAACTCGATCTCCTTGGCGACGGTCACGCCGTCCTTGGTGATCGTGGGAGAGCCGAAGCTCTTCTCGATGATGACGTTGCGGCCCTTCGGGCCCAACGTCACACGAACGGCGTTAGCCAGTCCGTCGACGCCCGCGAGCAGCTTCGCACGGGCGTCGGTGTCGAATAGGATTTCCTTGGCCATTGGGGATCCCTTTATTTGCCGATGATGCCGAGGACGTCGTCCTCGCGAATGATGAGGTGCTCTTCGCCGTCGACCTGAACTTCAGTGCCGCCGTACTTGCTGAAGAGAACCCGGTCGCCCTTCTTGACATCAAGGGGATGGACCTTCCCGTCGTCGAGCAGCTTGCCGTTGCCGACGGCGATGACCTTGCCTTCCTGGGGCTTCTCCTTGGCGGTGTCAGGGATGATGATGCCACCCGATGTCTTCTCTTCTTCGTCGATGCGCTTCACAAGAATGCGGTCTTGGAGCGGTCGGATCTTCACGTTGAGGATTCCTTCCTTCGTGACGGCGCGGAGCCGGTTCCGAAATGGGGGTTAATTCACTGGATTGCAGGCTTTGGCAGTTGGAGAACCCGACTGCCAAACGGCGCGCAAGTTAGACCCCGCGCGGCACTCGTCAAGTCGCGAACGTCGTTTCTTGGGTCCCCGGAGGGATCTCGATCTGAAAAAAGGGCTCAGTCGCATTTTCCGGCAGGCCGATCCATTCTCCATGGGGGGGTGACGTGGAGACCACCCGCGAGCTGTTCTCTGAGATGGTGGGCGAGGCCCAGGTCGAGCTGGGTCACTGCCCCAGTCCGCTGGCCTCCGGGTACCTGGTGGACCTGCTCGACTCTCGGGTGCGAGCCCCCTGTCGCGACTCCGAGCCCGAAGAGCCCGCCACCCTCGCCGAGGCCCTTATTGCTGCCCAGTTCGTCGATGGATCGGCTCGGGCAGCCCGCCTCCGCGCGCTGGGTGACCGCGCCCTCTTCGATGCGGGCTTCTTTGGCGCGAGCCTTCGCCGCAGGACCGTGGGCCTCGAGTACTTCGCCCAGATCGGAACCACGGCTTATCTGCGGCTCTCGATCCGAACCGGCTCGGACCTGTTCGAGGAACTCGGAGAGCGGTTCACGGACTTCGTCGAGCTGCTCGCCGATGTGGGAGATCGCGCGCGCGGCTCGCGCTTCATCGATCTGCTCGGGCTCTACGATCGTTACCGGGAGACGGGCAGTCTGCGCGATCGCTCGCGCCTGATTCGTCACGGCATGATCCTGCCCGCGACCGGGGGTCCGGAGCGTTCCCAGTGAGTCAGCAACTCGCGGCAAGCGTCGGCGAGGTGGCTGGCTGGCTGGCCGAAGTCTACGCGCTCGATCTCGAGATCGAGCCGGAGCGCTTCCTGCTCAGTCTGCCTCCTGAGCAAGTGCGGGACTGGCTCCCACCGGGCTGTCGAAGCGGCCTCGTCGTCATCGAAGGAAGCGACGAAATACAGGTCGGGATCCACCTGGACCCGCAGGATCAAGGCGACACCGGAACACTGCTCGAAGAGACGAGTCATCTCGTGTGCCTGGCGTGGCACGCGGCGCAGGATCTGCCCGTATCGCTGCTGGTGCTCGAACTCCAGGCCGAGGTGGATCGCTTCGTGTTCGCGAGGCTCGCGTCCGTGGGTCCCGGGGCCCTTGCTCACTTCGAGAACTTCCGTCTGGCCGATGGCCTGGAGCCGGCGTCACGGCAGCGTTACGAGTTGGCAAACGAGCGGGCCCATCACTACTGCCAGAGCCTGGAGAGGCGCTTCCCCAGCCGGGCCGACACGCCCGCGCTGCTGTCCGAACTCCGTCGCTTCTACCGGGCCTCGCCCGGCGCGAAGCTGCGCCCCGCGGCCTGAATTTCTCCAGACCGCTGCGCCAGATCGCGGCAACTTGACTTTCGTCTTGTTTTCGCGAGACTCTGTCACCGAGGAGGAGGCCTCGTGGCACTCACCCGGCGTCAGCGCGAGATCTTCGAGTTCATCCGAGACTTCGTGAGCCGCAACGGCTATTCGCCAAGCCTCGAAGAGATCGGCTCTCACTTCGGCTTGTCATCCGTGGCCACCGTTCACAAGCACGTTCAGCATCTCGTCGAGAAGGGCTTCCTGCAAAAGGCCTGGAACCGCTCACGCTCCGTTGAGCCCGTGGAAGACCCGGGCATGGACGTCTCGGAGCTGGCTTCACTGCCGGTTCTGGGCATCGTCGCTGCAGGCGTGCCCATCGAGGCCATTGAAGACGACGCAGCCACCGAGCGCATCTCCGTGCCTCCAGAGATGGTCACGCGTCCGGGTGAGACCTTCGTGCTGCGCGTCCGCGGTGAGTCGATGATCGACGAGCAGATCCGCGACGGCGATCTCGTCGTCGTCGAGAGCCGAACGCAGGCAAGAAACGGCGATACGGTGGTTGCGCTCGTCGGGGGCACCGAAGCCACCCTGAAGCGCTTCTACAAGAAGGGCGACCGGGTGAGGCTGGTTCCTGCGAACGCGGATATGGACCCCATCGAGGTTCACGCTCGGGACGTCGAGATCCGGGGCGTTCTGCGCGGGCTCCTGCGCCGATACTGATCCGAGTTCCGGCTGGGCGCGCGTTTTCGCTACCGTCCCGTGATGGAGAACGACCCCGTAGCTGGACTGATTTCAGCGCTCCTGAAGGAGCTCGGCGAGGACCCGGGCCGTGACGGGCTGCTGAGGACGCCTGAGCGCGTGGCCCGGGCGATGCGCTTCTTCACCGAGGGCTATAGCCGAAACCCGGCGGAAGAGATCAACGGGGCGCTCTTCGACGTCGAATACGATGAAATGGTCCTGGTGCGCGAGATCGATTTCTACAGCCTGTGCGAGCACCACATGGTGCCGTTCTTCGGGCGGGTGCACGTCGCCTACATCCCCGAGAAGAAGGTGATCGGGCTGTCGAAGATCCCGCGCCTGGTGGAGATCTTCGCGCGCCGCCTCCAGGTGCAGGAGCGCATGACGATGCAGATCGCTCAGACTCTGAGCGAGATCCTCCAGCCGAAGGGGGTGGGTGTCGTGGTCGAAGCGAAGCACCTCTGCATGATGATGCGGGGCGTGCAAAAGCAGAACAGCTCGGCGATTACGAGCTCTCTGCGAGGCGTGTTCCAGAGCGACCCGAAGACGAGAGCCGAGTTCATGGGGCTGTTGAGACATCCGAACGAGGGCTACGCCTAGCCGGGCGTCGCTGCTGTTCGCGGCGTCGGATCAGCTCTCCACCACCGAGCTGTCGATCAGCAGCTGACCCGATCTGATGAGTTCGCTTCGGCGGGCCTCTACCCAGCTCTGGAAGAATGCGTTCTGCTTGGCGTCTTGCAGGCGGCTTCGCTCCGTGGTGATGATCTCGCCGAGCTCCGCCTCGCTCGGTTCGCTTCGGTCGAGCAGCTGGATCAAGACGAGCTTGGTGCCGACGGCGAAGATCTCCGGTGAGTTGGGCCGGTCGGCGCGAAGGGCGAACGTCATTGCGAGCAGCTCGGGCGAAGCCCCGAGTCCCACCACGAATCCGTCGGCGCGACGACGCAGCATGCCGGTCCGCTCGAGGGTCAGCTCGCGTTCGCGTGCGGCGTCCTCGAGGGACTGACCGTCACGAATCGCCGTGGCGAGCTCGTCGGTGATCTCGTCCGCACGCTGCGCCGCGGCCTGCTTGCTCGCGGCCTCCCGCGCGAGCTGACTCTTCACCTCGGCAAAGGGACGCGCCCCCGCATCGATGCGTTCCTCGAGCTTCAGGAGGTGAAGCCCGCGGTCCGTTCGCACCACGCTGCTGTGCTGGCCAGGTTCGAGGGCGTTCGCCGCGAGGCTCAGCTCGCTGGCGATCTCGTCGGGGCTCACCAGTCCCAGGTCCCCCCCCGAATCGCGTGTGGAGATGTCGTCCGAAACCTCGAGCGCCAGCGCCGCGAAGTCCTCACCGGATTCGAGGCGCGCCAGTGCGGCTTCTGCGTTCTTCTGGGCCTCTTCGTTCTCCCCCGGGGTAGGGGCGGGGCCCAGCTCGAACAGGACATGCCGCAGTCTCAGCTGCTTCCCCAGCTGGAATGAGTCCAGACGCTCCTCGTAAAGCGCCTGGAGTTCGGCTTCGTGAGCCGCCGCATAGGCCGCGACCTCCTCGTCGCTGATCTCAGAGCCCGGGGGAAGCGTCTCGACGTCGATCGCCACGTATCCGATCTGCGCTTGCTGGAGCCGATACAGCGCCGAGGCGCGCGCCTCGCCTTCACTCACTTCGCCCTGGGTGTAGAGCAGCCGCACCATCTTCTGTCCCAGCAGGACGTATCGCATGAACTCGACGTAGTTGCGCTGGTTGCCGTATTCGTACTCGACGTAGTTCTTGAACCGATCCTCGTCGAAGCGTCCGCTCTCGTCGATGAATCCCGCGCTCTGGACGACCACCTGCTGGATCTCTTCCTTGCCGACTCGCAGGCCGAGGTCGGAGGCCTCGTGGGCGAGGATCGCACGATTGACCAGGGTGCGAAGCGCCTGTGAGTCGAGGAAGCTGCGCCCGATCTTGCTGTTGAACTGGTCTCCCAGCTGCTCCCGATAGGCGTCGCTCTGCTGCGCACGTACGCGGAGGAAGTCCGCCTGGACGAGCCGGATATTCCCCAGTTCGACGACGGTCCCCTGGGAAGGGCCACCGGGTTGCAGAGGTTGTCCGAGACCCATGAAGAACACGAAGACGCCGCCCACGAGGGCGACGAGGATCCCCGTCAGCCACTTCTGGCCCCGTCTGATCGACTCCAGCATGTCGAATCCCCCCTCCATCCCTCTGCCTGCGGCTGCCGAGAGTACGGAGCGGTCGGCAGCTTCGAAAGGGGCGGGCGCTGAAGACTCGAAAAGCGCCGAAGGACGCCTATCTCGGTTGCCCGGGCTGAGTGGGGTTGGTACTTTTGGCTCTGTGGTGGGTATGGCAAAACGAGTCGCGAATCCGGCTAGTTAGCAAGGCCACCGCAGCTACGGGTCGCCGCAGCTGAAGCGCCTCGAGGGGGGAGCCGATTTGATTCTCAACTCCGTGTTCGGCTGGTTCTCCAGTGACCTCGCCATCGACCTCGGTACCGCTAATACGCTCGTGTATGTGAAGGGTCGAGGCATCGTCGTCAGCGAACCGAGTGTCGTCGCGGTTAGCCGGAACGAGCGGGGTCCCGACAAGGTGCGTGCCGTCGGAACGCGTGCGAAGGAGATGCTCGGTCGCACGCCCTCGAACATCGTTGCCATTCGCCCGATGAAGGACGGTGTCATCGCCGACTTCGAGATCACCGAGGCGATGCTCCGCTACTTCATCACGCGCGTGCACGATCGCAAGCGTTGGGTGCGGCCGCGCATCGTCATCGCGGTTCCCTCCGGTATTACCGAAGTCGAAAAGCGCGCAGTCAAGGAGAGCGCGATGCTCGCGGGCGCCCGCGAGGTCTACCTGATCGAACAGGCGATGGCTGGGGCGATCGGTGCGGGGCTTCCGGTGACCGAGCCGTCCGGCAGCATGATCATCAGCGTGGGCGGAGGCACCACCGAGGTTGCGGTGATCTCACTTTCGGGAATCGTCTACTCGTTGTCCGCTCGGGTGGGCGGCGACAAGATGGACGAGGCGATCATCCAGTACGTGAAGCGAAAGTACAATCTGCTGATCGGTGAGCGTATGGCGGAACAGATCAAGATCAAGGTCGGGACTGCGTACCCGACCCAGGAGAACCGGTCGATGGAGGTGAAGGGGCGCGACCTGGTCGCCGGTGTTCCGAAGACCCTCGAGATCAAGTCCGAGGAAGTGCGCGAAGCCCTGGCCGAGCCGATCAACGCAATCGTCGAGAGCGTCAAGATGGCGCTCGAGCGAACCCCGCCCGAGCTCTCCGCCGACATCGTCGACAAGGGCATCGTGCTCGTGGGCGGCGGGTCGTGTCTCAGCAACCTGGACATCCTGCTGCGCGAGGCCACGGGCCTTCCGGTGATGCTGGCCGAGGACCCACTGACGGCGGTCGCCCTGGGGACTGGACGCTGCCTCGATGAGCTGCGACTGCTCAAGGAAGTCACGATCCGGTCGTAGAGTAGGAACCCCTCTGGTTTCCCTTCTCGGGGGCTCTTGTGGTCTCCCTCGGGGGTTCCTCGGCGGAACATGCCTGATCTTCTGAAACGCATCGGGGCGCCGGTCCTGTTCGGGCTGCTGGCGCTCGTAGCCGTCGTCACGATGGTCTCCGACCGGCGCGCCCTCGAGCAGGGGGGCCGTGACCTGCCCTGGTGGCAGGCGGTCATGCTCGAGGTCGCGGTTCCCGTGCAGGATCTGGTGGCCGCGCCGGTGGATGGGATCCGCGGGATGTGGGGCGACTACGTCGCATTGCGCGGGGTGCGGGAGGAGAACGATCGGCTGCGATCGCGTCTCGCCGAACTGGCGGAAGCCAACCTGCAGTACCGCGAGGCGCTCGTAGCGAGCGGACACCTTCAGCAAGTCGCGTCGATGCGCGACGATTTCGAGATCCCGATGCTGCCTGCGGAAGTCGTGGGCCTGGACGTGATGCCCTGGTTCCGATCGGTCCTCGTCGATCGGGGTCAGGCCCACGGCGTGCGAGCCGGCAACCCGGTGATCACGGCGGAGGGGGTGGTCGGCCTGGTTACGGCGACGTCGCGGCACGCCGGCAAGACGATGTTGCTCCTCGATCGTCAGAGCGCGATTGACGGGATCGTGCAGCGAAGTCGGGCCCGCGGAATCGTGCGCGGGCGTGGCACCGATCAACTCGCCTTCGAGTTCGTGGTGCGCGGGGGCGACGTGCAGGTCGGCGATATCGTGATCACGTCGGGACTCGGCGGGGTGTATCCAAAGGGACTGCGCATCGGAGAAGTAGAGGAGCTCCTGGATCCGGCCGGCGGCCTGCGGCAGACGGCGACCCTGCGTCCCGCCGTGGACTTCGGCCGTCTCGAGCAGGTCTTCGTGATGATGCGCCGCGGTCCGACCATGGATCTCCTGTATGAGAGCGAAGCGCGCGCGGAGCCCGTCGAGTCGGCCAAGGCCCGTCCACCCCGGCGGCCTTCTTCGTGAAGCGCGTGTCGGCACTGCTGGGGCTCGCCATCGCGGCACTCGTCGTGCAGGGCGTACTCGCCACCCTCGTCTCTCCTCCGGGGTGTCCCGATCTCGCCCTGTTGGTGCTGATCGGGATCGGATTGCGGTGGGAGCGCCTTGCTGCCGGACTGCTGCTTGCGGCCTTCCTCGGCTACGCGACGGATCTGCTCTCGGGTTCGCTGCTCGGCCAGCACGCTCTTCTGGATCTATTCACGTTCGTGGGAACCGGGATCGCCGCCCGTCAACTCAACCTGCGCGGATCCTGGCCTCTCGCATTCTTTGCGGCCGGCGTTGTCTTCGCTTACGGGCTGGCCATGCTCGCCATCACCGGGTTCTTCGTGGGCGGAGCTGAGCTGCGTCTGGGCTGGCTCGGCTCCCAGTTGGTTCACGCGCTGGTCACCGGCGCCTGTGCGCCGAGTGTGTCCGCCCTGGTGGGCCGGACCTGGGCCTGGGCGGACGACGACCCCGGCCACCGCTCCCTCGGCCTCGACGCCGTCCGGCGACCGGCCTGATGCTCGGCGGCTACGGAGACGACCGTCTCGGTGGCGTCGACTCGCCCCTGGGCGATGGCCGCCTCGCCCTCGTCGCCTTCGTGATCGGCTTGGCGTTCCTGGTATTCGCGGTGCGGCTCTTCCAGCTGCAGATCCTGGAGGGTGCGGACCTGCGGGAGCGCTCGCAGCAGAACTCGGTTCGCACCCTCGTGCTCGAAGCCCCTCGTGGCCAGATCGTGGACCGCGAGGGGAGGGTGCTCGCCGCGAATCGACCCGCCTACCGGGTGCAGGTCATCCCGAACGAGCTGATTGCGCCTAAACGGACCTTCGGTGCACTCGGTCAGCTGCTCGGACGGGACGCCGACGAGCTGGCCGCCCGGGTTGGAGAGCCGAAGGACCGTCGTCGCTTCCAGCCGGTGGAGCTCGACGGCGACATGGGCGAGATCCTGCTGGCACGGGTCGAGGCGCATCGGTTTGCGATGCCCGGCGTGATCACCGACATGCGCCCACGACGCCATTATGTCGAGGCGACCCGAGCCGCCCACCTGCTGGGCAGTATCGGCGAGATCCAGCAGCGCCAGCTCCGCCAGGAGCGATTCGCCGGCTACAAGGCCGGCGCGATCGTAGGACAGAGCGGTCTCGAGGCTCGACTCGAGGACCACCTGCGCGGGCGCGCCGGCGGCCGGAACGTGATCGTGGACGTCTCCGGACGCGAGATCCGCGAGATCGACAAGCTCGCGCCTGAACCGGGCGGCAAGGCCGTTCTCAACATCGATCTGGACTTGCAGCGGGCCGCCGAGGAGGCCTTCGAGTCAGACGATCCAGAGAAGCCCGATTGGATGGGAGCCCTCGTGGCGCTCGACCCGCGAAACGGCGAAGTACTCGCCCTCGTCTCGCGTCCCACCTACGACCCCAACGACTTCGCGGGCGGCATCGATGGCGACACCTGGAAGGCACTCATGAACGATGAGTGGCTGCCGCTCCAGAGTCGTGCGACCGCCGGCCAGTATTCTCCGGGCTCGACCTTCAAGGCGATCATGGCGGTTGCGGGGCTGGCCGAAGGGGAGATCGACCCTTCGGAAGAGGTCTTCTGCCCCGGCTACTACCGCCTGGGCCGCCGAACCTACCGATGCTGGAAGCGCGCCGGGCACGGCACAGTCGACCTCACCCAGGCCCTGGTCCACTCCTGCGACGTCTACTTCTACCAGCTGGGCATGTTGCTGGGTATCGATCGCATCGGCCAATACGCTCGGGCGTTCGGGCTGGGTCAGCTCACGGGCATCGACCTGCCGGGAGAGAAGCCCGGCCTGGTTCCGACCCGCGAGTGGAAGGAACGAGTCAAGAAGGAGCCGTGGCAGAAGGGCGAAACGGTGTCGGTCTCGATCGGACAAGGCGCCAACCTGGTTACGGTCACTCAACTCGCCGTTGCCTTCTCCGTGATTGCAAACGGCGGAACACGGATACAGCCCCGGTTGCTCCGCCGTCTGGAGAGTTGGGATGGCGCGCGGGTGCGGCCCATCGATCCGCCGCAGACCACGAAGGTCGGGATCTCCGCCGACATCCTCTCGTTGGTGTCGCGCGCGCTGACGGCGGTCGTGCACGAGCCCCAGGGCACGGGTGCTCGTGGTCGGGTTCCCGGCGTCCTGGTGGCGGGCAAGACGGGGACCACCCAGGTGGTCAGGCTGGATCTCGTGAAGGACCTCGAACCCGAGGAGATTCCCCTGCGCTACCGGGACCACGCGGTCTTCGCAGCCTACGCTCCGGCCACGGAGCCCGAGATCACCGTCGCGGTGATCGTCGAACATGCCGGCGCGAGCGGCGGAAGCGTAGCGGCCCCGATCGCCCAGAAGGTGCTTGCCCGGTACTTCGAGAAGCACCCGGTTGTCGAGACGGAGGGGGTGACCGTTGCTGCGGATTGACCGTCGCTCGATCCAGAACTTCGACTGGATGCTGCTCGGGCTGGTCGTCGTGCTCGTGGTCTTCGGCTTGGTGAACCTGTTGTCGGCGACCCACGCCGGCGTCGGGACTGGGACCAGCGAGATCTTCCGTCGTCAGCTGCTCACGCTGGGGGTGGCGGCTGCGGCCGCAGTCGGGGTGTGCGCGATCGACTACCGCCGCTTCGCCCGCTTGGCGATGCCCCTGTACGTGCTGAGCCTGGTGTTGCTCCTGCTTCCGATCCTGCTGTCTCCGGTGGTCCGGGGCGCCCAGGCGTGGCTCTTCGCGGGGCGGGTCCAGCCCTCGGAACTCGCGAAGATCGGGCTCGTGCTCGCGCTCGCGCGCTACTTCCAGCGCAACCCGCCGACGGAGATCACGCGCATCCGGCAGCTCGGCGCGCCGCTGCTGATCATCGCCGTGCCCTGCGGCATCATCGTGCTGCAGAACGACATCGGTGTCGCACTGCTGCTGCTCCTGATCGGCGTTACGTTCCTGCCCTTCGTTCGGATCCCCTGGCCGGCCTGGGTGGGGCTCGGAGCGGCGGCCGTGGGCGCCCTCGTGGCGTTCTGGAACTTCGGGCTGCGCGGCTACCAGCGCACCCGCATCCTCGACTTCCTGGATCCGGCGCGGGATCCGCTCGCCTCCGGCTACCAGGCCATGCAGTCGCGCATCGCCGTGGGCTCGGGCGGCTTGTTCGGAACCGGCTGGCTCGAGGGAAGCCAGACGCAGCTCCGCTTCCTGCCCACCCAGCACACGGACTTCGTCTTCTCGGTGCTCGCCGAGGAGTGGGGTTTCGCGGGGAGCACCTTCGTGTTGGCGATCTATCTCCTGCTCTTGCTCTGGGGGCTGTGGTGGGTCGCGCGCAACGCCAAGGACGCGTTCGGCGCGATGCTTGCCGTGGGCGTCGTCGGGACGCTCTTCTGGCCCGCGACGATCAACGTTGCAATGGTGCTGGGACTCGCACCCGTCATTGGCGTTCCGCTTCCCCTCTTCAGCTATGGGGGCTCCGCGCTGCTCTCGGCGGGCATCGCGGTGGGACTTCTCTTGAACGTCTCGATGCGGCGTTATGTGTTCTAGAACCCCGTGATAGATTGAGTCGATGTCTCGGGTTGCTGCGCTCTTCGATATGGACAAGACGATCCTCTGCGAGAACTCGGCGTCTCTGTACATGAGGCACCGCTACCAGCAGGGAGAGGTGTCGGGCCGGGATCTGGCCCAGGGACTCGGGGCCTACCTCCTCTACAAGGTCGGCATGCTCGACACCCAGGCCTGGACGAAGTCCATGATGGTCGACTTCAAGGGTCGGGAAGAGCGGGCCCTGGCCCACGAGGGCCAGCGACTCTTCGGCGATTTCGTTCGGGACACGATCTACCCCGAAGCCGAACAACTGATCCAGGAGCATCGCGACCAGGGGCACACGGTTGCGATCGTCAGCGGCGCTACCCGCTACATCGTAGAGCCGGTGGCGGACTTCCTCGGCGTGGAGCACTGCCTCTACACCCGGCTCGAGATCGAGAAGGGCATGCTGACTGGACGAGTCGTCGAGCCCCTTTGCTTCGACGAGGGGAAGATCTACTGGATCCAGCAGTTCATCCAGGATCACGACATCGATCTGGCGCGAAGCTACTTCTACTCCGACTCGGTGACCGATCTGCCTCTGCTCGAGATGGTCGGCCACCCCGTGGTTACGAATCCGGATCCGCTGTTGTACCGGACGGCGGTGAAGAGACGCTGGCCCGTTCGACTCTTCCAGGCGCCCGAAGCTCCGGGAACTGGGCAGGCCTCGGCGAGTTGAGCGCGACCCGCAGGTCTCAGATCAGCTTCTGGGCCATCTCTTCGAATGCCGCCTTCGGTCGGGCGCCCTGGATCTGCTCGACGACCTGACCGTTCTGGAACGCGAGGACCGTCGGGATTGCGCGGACGCCGTACTTCTGCGGGGTCTGCGGGTTGTCGTCGATGTTCATCTTCACGACCTTGATCTTGCCGTCGTAATCCGAGGCGAGCTGTTTGAGGATTGGAGAGATCGCGCGGCAGGGGGCGCACCACTCCGCCCAGAAGTCCAGCACCACCGGCTGGCTGGACTGGATGACCTGGCTCTCGAAGTTCGCGTCGGTGACTTCGGCGGGTTCGGCTGCCATCGTCTGGATTCTCCTGATGTCTGAAGTGCTCGGCTTCGGAGTCTGTAGCGCATCCTGGATGTCAGAGGCTTCTGTGGGCATCCCCGGCCCGCACTTTGTCGGTAACGCGCCGGATTCGTTCGGTTTGCTTACACTCCGGCCCGTGAACGCACTTGACCGCGTCCGAACGGCGCTCGGAGAGAGTATCCGCGTCAAGCAGGCACTGCTCGAGAGCTGTGCGCCGGTAATTGCACAGGCTGCCGAGGAGGTTCTCGCAACGTTCCGGCGCGACCGGAAGGTGCTGCTCTTCGGAAATGGAGGCTCGGCCTCCGACGCCGCGCACATCGCCGCGGAGTGGGTGGGTCGCTATGCGGGGGAACGGGTCGCATTGCCGGCGATGGCGCTCGCCGCCAACTTGTCGGAGCTGACGGCCGTCGCCAACGACTACGGATACGACCGGGTCTTCGTCCGCGGCGTCGAGGCGCACGGAGAGGCCGGTGACCTCGCCATCGCGCTCTCGACCTCGGGCAATTCGCCGAATGTGCTCGCGGGTGTCGAGGCAGCGCGGGCGAAAGGGCTCTTCACGATCGGGCTCACCGGCAAGGGTGGAGGGCAACTCGCGGGGGCCGTCGACGTCGCCATCCGGGTGCCGTCGGACGAAACCCCCCGCATCCAGGAGGCGCACATCGCGATCGGCCACGCGCTGTGCGAGGTGGTGGACGACGCTTATCGCGGGGAAGGCTCCGAGTGAGTCGACCCTGGCGGCCGATCGATCGTTCGAAGGTTCGCACCACGCCGGCGCGTCGCCGGCGCAGCAAGGTGCGGTTGCAGGACGAGGCCCAGCCCCACCGGGCCGGAGGCAGCTTTGCGGACTTCCTCGAAGGGCTGCCGGACATCCTCGGGGCTGCGGAGCTGCGAGCCGCCATCGACGCCTGGGTACGCGCCTCGGAGCGAGGCAGGACGGTCCTCTTCGGATTCGGCGCGCACCTGGTCAAGGTGGGGCTGGCACCGGTGGTCGTCGATCTGCTCGAGCGAGGCGCGATCGACGCTGTGCTCATGAACGGGGCGGGCTGTGTGCACGATCTCGAGCTCGCCATGATGGGTCGCACCAGTGAGGACGTCGCCGAGGCCCTGGATGACGGTAGCTTCGGCATGGCGCGCGAGACCTCGGCCCTTCTCAACGATGCCATCCGGCGCGGCGCTGACAGCGGCATCGGAATGGGAGAAGCGGTCGGTCGCGAGATCCTCGAAGGCCGATATCCCCACAAGGATCGCTCGGTCCTGGCGACAGCCGTCCGGCTGGAAATCCCCGTCACGGTGCACGTCGCCGTCGGTACCGACATCCATCACATGCACGAAAGCGCCGATGGTGCGGCGCTCGGACAAACCAGCTACCGCGATTTCGAAACCCTGGCCGGGATCGTCGCCACCCTCGAAGGCGGTGTGATCTTCAACGTGGGCTCGGCGGTGATCTTGCCGGAGGTCTTCCTCAAGGCACTCTCCCTCGCTCGCAACGTCGGCAACAAGGTGCGTCGCTTCACGGCCGTGAATCTCGACTTCATGCGCCAATACCGGCCGAGCGTCAATCTCGTCGAACGCCCGACTCGGCTCGGTGGACGTGGGATCACCCTGATCGGACACCACGAGATCACGGTTCCGCTGCTGGCCGCAGGCTACATCGAGGCCGTGGGGGGCGGGAAGCGCCAGCGGCGCAAACAGCCCGCGCGCCGCAGCCCGCCGAAGTCTCGTGGAGCCAAGCCGCGCAGGAAAAGCTGATGGGACGCATCACGCTCGTCGAAGGCGATATCACTGAGCAGGAGGTTGACGCCATCGTGAACGCTGCGAACAGCGCTCTGGTGCTCGGGAGCGGTGTGGCGGGCGCCATCCGGGCGAAGGGCGGCCCGACGATCCAGCAGCAGTGCGACGACCACGGTCCCGTCGAGGTGGGCGACGCTGCCGTGACGGGTGCCGGGGACCTGCCGGCGCGCTTCGTCATCCACGCGGCGGGCATGCCAGCCAGCGGCCAGGCGAGCGAGGAGAGCGTGCGCTCGAGCGTTCGACGCAGCTTTGAACTTGCCAGCGAGCACGGCTGCGCGAGCCTCGCGGTCCCGGCGGTAGGGGCGGGCATCGGGGGTCTCTCGATGCAGCGCTGCGCGGAAATCTCGATCGAGGAGGCACGCGCACACATGGAAGCGGCGGATGGCCTCGAGGAGATCCGTTTCGTGCTGTTCGGAGAGCCGGCATACCGCGTCTTCGAGATGGCGAACGACGCTGCCAGCGTGAAGGCTCAGATGAAGCGTCTAGAGAGGCTGTGAGGGCGCTAGAAGGCGCTGAGCGGCCCCCGCTGGCTCTTCTTCCTCTACTTCCTCTCGGGATCAGCCGATAAACTCACCGCGAGCGAGGACGATACATGGTCGAATTCCACCAGATTGCTGCGGCCCTGTACCTGGCAGCGGGGGTCGGCGCCGTGCTGGGTGTCGTCCTGGGCAGAGAGCGCATAGAGCGCGGGGCCGTCTTGGGACTCGCGCTGGGTGCGGTCTTCCAGGGGGCCGGCTTCGCGACGCTTCACCGGGTCGCGGATGCACCGCCTGTCACTGATCTCACGATGGCCGTCTCGTTCATGGGCTGGATGGGGGTCCTCACGCTGCTCGGCCTGATGTGGTGGCTGCGGATTCCGGCACTCGCCGCGCTGGTGGGCCCGGTCGCATTCCTGGCGGTGTTCGTCGGAGCCATCCGGATCGTGGAAGGCACCGCGGCGGTTGCTCCTTCGGGCTCCTGGCCCCATGTACACGTCCTGCTCGGAAGTGCGGGACTCGGACTGTTGGGCGTCGCGGGCATCGCGGGTCTCTTCTTTCTCGCCGAGCACTCGCGGCTCAAGTCCAAGCGCATGCTCTCCGCCAGAACGGTGCTGCCATCCCTGGAGGCTCTCGACCGGGTCAACGCGGTTGCGCTGGCCGTGGGCTTCCCGCTGCTGACGCTGGGACTGATGACCGGGATGCTGTGGGTTCAGTTCAGCTACGGCACCCCGTGGTACGGATCGATCCACGAGGTGTGGACTGCATTCGCGTGGGCGATCTACGCGGGTCTCGCGACCGCTCGCTTCGTGCGGCACCAGGGTGCGCGACAGGCGGCGTGGAGCGCCGTCCTGGGCTTCGGGTTCCTGCTGTTTGCCGTCGTGGGGATCGGGGTGCTGGCGTGAAGCTGTTGCTGGTGGGCATGAACCACACCACCGCCCCCGTCGAAGTGCGCGAGCGCTTCGCGGTGAATGATGTTGCGCCGGTGCTGCAGAAGCTCGCCGATGCCGAAGAGATCGAAGAGGTTGCGATCATCTCGACCTGCAACCGGGTCGAAGTGCTGGCGACGACGCGTCACAGCGAGGCGGCTCGGCTCCGTCTGGCGGACTTCTTCATGGATCGAGGCGGGGCCCGCCCCGAGCATCTCTACCAATATCGGGATCGTGAGGTCATCCGACACGTCTTCCGGGTTGCTTCCGCGATGGACTCGATGGTGGTGGGTGAGCCCCAGATCTTGGGACAGCTCAAGGACGCCTATCGGGACGCGGTCGAGGCGGGGACGTGCGGCCCTGTCCTCTCCCGTCTCTTCCAGCACGGCTTCAAGGTCGCGAAGCGAGTCAAGACCGAGACTCGCATCTCGGAGCGACCGGTGTCTGTCGCCAAGGTCGCGGTCGATCTCACGCGCCAGATCTTCGAGCGGCTCGACGACAAATCCGCGCTGCTGATCGGCGCCGGCGAGATGATCGAGGCGGCGATGTTCTCCCTGCGCAGGGAGGGGCTCTCCCGCTTGCGCGTCGCGAACCGCACGGTCGCCCACGCCGAAGAGCTGGCGGCCTCCTTTGGCGCCACCGCACACGGCCTGGATGAGCTCGATGAGCTGTTGTGCGAGGCCGACGTGATTCTCACCTGCGTGGCGAGCGACGACGTGTTGCTCGATGTAGAACGGATCACGGCGACCCTCAAGGCCCGGCAGAATCGCCCGTGCTTCCTGATCGACCTCGGGGTGCCGCGCAACGTGGCCCCGGACGTCAACGATCTCGACACCGTCTACCTGTACGACATCGACGATCTGAAGGATGTGGCCGCCGCGAATACCGAACACCGCAGGCGCGAGGCCGAGCGCGGCGAGCAGATCGTTCTCGAAGAAGAGCAGCGCTTCGATGGCTGGCTGGTGGCCCTGGAGGCCGTGCCCGCGATCCGGCACCTGCGTGCGCGCGCCGACGCAATCGTTGCCCAGGAATTCGACCGCTACGCCCGAGGACTCGATCTCGGGGATGTCCAGCTCGAGAAGGTGGATGCACTCATCCGCTCGATCGTGAACAAGATCCTGCACGCACCGCTCTCTCGACTGCGGGCGGAGAGCGAGCGCGAAGAAGGGTTGGCGATGCTCGAAGCCGCCCGTCAGCTCTTTGCCCTCGATGATGCGAGCGCGCCGGGTGGGCACATCGACGCCGAGTTGTCCTCACCTGAGGCCGGGCGGGAGAGTGAAGACGACGAAGAGGACAGGCGATGACGGCCGTGCGGATCGCCACGCGCGGCAGCGAGCTCGCTCTTGTCCAGGCGCGCTACGTGGCCGGGCGAATCGAAGCAGAACTCGGTCTTGCGACCGAGCTCGTGATCATCAAGACCACCGGAGATCGCGTCCAGAACGTCTCGCTCGCGAAGATCGGAGGCAAGGGGCTCTTCGTGAAGGAGATCGAGGAGGCCCTGCTCGACGAGCGTGCGGACGTGGCGGTGCACAGCGCCAAGGACCTTCCGGCGCAGTTGCCGGACGACCTCGCTCTGATTGCGTTCCCCCAGCGCGAGGATGCTCGGGATGCATTGGTGGCGCGTCGCGCCGGAGTCACCGTCGCCGGCCTGGCCCAAGGCGCCCGGGTCGGCACCGGAAGCACACGCCGGAAGGCCCAGCTGCTCGCGCTGCGTCCCGACCTCGAGGTCGTTCCGTTGCGCGGCAACGTGCCGACCCGCATCGCCAAGCTCGAGAGCGATCGACTGGATGGCGTCGTGCTGGCGTGTGCGGGTCTCGACCGCCTGGGACGAAGTGGAGACATCGTGGAGCGCATCTCTCCCGACGTGCTCCTACCGGCGGTGTGCCAGGGCAGCCTGGCCCTGGAGGCACGCGTCTCAGACCCGCTCTCCGGGAAGCTCGCCGCTCTCGATGACGCGAAGGTTCGGGCGACGGCCTCGGCGGAGCGCGCGTTCCTGATTCGGCTCGAGGGGGATTGCACCGTGCCGATGGCGGTGTACGCCGAGTGGCAGGATGAGGGCCTGTTGCGAGTGCGCGGGCTGCTTGCGAGCAGCGACGGCAGCCGGATCGTCCGCTCCGAAGAGAGCGGTCCTGCGGATGCTGCCGCCAAGCTGGGCACGCAGGTCGCCGACACGGTCCTCGCGCAGGGCGGCGCTGCCATCCTGCGACAGCTCCCGAAGGGAGACGACGGGTGAGTGTCGGGCGCGTCATTCTCGTGGGAGCGGGGCCCGGGGATCCGGATCTCATCACCGTGCGCGGCGTTGCGGCTCTCCGTGTCGCCGACGTGGTGCTCTACGACTCCCTCTCCACCCGCGAGCTCCTCGGCCTGGCTCCGGAGCACGCCGACTGGATCGACGTGGGTAAGCGCGGACACGACGTGCCCACTCGCCCACAGGAGGACGTCAACGCGCTGATGATTCAGCGCGCGCGTGCCGGCGAGACCGTGGTTCGGCTCAAGGGCGGCGACCCGTTCGTGTTCGGGCGGGGCGGCGAAGAAGCTTCCGCCTGTGCGGCGGCGGAGATTCCCTTCGAGGTGGTGCCCGGGATCTCCTCGGCGGTCGCCGCGCCCGCCTACGCGGGCATTCCGCTTACGGACCGGCGGCACGCAGCCTCGGTCGCGATCGTGACGGGACACCAGGATCCAGGCAGACCGCGTGAAGAAACGCGTTGGGCCGAGCTCGGTCAGGCCGTCGACACCCTCGTGATCCTGATGGGGATGCGGAATCTCTCCGAGCTGGTCGGGAAGCTCCTCGCTGGGGGCAAGGATGCGTCGACGCCGAGCGCGGCCATCATGCACGGTACCCTCGGTACCCAACGCGTGGTGGTGGCACCGCTTGCGGAGCTGGCCGCCCAGGTTGAGGCGGCGGGGCTCGGAGCGCCGTCGACGGTTGTCGTCGGGGAGGTGGTCGGCCTGCGCGAGACGCTGCAGTGGTGGGAGAAGCAGCCGCTCTTCGGGATGCGGGTGCTCGTGACTCGCGCTGCGGATCAGAGCGCCGAGCTTGCGAGCGCGCTTCGCAGCGCCGGCGCCGAGCCGGTGCAGCTTCCGCTGATCGCCTTGGTGGCGCCCGAAGACCCGGACACCCTGGCGGCGCTTGATGTCGCCATCGACGAGCTCTCGGATTACGATGGGATCGTCTTCGCCAGCTCGAACGGCGTGCGCTTCCTGGCAGCCCGGGCGCGAGAAAGAGGGCGCGAGGCTCTGTCTTCCTTCCACGGCCAGGTCTTCTGTGTTGGTCAGAAGACTGCCGAGGCGGCCCTCGATGCCGGCCTTCCGGTACATCTCGTGGCCACGGGACGCAGCGACGGCGAGGGGCTGTTGGCACAGATTCTCCAGGCGGCGCCGGCCGAGGGCCGTCGCTTCCTGATTCCGCGTTCGGATATCGGTCGCACCGTGATCGCCGACGGGCTGCGGAACGCGGGCTTCGTCGTCGATTCGATCGAGGCCTATCGGAACGTCCGACCTCCCGTCGACGTGGCCGCCCTCCATCAGGATCTCGAGGCCGGCACCCTCGCTGCGCTCACGTTCACGAGCCCGTCCACGGTGAGACACTTCGTCGACCTGCTCGATGACTCAGCGCGGCGCGCCGTCGCCGATTGCATCGTTGCCGCCGTCGGGACGACCACCGCCGGGGCCCTGCGCGAGTGCGGTATCGAGCCCGACGTGGTCCCCAAGCATCCCGATTCCCGGCACCTGGTGGAGGCGCTCGTCGTCCACGTTGTCGAATTGCGCCGCGAAGGAGAAGATCGATGAGCTTTCCCCTAAGTCGCCTGCGAAGACTCCGCCGCAGTGAGACCTTGCGCCGGATGGTTCGCGAGACCCGGCTCTCGCGAGACGATCTCATCCAGCCGCTCTTCGTCGTCGAAGGCAGCGGGGTGCGGGAGCCCGTCGCCTCCATGCCGGGTGTTCATCGCTTCTCGATCGACCAGCTCGTCGAGGAAGCGAAGCGGGTCGAAGGCCTCGGCGTTCCCGCCGGGATCTTGTTCGGAATTCCGGACGACAAGGACCCTGTCGGTTCCGGCGCCGACGCGTCCGATGGCATCGTGCAGCGGGCGGTCTCTGCCGTGAAGGATCAGCTCCCCGATTTCATCGTGATGACGGATGTCTGCCTGTGCGAGTACACGGACCACGGTCACTGCGGAATCGTCGAAGGGGATGAGATCCGCAACGACCCGTCGGTCGAACGCCTCGCAGCGACCGCCCTCTCCCATGCTCGAGCGGGCGCCGACATCGTGGCGCCCTCGGACATGATGGACGGCCGCGTTGCGGCGATCCGTCACAGCCTGGACGAATACGGCTTCTCGGAAGTGCCGATCGTCTCCTACGCGGCGAAATTCGCGAGTGCCTACTACGGCCCCTTCCGCGACGCTGCAGAGAGCACTCCACAGTTCGGCGATCGCCGCTCGTACCAGCTGGATCCGCCGAACCGGCGCGAAGCCCTGCGCGAGATGCGGCTCGACTACGAGGAGGGCGCCGACGTGTTGATGGTGAAGCCCGCGCTCCCCTACCTGGATGTCCTGGCCGACGCCCGCAGGGAATTCGACGTTCCCCTTGCCGCGTATCACGTGTCTGGCGAGTACGCGATGATCCACGCTGCCGCCGAGCGGGGCTGGATCGACGGCGAGCGGGCCATGGAGGAGGCCATGATCGCGATCAAGCGCGCCGGAGCCGACTGGATTCTCACCTACGCGGCTGCCGACCTCGCGGAGAAGCTCGGCTAAGGCCGCGAGCCGATCCAGCCGACGAGTCTCCCATGGCGCTCACTTGGAAGGTGGTGGAGATCAGCTCTGTCACCGACAGCGAGATCGAGGCGGTCCTGAACGAGTGGACCGCCCAGGGCTGGACCCTCGACAATATCCAGTTCGCGATGCGCGACTCCTCGAAGCGCCCGAGCATGGCCTTCCTCTCGTTCACCCGCGGCGACGGCGAGTAGCGCCGCTCTCGCGGCAGAAGCGCCGCGCGCTGCGTCTCGGTTCAGGTGGCTAGCCCGCCAGGGCCGGCATCACCTCCGCCACCAGCCGCTCGAGAGCCGCTTCCCGCTCGGCGGGGGACACCGCGCCGACCTGGGGCCGCGCAACCAGCAGATCCATTCCGAGGCGCTCGCGGTAGCGCGAGAGCAGATCGATTACCTCGTTGCGTCGGCCGACGATGACTCTCTCCTCGACGCCGGCCTCGGCGGCCCGGGCAATCGCGCTGGGCAGCTTGCTGCCAGCGGGGCGCAGCGCGCGGGTCTCCTTCTCGAGGGCGCCGTACACCCGCGCTGCCTCGGCGTCGTTGGCTGCGACGTAGACGGTGCGCATCACCGGCACGACGATGTCGGCGGAATCGATTCCGGCTGGCAGGTTCTCGCGATGGAAGCTCAGGTTCTCTTCGATCAACTTCAGGGGCTCGAGCGGCGATGCCAGGTACGGGAGCGCCCGCCGTGATGCCTGCATCAGTCCCTTGCGGCCGAACGCCGCGACCGCGAGGGGCGGATGCGGGCGCTGGTGGGGAAGTGCCGACTCGGGGTCGTCGAGCGCGCCGCCAGCGGAGTCCCCCTCGAAGACCGTGCCGTCGAGATCGACGGAGTCTCCGGCCCAGCGCGCGAGCATCAGGTCGAGGGCGTCGTCGAAGCGGTCGCGCTTCGTGGCGGCGTCGATGCCGAAGGCCGTAAATAGAGGCGCCCGAAAGCCGCGGCCCAGGCCGAGGATGACCCGCCCCTGGGACAGCCGGTCGAGAGCCGCCACCTCCTCGGCGACTCGAAGCGGCGGTCGAATGGGCAGCAGCAGCGAGGTGGTAGCGAGCCGCAGGTTCTGGGTGCGCGCCGCGCAGGCGGCCAGGGTCAGCAGGGGTGAAGTGGCGACGCCCGGCGCGAAGTGCATCTCGGGGATCCACACCGAGTGCAGACCGAGCGCTTCCGCACAGTCGACCCAGCCGAGCAGTGACTGCCACTCGGCGGCATTCGAGACGCCACCCAGAGAGATGGCGAGGGACACGCCGGCCGGTGCGAGCCCCCAGTCTTTGGCAGTGGTGTTTCGAAGCGGCTCGGTGATGGCGGGCTCATCCCTTCTGTGCGGACTTCAGCACATACGGAAGGATCGTCTGCAGCATGTCGATTCGCGCCTCGAGGGAACGTCCGATCCCGGAGAGCAGCCCGACCACGCGTCCGAGGAGCACCACGTGGCTCGGTACCCGGACGATCGGGTTCTCACGGATCATGCGCGGCAACTCCTGCGCCGCCTCCGCGGCCACATCGCGATCCACCCAGGACTGTTGCCGCAGGCGCACCGCAGTTTCGAGCACCACCTTCGCGATCTCGTGCAGCGCCTCGACGCCGCCCGTCCGGGTCTCGAAGCCGAGATCGTGCAAGGCCTCCGCCATGCGCTCGGGGCTGCCCTGCAGGAGGGCCCCCGTGAGTTCCAGGATTCCCTGTTGGAAGCCGGATGGCAGCTCCTTGGCCAGCCCGAAGTCGACGAAGACGAGCCGGGCCCGCCCGTCCGGCGCTCCCCCGGGCTGGACGATCAGGTTGCCCGGGTGCGGATCAGCGTGGAAGAAGCCGTGGGTGAGGATCTGCTCGCAATAGGCCCCGATCAGCGTGCGCATGATGGTATCGGGATCCAGCCCTGCAGCCCGAAGTCTCGTCACGTCGCTGATCTTGATTCCGTCGATGAACTCCATCACGAGCACCCGCCGGGTCGTGTACTCCCAGTGGACCCGCGGCACGTAGATGTCGTCTCGATCGGCGTGGAACTGGGAGATCTTCTCGGAGTTGTGACCTTCGTGGACAAAGTCGAGTTCGAAGGGCACCTGGGTGCCGAGTTCGTCGATCAGCGGCATCAGATCGAAATCCCTTTCGAGCAGCCCCAACGCTCGGAAGAGCAGCCGCAGGTTGGAGAGATCCGATCGCACGAGACTTTCGATCTCGGGGTACTGGACCTTTACGGCGACGCGCTCTCCGGATCGGAGCACGGCGGGGTGCACCTGGGCGAGGGAGGCCGAGGCGATGGGCGACTCATCGAACGCGTCGAAGACGTCCTCGAGAGCACAGTTCAGCTCGGCCTCGACGGTCTTTCGCACGCTCGGGAAGCGCTTCGCAGGAACTTGGTCCTGCAGTCGCGAGAGGACCTCGACGTACTCGGACGGGAGGACGTCCGCCCGCGAGCCGATGAACTGGCAGCCCTTCAGGATGAGGCCACGCAGCTCGATCGCGGCCTCGTAGATTGCGTTTGCGGACTCGGAGTGCTGCGCCGACCAGCGCTCCGCCATATCCGGTGGGGAGAGATGACGCGCGATGAACTGGCTCTTCTTGATGCCCAGGTAGACCCGGCCGAAGGTCACGCCGATCCGACGCGCCCGGTAGACCCGTTCTGCGACGGACAGCCTGGGAGCCATCTGCTGCGGCTACTCCTCTTCGTCGTACTCCTCGCCCCACTCGTCCTCGCCGCGGTCCTCGTCGTCGTTGCCCCACAGTTGCGGGCGCGTATCGGGGCACGACCAGGCTTCACCGGATTCGTCGTCCTCGTCGGCGTACTCTTCGTCGTCCTCGTACTCGTACTCTCCCTCGGCCCCGGCACTCGCCGACCACGGCGGGTTGTAGGCGCACTGCACCCATTCGGTGGAGACGAACTCGAGCACGTAACTGCTGCCTAGCCCACGGTACGAAAACTCGATGGGTTCGAGCAGACCGACGTCGTACAAGAAGTCGAAGCCCACGCGCGGCCGCGGCAGCTCTTCGAGGTAATTCTCGTCCGTGAGCTCGGCAAGGTAGTCCGGATAGACCCCCTCCTTGGCGTAGTACTCGGCCAGGGCGTCGGTGGCGATCTTGGCTCGCACGAACTTGTTGAGGGTGTAGTCGGCGTTTGCCCAGGCGCGGCCGGCCAGGACTGGTGCGATGACGAGGCATGCACCGAGGGCAAAGTGCGCGGCTCGTCGCGTGAGTACGGCGCTGCGCTCGCCGCTGCGGGTGATGCTCGAGAGGCCGAGGGCGATGGCGGCGAGGACCACGATGCCTCCAACAGCGGAGGCCCCGGGGGTCCCGAAGCGGGCGGACCACCAGATGGCCGGAATCATGACGCCCACGAGCACGCCGACGAGGGCCCCTACAATGCGACCTACGGATTTCGGGTTCCACTGGCTGATGGCGCCGAGCCCGACCGCGAGGCCGAACAAGCCGCCCACGATCGTATAGGCGGCGATTTCGAGGCCGAACACCGAGATGCCCGGCCACGGCGCGAAGTTCATGACCAGGGCCTCGTCCGTGCCCGTGGCGTTGCGGATCAGCGCGACGATCGCGAAGGCGATCGTCGCATAGAGGACGAATCGCATCACCCCCTGCAGACGCAGCCACGACTCCGAGAGGGCGGGGGACAGGATCGTGAAGCCGATCGCGAGTCCGATCCAGACCATCACGACCGATAGGCGCCAGTGGAAGAGCTCCCAGGCAGAGCCTGCACTGAAGCCCCCGAACGCAAACACTCCGCACATCACGACGAGCGAGACGCTGAGCGCCCGGGCGACGGCGGAACGCGTTCCCAGGAAGACGGCCGGGGCAATCAGGAGCGCCGGGAGGGAGAGGATTGCGAGTCCCTGCATCGGGACGTCGGTCCAGCCCCCGATCGTGGGATCCAGCAGCAGGAAGGAAGTCGGGTGCCACCACAGGCTCGCCCACCCGCCGGGGGCCGAGCCGAGGCCCTGATGTAGGAAGACCGCGTACGCGGCCAACGTGACGAGCGCGCCCCAGCCGACGGCCGCAGGCAGCAGTGTCTTCCGTGTGTCGCCTTCCACCTCGGTGCTCATGAACCCGTGTCCCTCCCCGTGCGGTCGTTCGACTGTCCGCGTTTCGACCCGAAGAGGGCGAGGATATCACCGGATCTCGGGTGAGCCCGGAGGGACCGCGTATATGTCCGGTTGGAGTTGCGGTCCTCCCGGGTGAGAGCTGCGACTCGGTGGGAGGTCCTTCAGCGAGCGCAGACCAGGTGGAGAGCCCAGACCCGGGGGTTTCCTGCTACGAGCAGGGGCCCTTGTCCCTGCTCGCCAGAATTGATTCTCCCTCGGGGGTCCCGTACAGTGGCCGGCGTTGAGTAGCCGCGAATCCAAGCCTGGCGCGGGGCCAAGCAAGGAGCGTTATGACCGAGTCGATCCTGGTAGCCACTGATGGTTCGGAGGGCGCGAGTGCCGGCGAGAGGTGCGGGATCGCGCTGGCTGCTCGGCTGAGTGCCCGTCTGGCCGGGGTTTCCGTCGTCGAGGATCGCTGCGTCCGGGCGCCCAGTGGAGACGCCCTCGCCACACCCGCCTTTCCCGAGGCCGAGCTCGCCGCGTACCACAAGGCCCGAGTCGATGCCGTCGCCCGCCGCTTCAGCGAACGTGCCCGCAGCGAAGGGTTGGAGGCGAACTGCGAGGCGACCTCGGGTGCGGCCGACGACCGCATCGTCGAGCGCGGGCAGAGCTACGACCTGATCGTGTTGGGGCGCGACGGCAGTGCTTCTTCGGAGCGCGGCGTCCTGATCGGCGGCACCGTCGAGAACGTCATTCGCAAGTCGAGCAAGTCGTGCCTCATCGTGCCAACCGGTGCGACCCTCGGTGGCCCCATCGTGCTGGGGTTCGACGGCTCGCCCGGCTCGCGCAGCGCAGCCAGTCTTGCGGTGGAGCTCGCGAAGGGTCTTGGCGAGGCGGTACACGTCTTCGTCGACTCGAAGGACAAGGGCCGCGCCGTTGCTCGCTTCGAAGAAGTGCGTCAGCTCGTGGGTGGGCTCGAGATTCCCGTGCGCGAGACCTCTTCGACCCTCGGCCGGCCGGACGTGAAGCTCGTCGATACCGCGCGCGAGGCCGGCGCGGGCCTGATCGTTATCGGTGCCTACGGGCGCAATCGCATCAGCGACTACTTCATCGGCAGCAACGCCGCCTCGGTGGCGCGGACGTCACACGTGGGAGTTGTACTCGCTCGCTAGGCGCCGGACGCCCAGCGCCGAATGAAGAGGAGCCGTCCCATTGGGGGGAGACGGTGCATCCAGCCGAGGACGCGAGTCGCTCGCCGACCTGAGGGCCCGTGTCGTCGGAGTCGACGACCCCAGGATCATCTGGCATCTGTGTCAGCAGCTGCGAGACGATCCGCGGAAAGGCGCCCAACAGCTCGCCCTGGTTCTCCAGCGCCGTCTCGCGGCCATCCGCAAGGAGCGTCGACGCCTCGAGAAGCTGTTCGCCTACCGCCAGGAGCTGTTCGCACGCGGGCTGCGGCTGGTGGCGGGCATCGACGAAGTCGGCGTGGGACCCCTGGCGGGTCCGGTCGTTGCTGCGGCGGTGATCCTGCCAGAACGCGTCGATCTGCCCCGGCTCGACGACTCGAAGAAGCTCAGCCGGGCCGCTCGCGAAGGCCTCGACAGGGCCATTCGCGCCCAGGCCGAGGCGGTGGCGATCGGGGAGGCCGACGCGGCCGAAATTGATCGCATCAACATCCTGCAGGCGACTCTGCAGGCGATGCGGCGGGCCGTGCTCGCCCTGGGCCTGGTCCCCGATCACCTGCTCGTAGATGCCCGGACCATCCCCGGCGTCGGTGTCGAGCAGACGGCATTGGTGGGCGGCGACGGCCGCGACGGATCGATCGCCGCGGCCTCGATCGTCGCGAAGGTGCACCGTGATGGCTTGATGCGCCGCTTCGACGACGATCACCCGGGCTACGGGTTCACCCGACACGTGGGTTACGGGACCGCCGAGCACATGGCGGCCCTTCGCCGTCTCGGGCCTTCGCCAATCCATCGAAGGTCCTTCGCGCCCGTGGCCGCCGCGGCCGGCTCGTGAGCGCCGGGTGTTTCGAATCGCCCGAAGACTTCGTCGTCGAGGAACTGCCCGCCTACGAGCCGCAAGGCGAGGGCGAGCACACCTTTCTGTGGATTGAGAAGCGGCTCCGAAACACCGACGACGTCGCCCGGGAGCTGGCGCGCGCCGCGGGTGTGGCGCCGCGGGACGTCGGGTACGCGGGACGGAAGGATCGCTTCGCGGTGGCCCGCCAGCACTTCTCGGTGCCGGGGCTTTCGGTGGCCGCCGCCCTCGGCTTGCGCCTCGAGGGAGCACGCGTGCTGCGCGCCTGCGCGCACCGACACAAGCTGCGGACCGGCCATCTTGTCGGCAATCGCTTCGAGCTGCGAGTGCATGGCAGCAGTCCGGAGTCGGCCGCCCGGTCCGAGCGTGTCCGCGCGGGTCTCGCGGCAGTCGGACTTCCGAACCGCTTCGGGGAGCAGCGCTTCGGCCGAGGGGGCGACAACGTGGAGCGGGGTCGGCGACTGCTCAGCGGCGAGCGACTGAAGGTCGACCGGCGGCAGGCACGCTTCCTCGTTTCGGCTCTACAGGCGGCGGTCTTCAACGAGGTCCTGCGGACGCGTTCCCTGCGGCTCGACGAGGTCGAAGCCGGAGACCTGGCCTGTCGGACCGACTCTGGCGGGATCTTCCGGGTGGAGGATGTTGCTGCTGAGAACCAGCGGGCCCAGCGCTTCGAGATCAGCGCGACCGGGCCGATTTTCGGTACCCGGGTGGAAACTCCAGCGGGGGCCGTAGGGGTCCGGGAGCAGGCGGCCATGGCCGCCTTTGGGCTGGATTCCGAGCATCTGCGCGCACCGAAGGGCGTCCGGATGCGTGGCGCACGGCGGCCTCTGCGTGTGCCCGTCCACAACCTCTTTCTGGCGCACGAAGGCGATACGCTCCACCTGCGTTTCGAGCTGCCCGCCGGCAGCTTTGCGACGGTCCTGCTGGAAGAGCTGCTGGGCGGGCTGCCTCGGGTATCCTCGCCGCCGTGAACGTGGCCAATGACGTCGGTGAGCTGATCGGCGGCACCCCGCTCGTCCGGTTGAACCGGGTGACCGAGGGAGTTTCTGCGCGCATCCTCGCGAAGCTCGAGCTCCACAACCCCGGCCTCAGCGTGAAGGACCGGATCGGGCTCTCGATGATCGAGGACGCCGAGCGCGACGGGATCATCGTTCCGGGTGAGACCGTTCTGATCGAGCCGACGAGCGGCAATACAGGGATTGCCATCGCGATGATCGCTGCCGTCAAGGGCTATGAGTGCATCATCGTGATGCCAGACAACATGAGCCCCGATGCGCGCGTGACCCTGCGAGCCTTCGGTACCAAGGTCGTCTTGACCGAAGCCGAACGCGAGATGCAGGGTTCGGTCGAGAAGGCGATCGAGATCGCAGAGAAGACTCCGAATGCGTTCATCCTCCAGCAATTCCGCAATCCCTCGAACCCTGCGGTCCACCGGCGCACGACGGCCCTCGAGATCTGGGACGACACCGACGGCGAGATCGATGCGTTCGTGGCGGGAGTTGGCTCCGGCGGCACGATCACGGGCGTCGCGGAGGTCATCAAGCAGCGGCGACCATCGTTCGAGGTCATCGCAGTCGAGCCGGCCGAAAGTCCCGTGCTCTCCGGCGGTCACCCCCATCCGCACCGCATCCAGGGGATCGGTGCCGGCTTCGTCCCCGAAGTGCTCGCACGCGACCAACTCGACCAGATCATTACCGTGACTGCGGACGAAGCGATCGAGATGGCGCAACGACTGGCCCGCGAAGAGGGAATCCTGTGCGGCGTCTCGTCCGGCTCGAACGTGGTCGCGGCGTTGCGCTACGCGAAGCAGGACGGAAATCAGGACAAGATGATCGTTACCGTCATCTGCGACTCGGGTGCCCGCTACAGCCAGACGAGCCTCTTCGAAGCCGTCCGTTACGAGGGGAGCGACGACGTTGGGTTTTGACGCCAGGGCGATCGTTCGTCCCTACCAGAACTGCTCCCCCCGCATCGATCCGAGTGCCTGGCTGGCACCGGGCTCCGTCGTGGTAGGCGACGTCGAGATCGGTGCCGATTGCAGCATCTGGTACGGCGCGGTGATACGAGGCGACGTCCACCAGATCCGCATCGGTCCCCGGACGAACGTCCAGGACCAGTCCGTCTTGCACGTCACGGCGGGTCGCTATGCACTGCACGTGGGGGCCGAGGTGACGATCGGACACCGGGCGGTGGTGCACGGATGTCGCGTCGGGGATGCGGCGTTGATCGGCGTCGGAGCGATCGTCCTGGACGGGGCGGAGGTGGGCGAGGGCGCCCTCGTTGGTGCCGGTTCGGTGGTGACTCCGGGCACAGTCATTCCGCCACGTACCTTGGTGCTGGGAACGCCCGCAAGGCCGATCCGGGAGCTGGACCCCGAGGAGCAACAGCTCCAGCGCGAGCGGACCCTCACCTACGTCGAGACCGCTCGGAACCACGCTCGGGCTGCGGCTTCGTGACCGCGGGCAACGTGAGAGAGATGCCGTGACGAACTCGCATTCGACCCAGTCGGGTGAGGCACAGCGAGAAGACGCGCGGGAGGAGCGCAAGCTCCAGTCGCGGCGACGCATCCTCGAGTCCGCCCGCGAGGTCTTCTTCCGCGACGGCTTCATGGCCGCGAATCTTGACGAGGTCGCGGACCGCGCGGGTGTCGCGAAGGGCACCCTCTACCGCTACTTCGACAGCAAGGCCGATCTATATGTCGCCGTCCTGGCCGACAACGGCAAGGTGTTCACCAAGCGAATGAGGGAGGCGGCTGAGACCTCTGGAACGGCGACGGAGCGACTGCACGCCCTCAGTCGCTTCTATCTCTCTCACTGGACCCACCACAAGGAGTACTTCCAGATCTTCTGGGCGATCGACAACCAGAGCGTGATCGGCCAGCTACCGGAGAGCGTGGTCGACGAAGTGTCTCGCCTTTGGGAGGCGAGCCTGTCGATCCTGGAAGCGGTGCTCATACGGGGGGTGGAGGACGGCGAGTTGGTGGAATGTGACACCTGGGCGGCCTCGAACATCCTGTGGACGGTCGCCAACGCAGTCATCCAGTCCGACAGCACGAAGGCCCGTCGCAACCTCCGGCGGGGCTCCCTCGAGGATCTCTACGAGCAGACCCTGGACACGATGATTGCCGGGCTGAAGCGGCCCGCTTCTTGACATCTGCAATCGAAAACGGGAACTTTCAGTGCCGGTGACTACGAGTCACCTCTCCTCGGATAAGGCGCTCGCCGGAAGACGAGCGGGACTGATGAGGAGAACGTTGCGGGGGGCAACCTGCTGTGGGTGAAACTGCTGTCGAGGTTCTGAGCGAGAAACTCCGCGGCCTGATGGCTGAGCAGCTAGGTGTGGAGCCCGGCGAGATCAAGCCGGATTCAAACCTCCTGGAGGACCTCGGGGCTGACTCGCTCGACGTCGTCGAGATGGTGATGGCCATCGAGGACGCGTTCGACATCGAGATCGAGGACTCGGACGTCGAGGCGATGCGGACGGTTGCGGACATCGAGGCGTACGTCGCGAAGCGACTCTCCTAGCTGTCCCGGTCTCTCGGCTTCGGTAGCCTTCTAGGGTCGCTTCAAGCCCGGTAGCACCTGCAGATACGCGCCGAGCCCCAGTGCTGCCAGAGCCAGCCCCACGGCCCAGAGCAGCCGGGGTCCCGCCGCCCGCTGGGCGACTTCGCGGGCAATCCGCTCCTGCGCGGGGCCGGGCGGGACGTCCCGCAGGACCGAGAGCAGTTCGGGCAGGATCATCAGGAACGTGAATAGCAGGAAGAATCCGCCGAGATACAGGACCGCCAGCGTGAAGCTCGGCCGAAACGCCGGTGCACGCCGACGCGAGAGAATCGGGTGCTCCTGCGGGTCCATCGCCCGAGCGTAGCAGCGGGGCTAGCCTGACACCGGGTTCCCCGATTGAGTCCTTCTACCGCAAAGCCTCGCAAGCTCGTCGTCATCGATGGCGCGAACGCCATCTACCGCGCGTTCTTCGCGATTCCGGCCCTGCGTGCGCCAGACGGAACCCCCACCAACGCGGTCCTCGGTTTCGCGACAATGCTCGCGAAGATCCTGCGTGAAGAGTCACCGGACTTGATCGCCGTTGCGTTCGATCCGCGCGGCGGCAGCTTCCGGAACCGGGTCTTCGAGGGCTACAAGGCGGGACGCGACGCGCAGCCCGAAGATCTCAGCAGCCAGATCCCGCTCGTCCGCGAGGTCATCGAGGCGTTCCGGATTCCGCTCATCGAGGTGCCCGACTTCGAAGCCGATGACGTGATCGGAACCCTGGTCGCCAGAGCGCCGGACGACGTCGAGGTGACGATCCTGTCTACCGACAAGGACCTGATGCAACTCGTCGGGGACCGGGTGACGCTCGTGGACGGGATCAAGGACCGGCGCTACGAGCCAGACGACGTGGAGAAGCGTTTCGGTGTCCCGCCCGACAAGATGCTCGACCTCCGGGCGCTCGTCGGCGACCCCAGCGACAACATTCCCGGTGTGAAGGGAATCGGGGAGAAGGGCGCCGCCAAGCTGATTCTCGAGTGGGGCAACCTGGAGGCGCTGCTCGAGAACGCGGGGGAGGTGAAGGCGAAGCGGGCCCGTGAAGCCCTCCTCGCGCAGCAGTCGGAGGCTCGGCTCTCGAAGCAGTTGGCGACCCTGCGGACGGACGTGCCCTTGCCCCTCGAACTCGATGAGCTCGCGTGCCAGGAGCCCGACCGAACGCAGCTTCGGCCAATCTACCAGCGGCTGGGATTTACGCGTCTGCTCGCGGCGCTCGACGAACAAGAAGGTGGCGTCCCCGTCATCCAGCCCGACTCGAGGGACGTCCGCGTCGACGTTGCGACTTCGTTGCAAGAGCTCGAACCGATCCTCGAGGCACTCGGCGGCGAGTCGGCACTCTCGCTGCTCGGCATCGCGGAGCGCGGCAGTGCCGTCGATGCACGACTGATCGGGCTTGCGATCGCGCTGGACGGGGACCACGCCGCTTACTTGGCGTTCGCCGACGAGTCGGTCCAACAGAGTCTCGGGGGCTCCGGGCTCGCGTTTTCGGACGCGCTGCCGCTCCTCGTGGAGTTGTGCTCGGAGCGAGAGTGGCTGGGCGCCGACGTGAAGCGTCTGCAGTCGTTCGCCGCGGAGCGCGGTCTCGATCTGCCTGTCGCGAGCTTCGATGTCCAGCTTGCAGCGTTCCTGCTCGATCCCAGCGCCACCACGGAGGTCTATGCCGTGTCGGCGCAGTACCTCGGATGCCGTCTCGACAGCTGGGAAGATCTGGTGGGTCGCGGCGCCAAGGCGATTCCCGCTGGAGAGGTGCCGGTTTCGGATCTCGCGGCCTGGGCGGCGCGTCAGGTGTGCGCGATTCGCGACCTGCAGCCGGTGCTCGCCGAGCGACTCGAGGCGGACGGCCTGAAGCCGCTCTTCGCCGAGGTCGAGATCCCGCTCACGCGCGTTCTCTCACGAATGGAGCGGGCCGGGGTTCGCATCGACGAGGCGAAGCTCGACGATCTCGCCACCCACTACCGGCAGGAACTCTCGTTCCTGGAGAAGCGCATCTACGAGGAGGCGGGGGAGAAGTTCCTCGTCAGCTCGCCCAAGCAGCTGCAGGTGATCCTGTTCGAGAAGCTCAAGCTGCCTCCGCTCAAGAAGACGAAGACAGGCTACTCGACGGCGGAGAGCGTCCTCGAGCAGCTGACCGCCGAGCACGAGCTGCCGGCGTTGATCCTGGCGTGGCGGCGGCTCTCGAAGCTCATGAGCACGTACATCGAGGCACTGCCGCCGCTCGTCAGCGAGCGCACGGGACGCATCCACCCGACGTTCAACCAGAATGGTGCGGCGACCGGCCGGATGTCGGCGATGAATCCGAACGTCCAGAACATCCCGATCCGCACCGAGGAGGGAATTCGCATCCGCGAGGCGTTCGTGCCAGCCGAGGGATGTCTGCTTCTCTCCGCCGACTACTCGCAGGTGGAGCTGCGCATACTCGCACACTACTCGGGAGACGACAGTCTGGTCGATGCGTTCTCGAATGGCGAGGACATCCACCGCCGGACCGCCGCCGAGGTCGCCGATATCAGCCTGGACGACGTGAGCGACGACCAGCGCGCCCGGGCCAAGGCCGTCAACTTCGGGATCATCTACGGCTCGTCGGCCTTCGGCCTGTCGAATACCTTGAAGATCGCCGCAGGCGAGGCCCAGGAGATGATCGACGCCTACTTCGCGCGCTATCAGGGGGTACGCCGCTTCTTGGATCAGACCGTCGAGAACGCGAAGGCCGAGGGCTTTGTGACCACCCTGCTGGGTCGTCGCCGCTACCTGCCGGATCTCGCCTCACGCAACCGCGTGCTACGCCAGGCCGCCGAGCGGATGGCGGTCAATTCGGTGATTCAGGGAACCGCGGCCGACTTGATCAAGAAGGCCATGGTGGAGGTCGACGAGGCGCTGACAGCGGGGTCTCTCGAAGCGAGGGTAATCCTGCAGGTGCACGACGAGTTGGTCTTCGAGGCGCCGAAGGGAGAGGTGGAGGCGGTCGGCAAGCTCGCCCAGAAGACGATGCAGAACGTCTTCGAACTCAACGTCCCGCTCATAGTCGACGTCGGGACGGGCATCAACTGGCGGCAGGCCCACTAGAAGCTGGTCCCGAGACTGCTAGGCACCGGCCGGGGCGAACAGGTTCAGGCTGTACAGGCCGCCCTCGTCGAGCCATTGGGTCTCGCAGATCATGCCGGCTTCCTGGGCCAGCCAGTCGATCTCCTCGAGGGAGTACTTGTAGGAGTTCTCGGTGTGAATCGTCTCGCCGGCGGCGAACCCGACCTCGAGGTCGAGGGCGTCGATCCGCACCTGCTGGGTCTTGCGGCTGATGAGATGACTCTCGATCCGACCCAGGTCGGCCCGCCAGGTCGCCCGGTGAGCGAAGCTCGCGCAGTCGAAGTGGCCGCCGAGTTCGCGGTTGATGCGCGCGAGCAGGTTCAGGTCGAAGCGGGCGGTCACGCCCCCGCTGTCGTCGTAGGCAGCCTCCAGCGTGGCCCGGTCCTTGCGCAGATCGATGCCGATCAGCAGGCGATCGGCCGCGCCCATGCCCGCGCGGGTCCGAAGGAGGAAGAGCGCGGCTTGGCTGCGGTCGAGATTCCCGACCGACGACCCCAGCCACAGGGTGAGCCAAGGGGACCTCTGGTGCTTGGCGAGATATTCGAGTCCCGACTCGTAGCGTCCCGCGAATGCGCGGATCTCGAGCTTCGGATAGTCGTCGAGCAGCACCTCTGCGCTTTTCTCGAGCATGCTCCGTGAAATGTCGATCGGGGCGAAGACGAGTCGGCCGTGCCGCTCGAGGAAGGCCTCGATGATCAGGCGCGTCTTGCTGGCGCTGCCGCTCCCAAGCTCGACGAGGGTCGTCGGCTCCTCGAAGACGCCGGCGATTTCCGTCGCGTGCTTCTCGAGGATGCTGCGCTCACAGCGGGTCAGGTAGTACTCCGGGAGTTCGCAGATCTCCTCGAAGAGCTGCGAGCCGATCTCGTCGTAGAACCAGTGGCAGGGCAGGGTCTTGGGGCTCGAGCCGAGACCTCGGGTCAGATCCTGGACAAAGGATTCGGACGGCGACTCTGCTTCTTCGGCGAGATGAAAGCGGCTGGTGCCGGCGTGCGGGCACATGAACTCAGGCGCGCTCCCTGGCCGGCCTTCGGGGTGAACTGGCTCGACGACTCTACCAGCTCACAGGTTGCTCGGGGTGACTCGCCGAGAAATTCAGCTTGGCGTGATTCCCAGCCCGCGGCGCAGGAGGCGCTTGAGATCCGTAGCGGATGCCCACAGCTCGTCGTGGGACTCGTCGTTTCGGACCCAGCGCGAGATCTGAGCCGTCATCGTGCCGTGGAGCATGCACGCGTACGCGCGCGGATCTCCGGCGGGGATCTCGCCGCCCTCGATGGATCGCTGGAACATCTGCTCGAGCTGTTGCTCGAGTTCCTGGCGCAGGTCGAGCCGGCCCGGGTTGCGATTGGCCCCGTAGAAGTCGAAGTCCGGCGTCGTCAGCATCAGCATCACGAAGAACCCGCGGTGCTGTTCGACGAGCTCGAGGGTCGCATCGACGTAGCGATCGATGGTTTCTCCGAGGGATCCGCCGGCTCGGAGAGCCCTGCGAACCTGTTCCAGAACCTGGTCCGCGCGGATTCCCAGCACCTCCGCGAAGAGCGCATCCTTGCCCTTGAAGACGTTGTAGAGGTTGCCGGCCGAGTAGCCCGCACGGGCCGCGATCTCGGCCATCGTGGCGCCCGTAAAGCCGCGCTCCGCGAAGACCGCCTCGGCGGTCTCCAGCAGGGCTTGCCGCCGGGCCGCGCGTGCACGGTGCCGGGGCTTGAGGATCTTCGAAGTCGAGGGTCGGGACGGAAGGGGGGGTGCCGCCATGGGGGGGTCTCCGATGAGGGAGTTATGAATAGCGGCTCAGTTTAATGAACCGTATTTCAGAATCAATCCGGGTGCTTTGCCCCGAAGCGGCGCCCAGCCCTGTAGACCCGATATTCTCCGTCGGCTCAATGACCGATCACGACTCGATCAGGAGGCTCCTTTGAGGCTCCGGCTGGCTCCGCTCGAGGCGTCGGACCGTGAGCCGTTCCTGGAAGCCACCCGTCAGAGTCGGCACTTCCACAGGCCGTGGGTTCGTCCCCCGACCCGTGAGGCCGACTTCCGTGAGTTCGTTCAGGACATCGGTCCCAGCCGTCGGCGGCTGCTGCTGTGGGGCGAAGACCAAGATGGAGGCCAGGTGGTGGCCGGCTACTTCTCGCTGGGAGAGATCGTCCGAGGTCCGCTCAACAGCGCCTACCTGGGTTACTGGGCCAGTCGTAGCTGGGCGGGACGCGGGGCGATGTCCCTCGGCATGCGGATGCTCCTGCGGCATGCCTTCAGGAGCGTCCGCCTCCACCGGGTCGAGGCGAACATCCAGCCCGAGAACCGCGCCTCGATCGTCCTGGCTCGACGTGCCGGCTTCCGAAAAGAGGGCCTATCGCGTCGATATCTCAAGATTGCGGGTCGCTGGCGTGACCACGAGCGCTGGGCCATGACGGCCGAAGACTGGCGCTCGGGTTCCTGATACGCCCGGAGGAGCGAGTAAGGCCAAGGCGAAGACCCGCTCCGTGAGCCATCTCGGTGGTAGAATCGGGACTCGGCTGGCGCTCCAGCGCGCGAGTCGATCTCCCGAGACCCAACCCAACTCAGTACGGAGACTCCCCGACTCATGGCAATCGTTCAGCCCGTCGAATCCGCTCCCGGTGCGCGCCGCCGCTTGCAACTCTGCAGCCCTGCGACGCTCGAGCCGATTGGAGAGATCGAGGTTCAGACCGCGGATGATGTTCGCGAGGCACTCGAGCGCGCTCGCAAGGCCCAGCCGCAGTGGGCGGCGCTCCCCATCGAGGAACGGGTCCGGTACCTGGAGCGAGCGCTGAAGCTCGTGATCGAGCGGCAGGACGAGATCATCGAAACGGTTCTCGAAGAGACCGGGAAGGCGCGCGGCGAGGCCATCTCGATGGAGATCTTCGCGAGCTGCGACGTGCTTTCCTACTACGCGAAGCGCGCCGCGAAGTTCCTGCGCCCGGAGAAGCGACGCCTCCACGGAATGCTTCGCTTCCTCAAGAAGCTGAAGGTGGTGTATCGGCCTCTGGGCGTGGTCGGTGTCATCACGCCCTGGAACGGACCGTTCATCCTGTCGATGAATCCCACCGCCCAGGCCCTGGTGGCCGGCAACGCGGTGTTGCTCAAGCCCTCCGAAGTGACTCCGAAGTCGGGTGCGCTGGTGGGAGAGATCTTCGAGGCGGCGGGCCTGCCGGAAGGCGTGCTGCAAGTGCTGACGGGCGACGGGGAGACCGGGGCGGCTATGTGCGAGTGCGGCCTCGACAAGATCTGCTTCACCGGTAGCGTCGCGACGGGTCGCAAGGTGGCGGCGGCCTGCGGGCAGCGGCTGATTCCGTGCACTCTCGAACTTGGGGGCAAGGACCCGATGATCGTCTGCCGCGACGCCGACGTGAAGAGCGCCGCGGCCGGTGCTCTCGCCGGTGCGTACATGAACACCGGGCAGTACTGCTGTGGCACCGAGCGAGTCTACGTGGTCGACGAGATCGCCGATGCTTTTACCGACGAGGTGGTGAAGCTCGCGAGCAATCTGCGCCAAGGGGCGAGCGGCGAATTTGATGTCGGCGCCATCTTCTGCGACAAGCAGCTCGATGTCATCGAGCTGCACATGGCGGACGCCGTTGAGAAGGGCGCCACGGTTCGCGTCGGCGGGCGGAGAAACCCCGACCTGGAGGGTCTCTACTACGAGCCGACCGTGCTCACGGACGTCGATCACGGTATGCAGATCATGCGCGAGGAGACCTTCGGCCCGATCTTGCCGATCATGCGGGTTCGCGATGAAGAGGAGGCGCTCCGTCTCGCGAACGACACCGACTATGGACTCTCTGCGACGGTCTGGACGAAGGACGAATACAAGGGTGTCGAGATCGCGAAGCGGATCGAATCCGGCGGCGTCTGCATCAACGACATGACGATGACCTACGGCTCACCGGAGGCTCCCTTTGGCGGGCTGAAGGACAGCGGTGTCGGCCAGGTAAACGGGGAGAGCGGGCTCAAGAGCTACTGCCACGCGCTGCCGATCTTCACGGATCGCTTCGGCGGAAAGCAGTCCCGCAGCTTCTATCCCTACAGCGCCAAGAAGGACGCCAGCCTGAAGCGGATCATCGGCCTCGTCTTCGGCGGTCCGCTCCGTCGCCTGCTGGGCTGAGTCGGCGACGCAGCGAAGCGCGCCTGCGAAGCAGCAGGACGAGCAGCGCCGCGAAGCGGGCCCACACGGGGTCGGGTTCGGGAACTAGATGGAAGACTGCCTCCCCGGCAGCGTCCGCCCGCTTGGCCATCCCGGATGAACTCATGTGAGTGCCGTCTGAGAGGAAGTCCTCGAGTGCGAATCCGCTGGAGAAGTCGATCATCTGGTTGCTCTCGAACCGCAGCATCAGCTCGTTGTTCAGCTCTGTCACGAGATCGTTGATGCCCTCGGCTGGCGGCGGGAGCATCGGGTCAGTGGGCTGCTCACGATAAGGTGTCGTCGCGACGAGAACCGATGCACCTTCGTTCTCGACGACCCCGGCGAGCATCTCGATCACATCGGCGATCGCACTCGGTGTCGGGTCGTCGAGGAGGAGGAGGTCGGGATTGTTCAACGAGAAGCCCAGGTCGTTCGTCCCGAACGCGAGGATGATGATCTCCACTGTCGGGTCGGCCAGCGCCGCCTCCACCTGGCCTGCGCCCTGGGAACGGGGATTGCCACTGACGTTTGGGGACGCAGTCGCCCCGCCCCAGCCGCAGTTGAGCGTAGTCACCCGATTCGTGTCGTCGGCCAATCGCTCGCACCAGCCTTCCTCTCTCGGGAAGCCGTCGGGTTGGGCGAATTGCCAGTCCGACTGCGTGTTGGAGTTGCCGAGGCAGGCGACTCGCACGTCGCCGACTCCCCAGGCTTCGCGGCAGACCGGCGGGTCCTGAGCGATGGCCGGCGTGGACGCCACGAGCAGGGCTGCTGCAATCCAGCGACTCCACTTCCTTCGCCTCGACGGGGATTGCGCGTTCACCCATACAGCTTCCGACGAATACGGATGCGTCGTCAAGTAGT
>JAYGDB010000225.1:0-2731 GCA_046583095.1 Myxococcota bacterium | reverse complement strand
ACTCTCTTCGAGGTGGCCAGCGCCGGCGGAGGCTCGACGGCGCTCTCGAGCGCCGAGGTCTACATGGGCGGCGGCGGCGGCACACGGGTTCAGCGGGCCTGTGGCTACGAAGACTCCACCGAGGACATGTTCAACTACCTGATGGCCGCCCAGGGCGACCTCGCCGACGAGGCGAAGATCCGGCTCTACTGCGACGAGAGCCTCGCCCACTTCGACTGGCTCGTCGCCATGGGCGCCAAGTACAAGGACAGCGAGTACAAGGAGCGCGCGATCATGGCGCTCACCGACGACTGCCTGCTCTACACCGGGAACGAGAAGGCTTGGCCCTTCCGAGACATCGCCAGGCCCTGCCCCCGCGGCCACAACCTCGAGGTGGACGGCGACAACGGCGGCCCGATGCTGATGGGAATCCTGACCGAGCAGGTCGAGAGGCGCGGCGTTGGAATCGAGTACGACGCGCGGGTACTGGGGCTGGTCATCGACGAAGGCGGCGAGGTGCAAGGCCTCGTCGCTCGCATCGACAACCAGGAACGAAACGTGCGAGCCCGCAAGGGTGTCCTGCTCGCGGCCGGCGGCTTTGCGATGAACCGCGAGATGCTCGAGCACTACGCGCCCGTGCTCGCCCAGGCCAATATCCCGGTGGGCAACCCGGGCGACATGGGCACCAGCATCCTGATGGGCCAGAGCGTCGGCGGCGCTCTGATCCACATGGACCAGGGCTTCATCACCTTGCCCTTCTACCCGCCCTCGTCGCTCACCTTCGGCATCTTCGTGAACGCCCAGGGACAGCGCTTCGTCAACGAGGACGTCTATCACGCACGCCTCGCCCACCACGCGATCCAGCAACTGGGCAAGGGGATCTACCTGGTCGTCAACCACGACGACTACGACCATCCCCCGTACCTGAACGCGGAGATCGCCGGCACCGGCGAGACGATCGAGGAGATGGCGGAGGAGATCGGCCTCCCGCCGGGCAACCTCGCCCACACGATCGCCTACTACAACGAGCACGCGGCGAACGGCGAGGATCCGCTCTTCCACAAGAGCCCGGAGTGGCTCAAGCCCATCGAGCCCCCGTATGCGGCCCTCGATTGCACGCCCGGCAGCGGCGTCTTGTACCCGTTCTTCACGCTGGGCGGGCTCGACACGCTTCCGACCGGCGAAGTGCTCACGATGGACGGGCGCGTGATTGCGGGACTCTACGCAGCGGGCCGAGCGTCCTGCGGCGTTCCCCGCACGGCGGCCGGCTACGCGAGCGGCCTGTCGGTGGGAGACGCGACCTTCTTCGGCCGCATGGCGGGCAAACGGATGGCCGCAGCGCCTTCACGCGGCTGAGCGACGACGCGGGCCCTACGACTGCTCGTCGAGCTGCTTCAACGCCCGCTTGGGCGCGACGCTGCGGTAGCCCTCTTCGAGCAGGCTCTCGACCATCGCCCAGTTGGCGCCGCGATCGAGCCGCACGCCGATCCAGCCGCTCGGTCCCAGGTAGGGCGGGACGAAGAAGAGCTTTGGGTTCGTCGCCACCAGGCTGTCCTGGGCGTCCGCGGTCGACTTGATCCAGAGAGCCTGTCTTCCGTCGCCATGGTGGTTGTCGTGCAACATCGCGAAGGTCTTGCGACCCCCCCAGAAGGTGGGCGCGCCGTGGGAGAGCTTCTCGGAGATCTCGGGCCAGGCCCCGATGATCTTACGCACCCTCGAGAGCGGATTGCGAGCCTTCGCCATCGCGTCCCTAGCGGAACTGCGGGATGACCTCGCGGGCGAAGAGCGTGATCGACGCTTCCGCCTGCTCCTGGGTCATGCTGCCGTACTTCGGAATCACCAGGAGATCGTGGTCGCAGCCGAGGATCTGCTTCTGGCTGCGAAGCTGCTCGGCGACCTCGTCCGGCGTGCCGAAGGTATTCACCCCGGCGTAGATCTCGGCCATCGTCTCGAGGCCCATCGCCTCGATCGCGTCGGCGGCCGAGGCGTAGTGCTCGTACCCCTTCGCGTCCTGGAAGTGCGCCCCGCCGATCTCGTAGTGCTCGACGACCGTCGCGAAATACTCCTTCACGTGCTTCATCCCGAGTTCCTTGGCACGGTCGGAGTCGGTGTCGCAGTAGACGAGCTGGCCCGTGAAGGGAACCGGCGGCTCGCTGTCGCGAAGCGAGCGCCACTTCTCCTGGTAGGGAACGAGCGCCTGCTCGCGGAAGATCTCCCAGGGTTGCTGGGCCAGGCACATGAGCTGCGCACCGAGGACCGCGGCCTGCAGCGCGGAATCAGGCGACACGCCGATCGAATAGACGCGATCGTCGAAGCCCCGTGTGGGGCGCGGACGCAGGTCGATCCGGGGATGGCTGAAATACTCGGTGTCGGCTTCGAAAAAGCCCTTGTTGAGCGCCTCGAGCACGAGAGCCGTGCCTTCGTCGAAGCGTCCCCGCGCCTCGTCCATGGGAATGTCGAAGCCTTCGTACTCGCGGCGCGAAAGGCCGCGGCCGAAGCCGAGGAGCGCGCGGCCGCCACTCTGCTGATCGAGGAGCGCCATCTTCGCCGCCACGCGATACGGATCGTTCCAGGGCATGATGATCGCACCGGTGCCCAGCAGGATCCGCTCGGTGCAGCCCGCCACCTGGGCGAGCCACTGCAGGTTGTCGGGACACATCGAGTAGCCGAAGAAGTGATGCTCGGTGGCCCAGTAGCTGTCGTAGCCCAGCTCGTCGGCGAGCCGGGCGAGCGCGAGTTCGCCCCGCATGGT
>JAYGDB010000208.1:0-6712 GCA_046583095.1 Myxococcota bacterium | reverse complement strand
GGGCTCCGCCACGAAGCCTCGCGAGATCCAAGGGATCACTATAGACGAGAATCGGGTCGATTGTGCTCGCCAAACTCTGGCGCTGGCGCCGCCGGCGCGCTGCTGATGCAGCACTTCGAGTACGACCGCTCGCGTGAGGCCCCTGCGCCGGTGGTCGGGGTCACAGCCCATCCAGGTTCAGATCGAGCCATTTGAAATTCTTGATGTAGCTCGCCATCTAGTTCTGGATGCCCGTGAAGCTGCGAGCCGGCCGCCGAGCCTCTCACGCAGAGCTGAGGCTATTGGGCGTAGCGAATTCGGGACGTAAGATTCCTGCTCGTACCGAACCGATCTCCGGTCTGATAGAGGAGTCCATTCCGTGTCGGCCGAAGTACAGCGTTCGACCCAGAACGGCGTGAGCTGGCTCAATGGCCCCGCCTCGGATCTGCTCCTGGGCGCGGGAGTCGCGTACCTGGTCAGCGTCCCCGTGATCCTTCTGGCAGCGCGGACGTTGGATGCCAGTGCCTGGCCGTACTTCGTCATCTGGTTCGTCGGACTGGCAATCAACGGCCCTCACTATGGCGCCACTCTGTTGCGCGTCTACCGGGGCCGTGACGAACGGCGAAAGTACGCGTTCTTCACGATCTGGGTCTCGCTACTGCTGGTGTTGATCTTCGTGGGCGGTCTGCGCTTTGCCCTGGTGGGATCCATCATCGTGACCGTCTACTTCAATTGGAGTCCCTGGCATTTCGCAGG
The DNA here is from genome assembly GCA_046583095.1 of Myxococcota bacterium. Classification (GTDB taxonomy): domain Bacteria; phylum Myxococcota_A; class UBA9160; order UBA9160; family UBA4427; genus JAJDAN01. The sequence continues at coordinate 5,977 of JAYGDB010000208.1, read as the reverse complement.
CCAAAACTATGGCATCGCGATGATGTTCTTGCGGCGCTCCGGGATCTCGGTATCCCCGCGCGCCAAGCAACTTCTATATGCCTCCTTCGTCCTCTCGTTCGTCCTGGCTCTGATCGCGTTTCATGTCGAAGGCTCCTCTGCGGCGTTTGCGAATACCGAAGACGCCAAGAGAGGCGGCGAGGGACTGCTTCGGGTCGGGATTCCGCGCTCGGTCGCGTCGCCGTTGCTGTTCCTCGTCGGGATCGCATACGTGGGCAGCTTCGTTGCCGCCCTTGGCCTGCTGCGCCGCCAAGCGACCCTTCGTCAACTCCTTCCGGTCGTGAGCTTGGTGGCATGTCAGGCCCTCTGGTTCGCGCTGCCCGTGGTGTTGATTTTCGGGGGACAATGGTCGTCGGGACGTCCCCTGGCCTTCATGGCGATCTGGATCTCAGCGGCTCACTCGAGTCAGTACTTGTGGGTGACTCTTCACTACGAGAGGCGCACGAACCAGGCCACCCGCCTCTCGACCTATCTGCTCAAGACAACTCTCTTGGGCAACGGATTGGTCGTCCTGCTCGGTGTCGTCGCATCGCCCGCCTTGGTGGGCCAGTCGATCTGGAGTGCCGAGGTGGCCCTGCTCGTCTTTTCCGTCGTCAACCTTCATCACTTCATCCTCGACGGTGCGATATGGAAGTTGCGCGATGGACGGGTCGCCCGCGCCCTCTTGAGGGGCGAATCCGGAGCCTCTTCGCTAGAACCCGACGCCGGCGGATCTCGCGGGTCGCGAGTCGCGATCGCGATCGTATGCGCTCTCTGTCTGGCGGTTCCGGTGAGTGAACTCGGCTGGCGCCAGGCCGAGAAGGCGGGTGCCTACGAATTGGCAGGCAGCCTGCTGGACTCTCTCTCATGGTTCGGCAGGGATCGCTATGCCGTACGCTTTCGCCTAGGCCGGGCACTCTTCAACGAAGGAGACTACATCTCGGCCCAGCGGCAGTTCGAACTGAGCTTGGAAATGCGCCCGAGTGGCGGCGCCTACAGAGGTCTGGGCCGAATCTACGAAGCGACTGGGGAGCCCGGGCGGGCGCTCCGTGCATACGAGTCGGGTATCTCGCTCGAGCCAACGAACCTCCCCCTGCTGCGCAGAGCCGGCTTGCTGCAACTTCAGTTGGATCGACCCCGTGAGGCCGTTTCCTTGCTGGAGGCCGCCCTCGCGATCGATCCCGACCACGAGGCCACCCGCAAGAAATTGGCGCAGGCACGCGAGAGCCTCGAACCCTGAGCGACTCGGGCGGATCGAAGTAGAGCTGAGTTCTCTCCCGCGTACGGGTACGTGTCGCTACGCCGAGGAGCCTCTCAGGGCTTCGTGACCATTCACGCGGGTACGTTCAGATACGTTTCGATTCGTTCGGCTACGCGATGCGGACGAAAAAGCGGACGAGAGCTGCGGCTCTGCGTGAGAGGCTCTGCGGGGATACGCCGCTGGGACCCCAGCGGTGATCGGCAGAACACCACGGCTCGGACGCGACCCGAGAACCTCGCTTGTACTTCGTATTTGCGAGATGCCGACGCGCTCTGACGGGTCCGTTACCCGAACCCAAGCTCATACGCTCGCTCATTTCTCCTGTACTCAGCTTGCAGTAGATTCCAGGACGGCCGAGTTGGCGGGCAAGGAAGAGGAGATCCGATGGCGAGGACCGAGGAACCGGCCAGCCTCGCATTCCGGAAGAGCCCGCTTCTACCGGCAATCGTGACCCAGGTGGCGAAGCGCATCGGCCTTGGCCCGCTGCTCGTCCGGCTGTTCATGTCTCTGGTGATGGCCGAGCGGACGAAGCGACGCGCCTTCGAAGGCTACGTACCCACCCACAAGGATGTGTTCGCAGCCGTCTTCGGAAAGAGCGGAACGAACTGGATGATGCAGATCGCGACCCAGATCGCGCACCGAGGCGAAGCGGAGTTCGAGCACATCCACGACCTGGTGCCGTGGCCCGACTCTCCGATGCGGATGTCCATCCAGCTCACGGACCCGGGGCCGAGCGAGGGCTCACCGACGGGCTTGCGCGTGATCAAGACCCACAACGAGGCTGCCTTTGTTCCCTACCACGAGGACGCCACCTACCTCACCATCCTGCGCGACCCCAAGGAAGTGCTCGTATCGGCCTACTACTTCATCGGTGGCGGTCTCGACGTGATCAGCCACGTCGACATGGATACCTGGGTCGAGATTGGATTGCAGAAGCGCGGTGGGATAGCGGCTGCGTGGGCGGTCCACGCCGACAGCTTCTGGCGCTGGAGGGACCGACGCAACGTCCTCGTGCTCGGCTTTCCCGAGGTCAAGCGCGAGCCTCGCCGCTGCATCGAGCGGGTGGCAGAGACGATGCGAGTAGAGCTGAGTGACGCGGAGCTCGATCGGGTGCTCGAGCGCAGTAGCTTTGAGTACATGCACCGCCACGAGTCCAAGTTCGGACCGCCGAAGCCGCGCTTCGCGAGCGAGGAGGACCGACCGCGGATGGTGCGACGCGGCAAGACGGGTGCGACCGGGGAGGTGCTCTCCCCCGACCAGCAGGTCGCGATCGACCGGCTCTGCCTCGCTGAGCTCGCACGGCTCGACTCGACGCTTCCCTACGCGGAGCTCTTCGAACTCACCGACGGGGCGGCGAAAACCGGCTGAGACCGCACCCGAGCACGTGCGTCCCGCTCTCCGAGGTACATGGGACGAATGAGCCCGGGATTCGCCAGGCGCGACAGTAGGGGTCTGTCGGCGTGACTCGGGCGGCGAGGAAGCGCCTCGCCTAGTTGACCGAAGCATCGGCCTCAGGCGGTCGCTCGACTAGCTCGGGCTCGAGCGCTCAGGCGCCAGCGAACTGGCTCACAAGCACACCCGCGGCGGTCAGGCTGACGAGCAGCGTTCCGAACCCGGCGATGGCGCGCGGAATCGTCTGCAGCGTGTCGGCCTTGAACCCGATGACGTGCATGGCGCGCACGAAGAGCATTGCCAGCCCGAGGCCGTGGAGCAACGCGGGGCCCGCGCCGTTCAGTTCGAGCGCCGCCATCATGATCATGAAGTAGGGCACGTTCTCCACGAAGTTCGCGTGCCTTCGCATAGCGAGGTGCAGATCGGCCCGCCCGCCGTCGCCGAGGGAGATGCGCTCGGGGCCGCGGATGCGGCCGCACATGACGTATAGGCCTGTGGCGAAGAGTGCGAAGATGGCAAGGTAGAGGGCCGTGATCGGGACGGGCATGGGTTTCTCCCTTGGTGTGATTCGATGGAGGATAGGACGAATAAGCCGCGTTCTGGCGCGATGTCCGAGTGGTGGTGTTATGTCAATTCCCGCTGGGGTCCCAGCGGCGGGGGATTGGCTCGGATCTGCTCGAGAGGCTCGGGCGCGGGCCTGGTCCTCCCCGATCTGGATCGACCCGCCGGGCTGAGGGACCTAGGAGTCTGCGCCTTCTGCCGCGTAGACCCCCAGGTGTTCTTTTAGCGCCCCCAGCACATAGTCAGGGTCCGAGCGTCGCTGATAGTTTACCGATTGGTCCATCCACAGAACCTTGCCATCGGCATCAGCCAGAATGGAAGTAGGTACCGGCAGCGCTTTGGCACTACCAGGCACCCCTGTGTGGAAGCCTGTATTGCGCAGACCAAATCGATCCGTCACATCGAGTTTTCTGTCCGAGATCATCAGTGCCCCGAGCTTGTGTTTGCCATGACCGGCTTTGAGCTCCCTCGGAGTGTCTGTCGAAATCGTGATGATTCGCACGCTACGAGCATCGAATTCGGGCCGTAGTTCTTCCCATCGCCGTAACTCGGCGACACAGTAAGGTCACCAGTGGCCGCGAAAAAACTTGATCAATACCGGGTTGCCCGCGAGGTCCGAAGAATCGAATGTCTCGCCATGTTCGTCGATCGCCGTGAATGTTGGCAAGGTAGCCCCAACTACGATCGCGTCAGGCCCTACGAATTGGCCACCAATTGCAAAGGTAAGAGAAAAGAACAGGGCGATCACGATCGGAAAAGCAGCAGGGACTCCGACGAACCAGCCAGGACTTTGACTCAGAGTTGCAATCCCTAGTACGCCAGCGAGTACAAAGGCGATCAAATAGCCCGATCGATTCTCTGGCAGGCTCACATTCCTGACAGCCCGAATCCAAAACACGAGGCTGAGCAGTGTCAGTATCAGGGCGCCCATTCCAAGCATGGTGGCATTCATATGCAATTCTCCGGGTCGTAGAACTGATGCAGCAAAGCTTCAAGTAGTGGATCGTTTTGTGTCAATACATTGGAGTATCGGCACCGTTGGCAATGACAGGTCATCCCCCAATTGTTTGCCGCCTAAAATGCCCGTGTAGAATCGGCTCTGGACCATCTCGGTGAATAGGAAGAATAAGCCCCGAATTCGCTAGGCGAGAGAGTATCGAATCTGCCGGAGTCGCTCGGGTGGCGAGGAAGCGCCTCGCTTAGTTGACCGAAGCATCGGCCTCAGGCGGTCGCTCGATCCGTAGCAGCCGGTCCAGCTCGGCGGCGGCTTCGCGCATCTGGTTTTCCCAGCAGCGGGGCTCTGCGTGAGAGGCCCGGTGGCGGTCGATCAAGGCAGGTGACGCTCCAGTGCGGCGAGCACGATCTCCGGGCCGCTGCGACGTTGATAGTTCTCGGACTGGTCCACCCAGACCACCTTGCCCTCGCCGTCGATCAGGAGCGAGGTAGGGACCGGCAGACCTTCGAGCCCCATCGGGCCCGAGTGAAAGCCCAAATTGCGCAGCCCGAAGGCGTCCGTCACGCTGAGGTCCCGATCCGAGAGCATGACTGCGCCGAGCCGATGTTTTCGATAGCCCTTGTCGATGTCTTCGGGGCTGTCCGTGCAGACGGTCACTACCTGGATGTCGCGTTCATCGAACTCGGGTCGCAGTTCTTCCCATCGCCGCAACTCGGCGACACAGTAGGGTCACCAGTGGCCGCGGAAGAACTTCATGAGGACGAGCTTGCCATCCAGGCTCGCCGAATCGAACAACTCGCCCTGGCGATTCAAGGCCTTGAAGTGCGGGATCGTCTGCCCGATCTGGATGCCAGTGGTCGCGACTTCCTGCCGGCTGATGGCGACGCTGAAGGGGAAGAAACCGCCGATGATGATAGCCAGCAGTGCGGGGATCGCGCCGAACCAGCGCGTGCGTGCAACGAACGCTCCCAGGCCCATGGCCAGCGCGGTGAGGTAGGAGACGACGAAGAGCGTGCGATTCTCGGGGAGCGCGACCTGGTCGATCTGTCGGAACCACAACGCCACCGTGATCACGGCAACGCCGAGCGCCGCGAAGCCGAGCGTGGTCCCGAGCTTCTTGGACTGCGCCTCCATACGGGTTTCTCCCCTTTCGGTGACCCGGAGCTGCCCTCATAAATAGCTGGTTCTTATCCGCGAATCGACGCGATCCACAAGAACTGAGTAGATAGGAAGTTCAAGCTGCTTTTCTTGCGACACACCGAGGCCGCCGGGCTGGGCCAGCTGTTCCAGCAGCCCGCGACGCTCGAAGTAGAGCTGAGTTCTCTCCCGCGTACGGGTACGTGTCGCTACACCAAGGAGCCTCTCAGGGCTTCGTGACGGTTCACACGGGTACGTGCAGATACGTTTCGATTCGTTCGGGTACGTGATGCGGACGAAAAAGCGGACGAGGAGATGGCCTGCTGGTCCGCCGCTGCGCCACCGAGTACCGGCCGTTCTGGGAATCGAAGTTCGCGACGCGCGGTGATCGATTCCATCCCGGAGCTTTCTACCGGAGGGGAGACTCGTAGAAGGCGGAGTGGAAAGCGAAGATGCCTTCAGCATTCTTCGCACTCAAGAGCTTGAGTTGGAAGAACTCTCGAGACTCTTCCTTCGGCACATTCTTCGGCGCCAACTCGAAACCAAAACGTTGGTAGTACGCTGGATTGCCAGTGAGCACGCACCCCAGCGCACCACGCGCCGAGATCTCATCAAGCCCAGAGCGAATGAGTTGACTGCCGATGCCTTGGCTT
>JAYGDB010000051.1:0-6374 GCA_046583095.1 Myxococcota bacterium | reverse complement strand
CGCGCCGGGAACCTGCCGGGCGTTCTGCCCGAGGAGATCGTCCCGACCGACCCCGACCGGCGCCCGAACGCCCTCGGCATGACGGAGACCTGCGGGCCACACACCTGGGGGCCAGACGGCGTGCTGCCGGATGCACTTCGCGGCTCGTTCGGCAGCGCCGTCGAGGGCGTCGAGCACCGGGTGATCGACCCCGAGTCCGGAGAGGCCGTGGCCCCCGGCGAGTTCGGGGAGATCTGCGTCCGCGGCTACAGCCTGATGCAAGGGCTCTACAAGCAGGAGCGGGAGGACGTATTCGAGCCCGACGGCTTCTACCGCACCGGCGACGGCGGCTACTTCGACACGGACGGCGTCCTGTACTTCAAGGGACGCCTCGGCGACATGATCAAGACCGGCGGCGCCAACGTCACACCCAGCGAGGTCGAGGCCGTGCTCGTCTCCTTCCCCGAGGTGCGGGAGGCATTCGTGGTCGGGGTTCCCGATCCCGAGCGCGGCCAGAACGTCGCCGCCAGCGTGCTGCTCGAAGCCGGGGCCCAGGCAGATCCCGAGGAGCTTCGGGGCCGCGTGAAAGGCGAGCTGTCGGCCTACAAGGTCCCGCGGCACCTCTTCATCGACGAGGACGGCGTGCTGCCCTTCACAGACACCGGAAAGATCGACAAGCGGCGGCTCGAGCAGCTCCTCGCGAAGCGGATCGCCGGCTGATACCTTCCCGTTCCCCCCTGGCATCACCCACCCTGCGGGGGGAGCCTGCCCAGATGAGCCGATTCGTGATACGCGGCGGCCAGCGCCTCGGCGGTGACATCACCGCCAGTGGCAGCAAGAATGCCGTTCTCCCGATGCTGGCGGCCTGTCTCCTCACCGACGAAGAAGTCGTGCTCGAGAACGTGCCCGCGATCCGGGACGTCGACTCGATGCTCGACATCCTGAGGTACCTCGGGGCCGAGGTCGCGCGAGACGGAAGCACCCTCCGCGTTCGCGCTGCCAGCATCCGCGAGAACGAGATTCCCCGAGAGCTCGGAGAGAAGACCCGCACGTCGGTACTGATGGTCGGCCCCCTGCTATCGCGCACAGGGCAGGTGCGAGTGGCTGCGCCGGGTGGCGACATGATCGGCCGGCGGCGACTCGATTCCCACTTCTACGGCTTGCAAGGCCTGGGCGTGAAGGTCGATGTCGACAAGCTCGAGTTCCACCAGGAGGGTCGCCTCCAGGGGACGGTGCTCTTCTTCGACGAGGCGAGCGTGACGGCAACCGAGCACATCATGCTCGTCGCCACCCTCGCCGAGGGCACGACCACCCTTCGCAATGCCGCCAGCGAGCCTCACGTGCAAGACCTCGCCCGCTTGCTCATTCGCATGGGCGCCGAGATCGAAGGCGTCGGGACGAACACCCTCACGATTCACGGAGTGGAGCGCCTGCGCGGCGGGCGCCACCGCGTGATTTCGGACCACATCGAGGTCGGTAGCTACCTCGCGATCGCAGCCGCCACGGGAGGCGGCCTCACGGTGCGCGACACCACCCGCGGCCATTACTGGATGATGCACCGCGTATTCGAGCGCTTCGGGCTCCACCTGAACCTAGAGACCGACCACATCGAGCTGCCGGCGGGCCAGCTGCCGCGCATCCAGCCGGACGCCGGCAGCATGACTCCGCGCATCGACGACGGCCCCTGGCCGCAGTTTCCGTCGGACCTGATGAGTTCGATGCTCGTGCTGGCGACCCAAGCCGAGGGCACGGTGCTCTTTTTCGAGAAGATGTTCGAGAGCCGGATGTACTTCGTCGATCCGCTGATCCAGATGGGCGCGAACATCATCGTGTGCGATCCGCACCGGGTGATCGTGACTGGGCCCTCGCGGCTCCGCGGGTTGACCGTCCGCAGTCCCGACATCCGCGCGGGCATGGGACTGCTGATGGCCGCCCTCTGCGCCGAGGGACAGCCCAGCGTGGTCCAGAACGCCGACATCATCGATCGCGGCTACGAGCGCGTCGAAGAGAAGCTCCAGTCTCTGGGCGCGGACATCGTCCGGGAAGACGATCAGAGCTAGCTCGCAGCTAGAGCCCGACTCTCGCGATCCGGCGCCGCAATCCGCCCCGGCTGAGCCCGAGGCTGCGCGCCGCCGACGAGACATTCCAGCCGTGATCGATCAGCAGGGCCTCGAGCGCGGCCCGCTCGCCTGCCAGGAAGCGATCCCGCCCGCTGAGTTGCTCGACATTGCCAGCGCCAACTCGCCGAACGAGCAGCCCGTCGAGATCGGACTCCTCCCAGGGACCCCCGGGCTTGGTGACCTGCAATCGCTCGAGCAGGTTGGCCAATTCCCGGACGTTGCCGGGCCAATCGTGGGATTGGAGCCTCGCGAGAAACGACTCGCTGACGCGAGGCACACCGCCGAACCGGGCGGCCAGGAAGTTCACGAGCCGCGGCACGTCCGAGCGCCGCTCGCGCAGAGACGGCACCCGAAGCTCGAAGACCTGCAGCCGATAATAGAGATCGGGTCGGAAGCGACCGGCGGCGATCTCACGCGGGAGATCACGATTCGTCGCAGCCACGACTCGCGCCCGCAGCACGCGCGTATCGGCGCCCCCGACGCGCTCGAAGGCTCGATCCTGCAGGACGCGCAACAGTTTCGCCTGCAGCCCCGGATGCAGCTCGGCCAACTCATCCAGAAACAACGTCCCGCCGCGAGCCTGCTCGAAGCGGCCGATGCGTCGCTCGGACGCGCCCGTGAAGGCACCCCGCTCGTGTCCGAAGAGTTCGCTCTCGATCAGGGTCGGCGACAGCGCCGCGCAATCGACGTGCACGAAGGGCGAAGCCCCGGACAGATCGTGGAGGAGACGCGCAACCAGCCCCTTGCCCGTCCCGGTCTCGCCCGTGATCAAGACTGTCGAAGAGGTCGCCGCGACGGCCCGAACCTCGCGGCGCAGCATGTCGATCCCGGAACTCTCGCCTACCAGACGCTGGACCATGCCGCCCAAGGATGCGGCCAGTGCCGGCCCCGAACAACGGTCGACAGTGGTCGATGCCGTCCGACTTGTACGACTCCGGCTCAGATGCGCTCGGGGATGTAATCCAATCCGTAGAGCTCGCGGCAGTTCGTGTGGAGCATCTTCTTCACCTCGCCCCGGGGAACGCCGCGGAATACGCGTTCGATCGTAATACCGGATTCCGGCCAGTCACTGCCGCTGTGGGGATAGTCGGTCGACCACATGATGTGATCGAGATTCATGCGGTGGCGCAGCTCGACACCAACGGTGTCCAGCATGAAGGTCGCCCAGAAGTTCCGGTGGAAGACCCGGCTCGGCATCTCCGTCATCTCCTTCACCGCGCCGGTGTACCAGCGGAAACGACGGAACATGTCATCACTCTGCTCGAGCAGCGTCGGAATCCAACCGATGTTGGCCTCAACGAGGACGATCTTGAGCCCGGGGAACCGCTCGAAGATACCGGAGAAGAGGACATCGCAGACAACGTCCAGGGTCTGGCCGCCGGCCTTCGTCCAGGCGGCGCGCCCGACGAAGGCCAGAGTCGTCCAGGCCCGTCCGGTAGAGCCCCCCGGCGGCGCGCTGCGGAGAAAGCTCCCGATGTGGATTGCGATCGGGGTTCCGCGCTCCTGGACCATCGCCCAGAATCGATCGTCCTCGGGTTTGGGGTCCAGGCTGCCGTTCGGAAAGGACGACAGGATGACGCCCTTGTGACCGTGCTCGAGCGCCCACTCGAGTTCTGCGATCGTGTCGTCGACTCCGCTGGTCGGCAGCACCGCCTGCCCGATCAGTCGGCCGCCCGATCCCTCGCAGAACTCGAGCAGCCACTCGTTGTAGGCACGCACACAGGCCAGTTGCAGATCTCGCTCGTCCGAGTAGATCCTCGCACCCTTGAGGGTCACGCTCGGGTACAGGATCTGGGCGTAGATGCCGTCGGCGTCGAGGTCTTCGAGGCGCGCCTTCGTCTCGAAACTGCCGGGGCGCATCTCTTCGTAGCTGACGCCAGCCGGCCGGTACTGGAAGTAGCTGAGGCCCGCGGTGGCGGTGAGGCCCACGGGCCACTTCTCCTTGCCCCCGTCGAAGATCCACAGGTCGCCGTCGTCGCTGTGGCGGACCTGAGGGGCGCGATCCCGCCACTGGCTCGGGACGCGGTCGATCCACAAGTCCGGCGGCTCGTTGACGTGGGAGTCCGAGTCGATGATCGGGTAGTCGATGCTCGCAGTGTCGAAGAAGAGGTCGGCGTTGCTCATCACGATGTCTCCGAGACAGGAACGAAAAAAGGCGCCGGCACCCGCCGGCCCTCGTCGGGAAATTCGAGATCGCGGAACACTACCCGGACAGGCATGTCGATCTCCAGGCGCTCGGGATCACAGTCCACGAGATTGGTCACGATCCGTACCGCCGGGTCCTCGTCGAGAGCAACGAGTCCGGTCACGTAGGGTGCCTTGCTCTTGAAGGGCGCGAACAGCGCACGCTCGACGAGCGCCCACGAGAAGAGAGATCCCCGGCCGCTCAACGTCTCCCAGGGCAGCTCCTGACAATCGCATGCGGGGCAGGTCGGCCGGGGGTACCAGACGTAGCGCCCGCAGCCGCTGCAGCGAGGGATCGCGAGTTCGTTCCGGGACGCAGCGGCCCAGAACTCCCGCGTCTCCGGCCAGTCCGTATCGGGCAGCGCGTGACTCACGGATCCCTCCGAAGCACCAGCGTGCTCGCCATGTGCCCGGTGTAGCCCCCGTAGACACCGATCTCCGCGTCGGGCACCTGCGCGGCAGCCTCGCCTCGCAGCTGTCGGACCACTTCGACGACGTGTGCAATGCCGAGCACATACGCGTGGGACAGCAGACCGCCGTGGGTATTGTACGGAAGCCCACCGCCATCGTTGTGCAGCCGCGTGCCCTCGACGAAGGCGCCGCCCTCCCCCTTCTTGCAGAAGCCCATGTCCTCGATCTGCATCAGCGCGACGATCGTGAAGGGATCGTAGAGGGTGAGCAGGTCGACGTCTGCGGGCGTGATGCCCGCCATCTCGAAGGCAGCCGGAGCCGAGAACACTTGCGGAGTTGCCGTGAAGTCGCCCTGCTGACTCCAGTAGGTGCCGCTGTTCGAGTGGCCCTCCCCCACCCCGGCGACCCGCACCGGCGGCTTCGCCATGTCGCGCGCGCGCTCGGGCGTCGTCATCACGTATGCGGCCCCGCCGTCGGAAATAAGACAGCAGTCCGTCAGCCGCAGGGGATCGACGAGCATTGGCTGGGCGAGGTAGTCGTCGAGACTCAGGGGTTTGTCGTGCATGACCGCGCCCGGATGGAGATTCGCGTGGCGCCGGCACGAGACCGCGATGGCCCCGAGCTGCTCCGGCCGGGTGCCGTATTCGTGCATGTGGCGGCGTGCAATCGTCGCGAAGTAGACGGGCTGCGGAAACCAACCGAAGGGCAGCTCGAGGTTCGCCTTGAAGCGTTCGGCGGCGTGGAACATGCCGGGGTCGCCCTCTCCGGACTTCCGCTGGGTCGCCCAGGCGACGGAGAAGACGTTGACGATGACCTTGGCTTCACCGGTCGAAAGAGCCCGGGCGGCTCGCACCGGCGCCGTCGCCGCCCACACCATCCCGCCACCCTCACCCGAGGTCCAGAGCGGACCCTCGAAACCCTTGGCACCGAAGTGTTGCCGAAACGCGGACTCGTCGAGCTGGCCCCCCATGCCCCTGCCGCACATCAAGCCGTCGACGTCCTTCGGCGTGAGCCCGGCATCGGTGAGCGCCGCCTCTACGGCCTCGATGGCAATGTCGACGGAGTTCCGCCCCGAGGCCGGCGTGTGCAGCGACTCGCCAACCCCGGCGATCGCCACTTTGCCGGCGACGTCATCGAGCTCCGAGGCTCTCCCCCAATCCGCGACAGCCGCTGCCATTTCGCCAAGCTAGTCGATGAGTTGACACACCGTCAAATTCGCTGATGCTAAAGCGCATGAGTAGCGTGAAGCCGTCCGACGACCGCACCTCCGTCGCCGACGCCGGCGAAGACCTCGACCCCTTCGAGCGCTTCAACCGGGCCCAGGGCGCGGGCAGCATGCGCACCCCCTACCCGATCTTCGCCGAGCTACGAAAACAGGGCGGCATCGCGGTGGTGAACCCAGCAGCCATGATGGGCGGAGGCGACTCCAAATCCTCGATCGAGATGCCGGATCTCTACTCCGCGGTGAGCTACGACGCCGTCGCCGAGGTCTTGCGAGACGCCGGCCGCTTCTCGTCCCGGGGCTACGAGATGGTGATGGGCCCGGTGATGGGACACACCATCCTCGAGATGGACGAGCCCGAGCACGGACGCGTTCGGGGGCTGCTCCAGCAGGCCTTCACCCGCAAGGCGCTCGAGAGTTGGGAACGCGACCTCGTTCGCCCGGTGGTGAACGACCTG
>JAYGDB010000045.1:0-28966 GCA_046583095.1 Myxococcota bacterium | reverse complement strand
CGCGGTCTTTGGCAGCGAGTACGTCGATGTCTACGACAACGCCATCCTGCGGCTGAACAGCGTACTCGATCATTTCCTCGCGCAGCTGGCCGAATCCGGCTACCTCGAGAACACCGTGATTGCGATTGCCTCCGATCACGGCGAGGCCTTCGGCGAGCGGGGGCTCGAGGGGCACGGTCGTTTCGTCTATCGCGAGACGACCGAAGTCCCCTTCATCTTGAGCTTCCCGTTCCGGCTGGAGCCGGGCGTCGTCGTCGATGTTCGAACTCGCAACATCGACATATGGCCCACACTGCTCGATCTGCTCGGGCTTCCGCCCATGAACGGCGTCGACGGGCAATCCCTGGTCCCCGAGATCCTCGCTGCCGCAGCTGGCGAGCAGCCGCAGGCCCCGGGCCGTCTGGGTCTGGCGCACTTGGATCGCAACTGGGGTCAGCGCGACGAGCGACCCGTGCCCACTGTTGCGCTCACCGAAGGGCCACTTCGCTACGTCTACACGCCGGAGCCTGGCGGCACCGGCCGCGCAACGGAGCGGCTATTCGACCGGAGTCTCGATCCCCGGGAGCTGGTGAACCGGGCTGCCGAGCTGCCGGAGGACCTTGAGCGGCTGCGGCAGCGCGCTCGGGCCTACCTCGAAGATTCGAAGACGGCCTGGCCCGAAGCGGAATCTCTCGAAATCGACGAGATGCAGCTGAACCAGCTGCGTGCGCTCGGCTACCAGATTCCTTGAGCGACGCCCTTCCAGAATCAGGGCAGAGTCAGAACTTGAAGGACATGCTGAGGCCGTAGGTTCGGGGCGCGCCCACGAAGTTGACCACGAGTGAGGAGAATCGCGACGCATCGAACGCGTAGGTCTTTACGACCTTGTCTTCGAGATTGCGCAGCCAGACCGCGAGCTCCATGTGGCCGCCCGGCGCCTGGTAGGCGAGTCGCAGGTTGTGGAGCCAGTGTGCACGCTGTCCAACGGCGTACTCTGGCAGCCTGTCGCCGTTTGCATCCGGAACGCCTCGCCCCTTGGTCGGGTCGAAGTATATGTCGTCTGTCCAGACCCCGTCGTAGCGAGGGATCAGGCTGCCGAAGCGGCCAAGATCGAACGCCCACTCCCCGCGTAGCACGACCTTCCACTCCGGTGAATTGATGAGGGGGTTGCCCGTGAAGTCGATCGTTTCCCGGATAGGTGTCGCAAATGCTTCGATCTGGATCTTCGTATTGGTGAAGTCCAGGAACTCGCTCCGCAACCAGCCGATCGTCGCTTCGAGTCGCAGGCCATCGAAGAGGTCCGGCACCAGATCTTCGATCGGTCGGGCGACCACGGTGAGCTCAGCGCCGTAGTTCTCGGCATCGTTGGCGTTGATGATCTTCAGCAGCGGAGGCGCGCCGACGTTGTTCTCGAAGAGGAAGACCTGATAGTCCTGGTAGCGGTAGTAGAAGAACGCCCCGGACAGGTCGAGGCGCCCGTCGAGCACCCGCGCCCGAAAGCCGGATTCGACCGCCGTGATCGTCTCGGGCTCAGCCGGTTCGATGGCTTCCAGCAGGTTGGCGGAGCCATTGAAGTGCCCGCCCTTCCAGCCGCGGCTCAGCTTGGAATAAGCAGCGACTTCCGGAGTGAAGCGATAGGTGAGACTGAGAGTGCCGGTCGGGGCCTGCCAGATCCGGTTGTCGAGCTGGGTTCGCGAACACCTGCTGAGGTCCGCCCCGTCCCGGTCGCATCCGCGCTTCAGGTTGAAATCGAAGTCCTTTTGCTCCCAGTTGTAGCGGCCGCCGAGCTCAACGGTGAAGTCCTCGAGAAAGTCCCACTCGAAGCCCGCGTACACGCCGAAGCTCCAGGTTCCCTGCTCGAAGGTGGAGAACGCGTGATTCGACCCGCCTCGGGAGAAGATCTGTTCGGTTACGGATCGGAGGTTTTCCTGGAGATAGAAGCCACCCAGGTTCCAGCGGAGGGACTGCTCCTCGAACTCCCCGGTCAGGCGCAGATCCTGGGTGAGCTGCCAGCCCTCGTCTTGTGACAACGACTCGAAGAGATCCAGGGGCGTGAAGTCCGAGTCCGTGTCGCGATTACGGTTGTAGGTGTCGAAGGCGGTGATGGTGGTGAATTCCATTGAGTCACCGATCTCGAAGTCGCCGCGCAGGAAGGTCCCCCAGGTGTCGAGCTGTGTCGTGCCGACGCGGTTGTAGTCGCCACGGTATGGGCGGATGTCGAGATTGCGTGCCAATTCTCGCCCAAGGCGCGCGCGAGCCTCCACCAGCGGAAGTCCCTGGTCGAACACCATCCGGTTCTCCATCTCGACGATGTCGGGATCCCGGTAGGCTCCATACGTCGGTCCGCCGAATCCCTGGGCCGTGCCGATGGCCTGGCCCAGGGTCGAGAGCTGGTCGAGTCGGCTGCCGTGGAAGTTGAGCAGGAAGTCCATCCGCGTGTCCCAGAGGTTCTTGGGCTGGTAACGCAGTTGTCCACGAGCCGCCCAGTTGTTCGCGTCGTTGACCTTGTGCGGCTTGACGGGCTCGACCTTGGTGATCCGGGCTAGCTGCCGAGGGCAATCGCATCCCGGTAGCATCTCCGGGTTCGGGACCGGCAACACGATAAAATCCGGGTTCGGGATCGGTTCGCGGTTGTTCAGGAGCCCGCAGGGGCGTAGACCTACCCAGTCTTGGTAGTTGGCGTTTCGCTCCGCCTGGCTCGGAATGAATTTCAACGAGCAGCCGTTCCTGGAGAAGGGATCCTTCTGGTTGAACCGAAATGCGAAGCGCGTGGAGAGAACCTCGTCCACCAGCGGGATCTGGATCGCGCCCTCGAAGTCGCGGTTCGCGTAGAGTGCACCCGGTCGGTCGTGCTCGCCCGAGCTCGAAAAATCCGCTCGCAGCGCGGCTGCGAAGCTGCCTGTGGGTTTGCGGGAAACGACCCGGATCGCGCCCGCCGAGGCGTTGCGGCCTGCACCCGATCCCTGGGGCCCGCGCAAGACCTGTACGTCGGCGAGGTCGAAGAGTTGGCCGAGCTGAAGCGGCGGCGAATTCATCGCGACATCGTCCTGATAGATCGCCACGGCCCCGGCGGCATTCGCGTTGAAATCGCTGAGGCCGACCCCCCGGATGAAGAATGTCGCCGTCGTCGCACCGGCGGAGCGGATCTCGACGTTGGGGGTGACCCTTGCAAGGTCGGAGATGTTCTGCGCACCCAGCGCGGCGATCGTGGCCGGGTCGAACTGGGTGACCGAGGAGGGGACTTCCGTCTCCATCGCGGTCACGGTCTTTCCCCTGACGCGGATGACCTCGACATCCGCGGGCGCCCGGCTGGCGGACCCTTGGTTCTGCGATTCTGCGCTCTGCGGTGTGACCGGCTGAGCCCAGACCGGAGCGGTGTCGCCTGCGCAGAGGGCAAGGACGAGCGCGAGGCCGCGCACGGTCGGGGAAGAGAACAGCAGGATGTCCGACGGACGGGATTGAAGGGGCACGGCTCCACCCATGGCAGGATCGACGATGGGTACGCTAGGACTATCGCCGCGTCAACGCTCTGTATTGGCCGTACGACGCCCGGTCGATCGTAGGACGGCGAAACGGGATCTATCTCGATGCGAGTGCGGCGATTGCCTCTAGGAGAGACGACGAGCGGGGCGCTTCGAGGGCGGCCCATCAAGCTCATCCTCTTCCTGCTGCTTCCTGCGCTGTTCGGCAACGTTCCGGCAACTGCCGAGGCCGATGTCGAGTCGGACGAGTGGGGAAGCAATCTGTGGTCGCCCAGCTTCATCATTCGCAGCGGCGTCGTCCGCCAGAGCGCATCGACCTCCGGCGAGATGCGGGCCTTCTTCGGCCTCCCCCTTCGCCCGTTTCACGCCAGACACCGGATACACCTGTGGCCCATGCTTGGCGGAGACATCGAGGTCATGGCGCCAGAGCTTTCGGTAATTCCGGGTTCGCCGAGATTCTTCCTGCACGCCGGTGCCACCTACACCTTTGCGGGTGACAAGGACGTCACGAAGGAAGGCGAGCCCCTGGGGTTTCCGGAGCAGCTTCCAACCCTGGCCACGCTCATCGACGGTCAGGGGAGCTTCACCAACATCGAGCTGATCTCGCCCATCTGGGAAGGCGGCGTTGGAGCCGCTTTCGAGTTCGAGATCTGGGATCGGCGTGTGCGGCTTCGAGCGTCGGCCGAGTACATGCGCGAGAGGCTCAGGCTGACCGGAGAGGCCTATCATGCAATCGACAGAGGAGCGCGAAGCGACCCGGCCGAACTCTTTGCCGCCCGAGGCACTCGAACCGAGCACTACGATGCCGTAGGTGGGGGCCTCGGCATCGAGGTCGACGCGAGACGGGCCGGGCCCATCATGCTCTCGCTGCTGGGTAGCGTGCGCTACTACCGCTTTATCGGTGACCGCCTCCTTCAGGTCTCCGCGACTGGGACGAGGTCGATGCCGGGGTTCCCACCCAGGGGAATCTGGAGCTACGAGCTCGATCGGTCGGCCTATCGGGTGCACCTCGGTCTTCGATTCCGCTGGCAGCCCGAGTAGCTGCGCGCAACGTGTTCGGCCCGCAGCCCCTGGCGAGAGCATTCGAGGTAGCGTCTCACGCGACGCTGCTGGTCGTGCTTGGACTCATGTTGGTGGCCGCCGGTCAGCCGCTGTTCACGGATGACCTCTGGTGGCACCTCGCGCTCGGACAGGCCTATACGCAAGAGGGCCCGTGGCTCGCCGCGGACCCGCTTCTATTCACCGCGTTGGGGCCGCCGGCGCCGGCAGCCTGGCTGAGCGACGTCACTCTTGCGGCGGTCGAGTCGGCCCTCGGCCTGACGGGCCTGCGTGTGGTTCACGTCCTCTTGATCGCCGGAATCCTGGGCGTCGTGTGGTGGTTGCTGCGACGCGTCGGCGCGTCTGCGTGGGGCGCTTCAGCGGGAACCGCGGTGTTCGCAGCGATGGCCGCGTACCGGCTGGTCCAGCTTCGCCCGCATCTGGCGACGATCCTGGCCACCCTCATCCTCTACAGGCTCGTACTCGAGGGTACCGAGCGGCCGACGCGAGCCCGCATGGCCGCGGCGATCGCGCTGCTGGGCCTGTGGCCGAACCTTCACGGTGGCTTTCTCATGGGGCCGGTGCTGCTGTTCACAGCGGCTCTCGCCGGGTTCGTGCAAGCTGCTGCCTCGTCGGGCGACCGCCGCTCCCTCGCTAGACGGCGCGGTCTGGCGATTCTCGTGACGGCCCTTCTGGGGCTTGTGGCAACCGGGCTCAACCCGAGCGGCTTCGACCAACACGCGGCCTTCTTCCTGGCGGGCAGCGAGACGCCTGCGCTCTCGATGGTCCTTGATGAGTGGGCGCCGATCGATCCGTTCGCGTGGCCCGTTCCGGATATCCCCCCCAGCCCGTTCACCTGGCTTCTCTTCTGGGGACTTTGCGTAGCCACTTCGCTGCTCGCGATTCGGATCTTGCGCCGCCTCGCCAGCCGAGACAGCGTGCAGCCAGCCGCGGATCTGACACTCGTGGCTCTTGCGCTCGGCTCTCTCGCCAGCATGATGTTCGCGGTTCGCTTCACCTGGATGTGCGTATTCCCGTTGCTCTTGATCGCGTCTGCCGCCCGCGCGGGAGCCCCTGTGCTCGCCAGGTCTGTGGCCACCCGGCTTGCGGCCCTGGCGGTGCTTCCGGGGTTCGTCTTCTATGGCACCTGGCCGATGGTGTCTCGCGGAGTCCCCGTTGAGGGTTTCGTCGAACGCTATCGGATCGCCTACCCGCCCGAGAAGTACCACGCCAACGCGGTGTGGTTCATGGCTGACGCCGGACTGGTCGGCAATCTGTTCAATGAGTACTTCTGCGGAGGCTTCCTTGGCTTCTGGCTCGCTCCCCAACTGCGCACTTTCGTGAACGGGACACTCAACGTGCCTCCTGCCGTCATCGAGGCCAGTCGTGCGATTCGAGAGGGGCACGGCCAGGAGGCCGACGAGAGTTTCTTGGCGCTGCTCGACCGCTACGAAATCGATGCCTTCATGGGAGTTGGCGAGCCGGCGCTCCCTCGCGGCTCGCGACCCGTCTGGTATTCGACGGCCCTGCTCGAGGGAGCGCCGGGTTGGCTGCCCGTATTCCGCGGCCAGCGCAGCGCGGTCTACCTACGTGTCAACGACCGCAACCGAGCGAACCTCGAGCGGGTAACCTCCTACTACGCTCGCAATCGAGTTCCCTTCGATCCCGAGCGAGGCTTCGAGCCGAGCCGCGTGATCGAGGCGGCCCTTCCCTGGGCGGTCTCGACGGGAGTCGTTCCCTTTACCTTTACGGCACTGCAGGCGGTCGCGCGCGGCCGCGACCGGACCCAGCGCGCCGGGGCCCAGGCGAAGCTTTCACAAACCTACGGGATGCTCGGACTCTACGAGCACGCCCTCCGGCTGGATCGGCGGATGTTGAAGGGACGCCCCGAGAACTCCGCTGCGCGAAGCCGGATCGTGTGGGCACTGCTGCGCCTCGGGCGGGCGGGCGAGGCGCTTCAAGTCGCGGAGGCCCTCGGCCCAAACCGCCTGGATCGGCTGCTGCGCGCGACCGCAGAAGCTCTCGTTTCGGATCCGAAGGACAAGATCGCGAACGCCCTCGTCCCGCGGCTACCGATTCTCTGGCCCGCAGAGGCTGACTCGCTTGCGCGAGCAACGATGCAGCCGGAGGTGCGACTCGCCCGCTGACGGGTCACGCTCCTTCGCCGGCCTGAAGCTCTCGCTCGATATGGGCGAGCCAGTTGTCGGCTTCTTCGCGTGTCTCGTCGTACTTGAGGGCTCGCCGGAAGGCTGGAATCGCCTGGCGCGGCTGCTCGCGGCTGTAGCGGGCGATGCCGACCAAGAGATGCGCCTCTCCCGGGTTCTCGAGGTTTCCCTTCTCGAGGGCACGCCGGAGGGCCTCGATCGCCGGTGCCCACTTCTCTCGCTGGATCTGGACCTGGGCAAGGCGTACGAAGGTGTCGCCATTGTCCGACAGCTCGGCTGCCTTCTGCAGGGGTGGGACGGCGTTCTCGAACTCGCGCGCCGCGATCCAGGCATTGCTCAGCATCTCGTACACGTCCGAATCGCTTTCGATCAGCTCCTTCTCGAGTCCCCGGGTGAGGACGTGCGCGGCTCGGTATGGAAGCTCGAGGTAGAGCAGCAGCTGACCGAGCCGACGCAGCTCATCGTTCTCCGTGAGCAGCCCCTGTTCGTAAGCGAGTTGCAGTGGAACCAGTGCTTCTTTGAAGCTCCCGAGGGCGCCGTGAACCGTCGAGAGCTGAATCCAGTAATCCTTCTTGGGATACCTGCGAACCAGGTTCTCGATGACCGGAATTGCTTCGGTGTACTCCTTGCGAATCAGTCGCAAGGCCAGAAGCAGCTGAAGCCACGACTCCTGGGGCTCGTTCGAAATTTCTACGCTTTTTTCCGCCGGCTCGAGGGCTGCCTCGTGATCCTTCATCTGGAAGTGGGCGAGGGCGAGCAGGTAGTAGCTGGCGGGATTTGGCTTGTCGCTCAGCGAGAACCAGATGCCCAGACTCTCGACGACCTGTTGCCACTGCTGCTGGGCTAGATGCAGCTGTGCGATCTGAAAACGGATGTTCAGGCTCTTGCTGGGCTCCAGTGCGTTCTCCGCGATCGCCTTCTCGAGGTAGTCCACAGCCCTCGGGAGATTGCCGTCTCCATACATCGCATACGCATAGGCCTGGTAGGTCGTTGCACGCTCGAGCGGATTGAGAGCGGGCAATCGGAGATTCGACAGGGCATCGCGTGCCGCCGCAAAGTCCTCTGCCGAGATTGCTTCGAAGGCGATCGCCACCCACTTCGCGGTGCGCTCGCCCATCGGGTACTCGTTCTTGGGCGGGGGCGACCACAGACTCGTGTCGCTCGATGCCGATTCCGATTCGCCCGGTTTCTCCGTCTCGCTCTCGGGCGATGCCGCGTACTGTGCAGCGTCGGCGGTTGCGGAGAAGAGGAGAACGCAGAAGACGGGTACAGCCAGCGACCGACACATCTGGGAGGTCCTCAGCATGATCGGGTCCCTCTGGCCGTAGGGTGCAGGAAACGCTGGACTGTAGACGTGCCCGCGAGCGACCGTCAAGGAACGCCGGGCTCGGTTCCTAGCGCATGTCGCCGACCCACGAGAGAGCGTAGGCGTCGAGAGTCAGCACGCGACGAGCGACGTGCAGAACGTCTTCCGCGGTGACTGCCGCAACCTTCGACCCGTAGGCGTAGTGGGCCTCGGGACCCAGGCCGTAGAGTCCGTCGAGCGCGATGTGGCCGGCGTGGTTGCTGTTGCGCTGGCCGTCGATCGCGAAGCTGCCCGCGAGGTAGTGTCGCGCGCGGGAGAGTTCGTCTTCGGCAGGGGCCGTCTCCACGAGTTGCTCGAGTTCGGCGAGAATCCCGCGGCGGGCCTCCTCAGCCTTCTCGGGGGCCGTGGCGATGTAGATGCTGAAGAAGCCCGGCGCGACGCCCTCGACGCTGATGGCACTCACGCTGTATGCGAGGCTGCGCTTGTCGCGCAGTTCGAGGAAGAGACGCCCCCCCTGGCCTGCCAGCACCTGGGAGAGCACGTCGAGCGCGATCCGGTCGGGATCGTCCACCCTGAGCCCCGGGAAGCCCACGACGAGGTGGACCTGGGAGCGCTGCTTTTCGAGGCGCCTCTCTCGGATCTCGCGGATCGGCTCGTCGAAGGCCGGCACGGGGCGCTCGAAGCCCTTCGCTTCGAGGTCGCTCGTTCGCGCGGAGATGGATTCGGCAATCGCGTCCGGGTCGACATCGCCGGCAACCGCGAAGACGAGGTTCTCAGGACGTACCAGTCGCTCGTGGTGGGCTCGCAGGGCCTCGACGTCGATCCGGCCGACGGACTCCGCGGTCCCGAGCATGGGCAAGCGGTAGGGGTGAGTCGGGAAGAGCATCTCGGACAGCTGGAGATAGGCGAGTTGAGCGAGAAGGTCGGCGCGACGCTCGATCACCGCGAGAGTCTCGCGTCGTTCGCGCTCCAACTCCTCGCCGTCGAAGCCGGGTTCGAGGAGTGCCTCCGCGAAGAGGTCTAGGATGGGCTCGAACTTGTCACGGGTGGCCTCCAGGTTGAAGCCGAGGCTGCTGCGGCCCGAGAAGCCATGGACCTCACCGGCGAGGCTCTCGACCGCGCGGGCGAAGTCTGCCGCCGAGCGGTTGCGGGTGCCGCGAGTCCAGATGGAGCTGAGGAAGGAGCCGATCCCGGCGGTCTCGCCGGTCTCCGCGAGCAGGCCGCCCAGGAAGGCGGCCCGCGCCGCGACGACCGGAACGTCTCGGCGCGGCGCGACGTGGATCGTACCGCCGTGGGCGAGCTCGTAGGAGTGCACGATCTGCTGTTCGTCCCGGTGCGAACGAGCCGGAGGCTGAAAACGTTTTCGGGTGGAAGCGATGCCGCTCGACACGCTCGCGCGAATCGAGGCTTCGTCGACGGCGCTGCCTTCGCCTTCCGGCACGACAGAGGCGACGGTGAGCTGTTCGGGATCGAGGTGCGTGCGTGCGGCCTGAATCAGCTGCTCCGGCGTCGCGTTGCGAATCGTGTCGAGGTAGCGCTCGTCCCCCCGGTGGTCGCCGCCGAGCACGTGGAAGCTGGCGAGTCGGCTCGAGATGCCGGCAATGTTCTCGCGTTCGAAGTGCTCGTTGGCGAGGAAGTTCGCACGCGCCCGCTCGAGTTCGTCGAGGGAGACCCGCTCGGCGCGAAGTCGCTCCACCTCTCGGACGACGCCCTCGATGGCGGCTCCGGTTCGGGGGACGTCCGACTCGAAGTTCACCGAGAAGAGCCCGGGATCGAGGGGCGAATAGGATGACGAGTCGATGCGGTCGACGAGTTGGTCCCTGTCCATCAGTGAGGCACCGAGACGGCTCGACTCGCATCCCCCGAGGACGAACGAGAGCAGATCGAGGAGCGGTGCGTCTGGATCGGCGAATCGTGCCGCGCGCCAGGCCAGGTCTACCCGAACCCCTTCGAAGGAACGCTGCAGGACGGTCGAGCGCAGGCCGGTCTGCTCGGGTTCGACGGGTCGGCTCCGTTTCGCGCCTCTCGGTTGGGCGCCGGCGAAGGCCGCCCGGATCTGGCCGGCGAAGCGCGTGGCGTCGAAGTCGCCGGCGGCTGCGACGACGAGGTTGTCGGGCGCGTACCACCGCTCGAAGAAGCTAAGGACCCGGTCCCGCTCGAAGGCCTCGACGCTCTCGGGCACGCCGAGGATCGGCGCCCGGTAGGGGTGCTGCTGGTAGGCGGTGCTGAACAGCGCGTCGCTCAGCACGTGCCCCGGAGAGTCCTCGGCCCGGCGGATCTCCTCCAGCACCACCTCGCGCTCGCGCTGGATCTCGTCGGCGTCGAAGCTCGAGTTGAGAACTGCGTCTACCAGCACCTCGAAGCCGGTGTCGAGGGACTCACTCGGAAGCGTCGCGTAGTAGACGGTGACGTCGAAGGTGGTGTAGGCGTTGATGCGGCCGCCCGCGCCCTCGACGTCGGCGGCCACGTCCCCGACGCCCCGCTTCCCGGTTCCCTTGAAGAGCATGTGCTCGTGGAAGTGCGCGAGGCCCTGCTCGTCGGGACCCTCGTCCGCCGAGCCCACCTGCGCCCAGATCTGGATGTTGGCGACGGGAGCGAGCTGCGTCGGCTGGAGCAGCAGGGTCAGGCCGTTGGGAAGCACCTCGAAGTGGACCTCGCTTCCCGCCATGCGGCCGAACGTAGCAGTTCGGGGTGGCTATCTTCCCGGGGTGAGCGAGCCGACCATCGGTGTTTACGTCCACGTTCCGTTTTGCGATCGCATCTGCCCGTACTGCGACTTTGCAGTCGTGGGTGGCGGCGTGTCCGAAGAGATGGAGCGCCGCTACCTGGACGCCCTGCTGGCCGAGCTTCGGCTTCGCGCCGACGCTTTCAGCGGGCGGCATCTCACGAGCCTCTACCTGGGCGGGGGAACTCCGTCGCTCCTCCACCCCGACTCCGTGTCGTCGATTGCTGAGGCCGTGAGGCGCGAGTTCGACGATCGGGGGGAGTGTGTTGAGTTCACCCTCGAAGTGAATCCGAGTACCGTCGAGCGCGACCGCTTGCCCGGGTTTCGGGCCGCCGGCGTGAACCGCGTCTCGATCGGGGTCCAGTCCTTCGATGACGGCGTGCTCAAGCGTCTCGGGCGGGCCCACGTCTCGGGCGAGGCCCGGAAGACCCTCGCCGCCAGCCGCGAAGCCGGCTTCGAGAACGTCTCTCTCGACCTGATGTTCGCGGCGCCGGGGCAAGCGCTCGAGCAGCTGCAAGCCGACCTCGACGAGACCGCGGCCTTCGCTCCCGAGCACGTCTCCATCTACGAACTCGTCGTCGAGGAGGGGACGCCGTTCGCGCTGGCAGACCGGCGCGGTCAGCTGTCCCGGGCCGATTCCGATCTGGCTGCGGACATGGTCGAGGCGATCGACACCACCCTCGCCGGGATCGGTATCGAGCGCTACGAGCTCACCAACTACGCGAGGCCGGGTCGGGAGTCGATCCACAACCGGCGTTACTGGGCCCAGGATCCGGTGCTCGGGCTCGGTGTTGGCGCCTGGTCGAGCGAGCCGCCCGGCGTCGGCTCGCCGCACGGGAGCCGCACGCGCAACGCGCGCAACCTGGCCGCGTACCTCGAGTGCATCGACCGGGGCGCGGCGGCCATCGAAGAGACGGAGGTCCACGACGTGGCCACTGCCAGGGGCGAGGCGGTCTTCCTTGCGCTCCGCTGCCGCGAGGGACTCTCCGCGGAGCGCTTCCGGGCGGGGTTCGGGGACTCGCCGCGCGCGTTCTTCGCAGAGGCCATCGAGCGTCTGGCCGCCGACGGGCTCGTCGTCGAGAGCGACGCCGGCGATCTGAGGCTCACCGAGCGCGGCAGAATGCTCTCGGACCTCGTGGGGCAGGGTTTCGTCTGCTAAGCATGGGCCAGCGAATTCGTTGAGGTTTTCGTGTCCCAGGCGACCCTCACAGATCGACAGCGACACGTGCTTCGTGCCCTCGTCGCCGCCTACGTCGCTGCCGCTGCGCCGGTGGGTTCGGCGACGCTCTCGAATCTGCTCAGCGTTCGGCTGTCGGCGGCGAGCGTTCGCAACACGCTCGCGGAACTCACCACACTCGGTCTCATCAAGAAGCCCCATGCGTCGTCGGGTCGTGTCCCGACCACGGAAGGCATCCGACTCTTCGTCGATCGGTTGCTCAACCTCGGCGAAGTCGCCCAGTATGACCGCCGTTCGATCGATCGCTCCTTCGATGACGTTCAGGCGGATCACGCGGTTCAGCTGGCGTCCCAATTGCTCTCCGATCACACGCACCAACTGGGCTTCGTCGTCGCGCCGCGGATCGAACGGATCGCTTTGCGCCAGGTGAGCTTCGTTCGACTGGCTTCAGATCGAGTCCTGGCCGTCTTGGTCGACACCCACGGGCAGGCCCACCAGCGGGTGATCGAAGGTCCGCTGGTCGGGATACAGGTGGACCAGGCTGATCTCGACCGGATGTCCGCCGCCTTGAACGAGCGCATCGCGGGACGGACGCTGCCGGAGGCCCGGAACCTGCTGCGCAGCGAGGTCCGCTCCCTGCGGAAGCGTGCGAGCCGGTTACTCGAGCGGGCGCTACAGCTCGGCCTTCTCGCTGCCGAGGCGGCCATGCAGTCGAACGACCCGGGTGATCTCGTGATCGCCACGCGGCTTGCGCTCCTCGAGCAGCCCGAGTTCAGCGACCCCGAGCGATTGAGAGAGTTGTTCGGCGCGCTCGAGCAAGGCGAGCGCTTGGTTGATCTACTGGAGGGACTCCTCGAAGGGGAGGGTGTCTCGGTGTCCCTCGGCGATGAACTCGACACGCACGGCCTCGGCGGCTGCGCGATGGTCGCGGCGCCCTATGGCGACCCGGCGGGGATACTCGGCGTGATCGGGCCGGCCCGAATGGACTACGGCCGGATCATTCCGCTGGTGGACTATTGCTCCCAGATGGTGACGGACAAGCTGTCTTCGTAATGACGCCCGGCGACGACAACAAGCCTGACGAAGACGTCGAGGTGGCCGAGTCCTCGGCGTCACCTGGAGAAGAGCCCTCCGAGGGCAGCATCGCGGCGAGCGAGGAACTCGAGGCCGCACTGCGTGAAGCGACCGAATCCGTCGAGGCCCGCGAGGCCGAAGGGGAACCCACAGGGGCTCTCTCCGAGGAGGTGCAAGCCGCGCAGGGAGAGTTCGAGGAACTCAGCCAGGAACGCGACGAGCTGCTGGATCGTTGCCTCCGGCTCCAGGCCGAGTTCGAGAATTTCCGCCGTCGCACCCTCAAGGAGCGGCAGGAAGGCCACAACTACGGGCACCAGAATCTCGTCAAGGACCTGCTTCCTACGGTCGATAACCTGGATCGCGCCCTCGGGCATTCCGCTGAATCGGCGGAAGGCAGCGGTGGCGAGGATTTACAGGCGCTCCTGCAGGGCATCGAGATGGTCCGGCAAGAGTTCCTGGGTGTTCTGGGCAAGCACGGCGTGACGAAGATCGAGGCGGCCGACCAGCCGTTCGACCCAGCGATTCACGAGGCGATGACCCAGGTAGTCGATGACAGCGTGCCGCAAGGCACCGTGCTTCAGGTTCTGGAGGAGGGGTACCAGCTCAAGGATCGCATGCTTCGCCCGGCACGTGTCGTCGTGTCGAAGCAAAGCGAGTCCGCCGCGGGCAGCGAGGACGCAGCCGCCGAGCAGGAGCCTTCCCCGGAAGACAGCGAGTAGCGGGCGGTCGAGTCGATCGCCCCGAAGACCGGGGGGCGATCAACGTGAGCAAGGTCATCGGCATCGACCTCGGGACCACGAACTCCTGTGTTGCCGTGATGTCCGGCGGAACCACCGAGGTCATCGCCAACGCCGAGGGCTCTCGCACAACCCCGTCGATGGTGGGCTTCACCGAGTCGGGGGAGAAGCTCGTCGGACAGATCGCCAAGCGCCAGGCCGTCACCAACCCCGCGCGAACCGTCTTCGCGTGCAAGCGTCTGATCGGTCGCAAGTTTGCCGCCGAGGAGGTGACGGGCTTCGCAGACGTCGCCCCGTTCGAGATCGCTGCCGCTGCAAACGGCGACGCCTGGGTGAAGATCGACGCTCGGAAGTGCTCGCCGCAGGAAATATCGGCGACGATCCTGGCAAAAATGAAGGACACCGCCTCCGACTTCGTCGGCGAGGTGGTACAAGAAGCCGTCATCACCGTCCCGGCCTACTTCAACGACGCGCAACGCCAGGCCACCAAGGAGGCGGGCACGATCGCGGGGCTGAACGTCCTCCGGATCATCAACGAGCCCACGGCTGCTGCGCTCGCCTACGGGATCGACAACCAGGACGACCGGAAGATCGCCGTTTTCGACCTCGGCGGCGGCACCTTCGACGTCTCGATCCTCGAGATCGGGGACGGCGTGTTCGAGGTGAAGTCAACCAACGGCGACACGTTCCTCGGCGGCGAGGATTTCGACAACATCATTGTCGAGGAGTTCGCGAAGCAGTTCGAAATCGAGAACGGCATCGATCTCCGTGAGGACGCGATGGCGCTTCAGCGCCTGAAAGAAGCGGCCGAGCGCGCAAAGCACGAGCTCTCCTCTTCGGAGGAGACGGACGTCAACCTGCCCTTCATTGCGGCGGGCGAGGAGGGCCCGAAGCACCTGGTCGTCTCGCTCACGCGAGCCCAACTCGAAGGCTGGGTGGAGGAACTGATCGACCGGCTCCAGGCACCTTGCCTGACCGCCCTCGAGGACGCGGGCCTTTCGAAGTCCGAGATCGACGAGGTGATCCTGGTCGGCGGCATGACCCGCATGCCCCGCGTGCGCCGGAAAGTCGAGGAGATCTTCGGCAAGGAGCCCCACAAGGGGGTCAACCCCGACGAGGTCGTGGCCCTCGGCGCCGCGATCCAGGGTGGCGTGATCACCGGAGACGTCGAGGACGTGCTGCTCCTGGATGTGACGCCCCTCTCCCTCGGCGTCGAGACCCAGGGCGAGGTCTTCACGAAGATCATCGAGAAGAATACGACGATCCCAACGACCAAGAGCCAGGTGTTCTCGACCACCGAGGACAACCAGGACGTAGTCAGAGTTCACGTTCTCCAGGGTGAGCGCGACATGGCGGCGGACAACATGACGCTCGGACGCTTCGAGTTGGTTGGCATTCCGCCGGCCCTGCGCGGTGTTCCGCAGATCGATGTGACCTTCGCGATCGACACCGATGGCGTCGTCAACGTCTCCGCCAAGGACCTGGGCACGGGCAAGTCCCAGAGCATCGCGGTGACCGCATCGAGCGGACTCTCGGAGGAGGACGTCGAGCGGCTCATCTCGGAGGCCGATGACTCGAAAGAAGCGGATGTTGCAAGGCGCCGGCTCACGGATCTTCGAAATCGGGCAGAGGGCTTCGTCTACTCCACCGAGCGCACCCTCGAGGAGTTCGCGGAGAACATCGACGAGGAAGACCGGAAGAACGTCAAGAGCGCCCTCGAGAAGACTCGCGAGGCGATGAGCGGCGACGACATCGACAGCATCCAGGCCGCCGTTGACGAACTCTCGGGGCTTACCTACCAAATGACAGAGCAGCTCTACGCGGTCCTCGGACGGCAATCCGAATAGGTTCCAGGAGCTGCAGCCTGTCTCCTGCACGGAATCCATCCTTGTCCGAGTGTGTCTCCTTCCTCTGTGCCTAAACGCGACTACTACCAGGTTCTGGGTGTCGAACGCGGCGCCAGTGAGAGCGATCTCAAGAAGGCATACCGCCAGCTCGCGCTCGAGAGCCATCCCGACCGCAACCCCGACGACCCCGGAGCCGAGGAGCGCTTCAAGGAGCTCTCGGAGGCGTACGCGGTGCTCTCGGATTCCGAGAAGCGCTTGCGCTATGACCGCTTCGGCCATCAGGGGATCGCTGGCCCTGGGCAGGGCGGCCCCGGCGACTTCGGCGACCTCGGCGGCTTCACGGATCTCTTCAGCGATCTCTTCGGGGACATCTTCGGGAGTCCAGGTGGTTTCGGCCGCGGGAGCGGCCGCGGCCGTGGACATCGGGGCGCGGACCTCCGGTACAACCTCACGATCGACTTGAATGACGTTCTCACGGGCACCGAGGCGTCGATCAAGATCCCGAAGATGCGCTCGTGCGAGACCTGCTCGGGCAGTGGCGCTCGAGAGGGACGTCCGCCCAAGACGTGCGAGCGGTGTCGGGGTATCGGACAGATCGCGTTCCAGCAGGGCTTCTTCCGGGTCAACCGCCCGTGTGACGTCTGCGGCGGTGCCGGTGAGGTGATCAGCGACCCTTGCCGCGATTGTCGGGGCAACGGCCGGGTCGAGGGACAGCAGACGATTTCCGTGAAGATCCCGGCGGGCGTAGACGACGGCTCGCGACTGCGACTCGTCGCCGAGGGGGAAGCGGGCATTGCCGGCGGCCCGCCGGGCGATCTCTACGTGATTCTCTCCATCGCATCGCACCCGCTCTTCGAGCGCGATGGCCGGGACCTGCGCTGCGAGGTTCCCGTCCCGTTCGTGCTGGCCTGCCTGGGGGGTGAGATTACCGCCCCGAGCCTCGAGGGCCGGATCGAGGTCCGTGTGCCGGAGGGAACCCAGTCCGGCCAGATTCTGCGCCTGCGTGGCAAGGGGCTGCCGCCCCTCCAGCCCCGGGCCGACGCCGGCCAGCTGGAGCGCATGCGGGGGGACATCTACGTGCAGATCTTCGTCGAGGTCCCGACGCATCTCACGGCGCGCCAGCGAGAGCTGCTCGACGAGTTCGGGGCCGAGAGTGGCACCGAGATCTCGCCCGTCACCAAGGGTTTCATGGAGAAGCTCCGGGACCTGTTCGAGTGAGGACCCGCCCGCTCGGCTTTCTTCTGCTGCTGATCCTCGTTTCGGCTTGCGCGACCCCCCAGGCCACCCAGGAGGAGCAGCGGACCTACGACGAGGCCGTCTCCGTGCTGCCGGGCGATCCACAGGAGGGCGCCAGCCGCCTCGAGGCGTTCCTGCGGGTCTACCAATTCAGCCCTCTCGGTGAGCAGGCCGCCTGGCTGCGCTCCCAGCTGGCCCTGGAGGCAGGCGACCGGGGCCGCGCCGGCTTCTGGCTCGGCTGGCTCGTGCGGAACCATCCGCGCGGGGCGCACAGCGACGAGGCTCGGATCGAACTCGCGCGGCTCCACGCGCAGACCGGCGACTTCGAGATGGCCCGACGCCTGCTCGGGGACGTCCGCCGCCGACTCGCTCCGCGGCGACAGTGGGAGGTGTATCGCCTGCGCGCCAACGTCGCGCGGGATGGTGCGGAGCGGCTGGAGTGGCTCGACTCCGCGCGTTCGGTTGCGGTCGAGTCGGGTGTGAGCCACGAAGCGCTCGAGGTGATGAATGCAGAGATCGTGACCGTCGTCGACACTTTGAGTCTTCCCGAGCTCGAGGCTGCCCGGCAGCATCTGGACGGAAGACCTCCGGCCGGTCGCGTTGCATTGCGCCTCGTCCAGAAGAGCATGGACCGCAGTGTGTTCGATGAGGCCGATGACGATCTTCGCGAGGCGAGCGGTTTCGAGCTCACCGTTGCCGACCGCCACCTGCTCGGAGAACTCTTGCTTCGGATGGAGCTCTACGAGAGCGGGCGCGGGAAGCGAGAGCTACTGCCGAGCTTCGCGGAGGTCGCCGCCCAACCGGTTCCCGACCACTCACCCGAGCAAGGGACCCTCGGCGTCGTGCTTCCCCTCTCGGGTCCGTATGCGACCTACGGGGAAGACAGTCTCCGCGGGGTTCTGTTGGCTGCGGGTATCTTCGACGAAGCCGGAGATTCCGATCTTCGTATCGTCGTTCGGGACAGCGCGGGAGACCCGCTGCGGGCAGCTGCAGCAGTGCGCGAGCTGGCGCAGCTCGAGGACCTGTCGGCGATCGTGGGTCCTCTGCGGTCGAGCGCCAGCGAGGCGGCCGCTCGTGTCGCCCAGGACGAGGGAGTTCCTCTGATTGCTCTCACCCGGCGGGAGCGGGTAACCCAGGGACGCCCCTATGTGTTCCGGTTGCGAACCACGGCCGAGGACGAGGCCCGATATCTCGTCGACTACGCGTTCAACACCCTTGGCGCTCGTCGCTTCGCGGTCCTGTATCCCGACGACGGCTATGGCCGCGGGATGCGGGATCACTTCTGGAAGATGGTGGACGAGAGCGGCGGCTGGCTGGTGGGCGCGGCCGCCTACGAGCCGGACTCGACGGACTTCGGCGCCTCGATCCGCGAGATGATCGGCTATGCGCTTCTCACACCCTCCGAGCGCATCGCCCTCGTCGAGCGCGAGAGCTTCTTGCGGCGCGGTCGACGGTTGCCCCCCGAACACGCCGCCCTGGCTCGGGAAATTGCCGACGGCATGATCGGCCCGGAGGCTGAGGTTCTGCCGCCGATCGTGGACTTCGACGCCCTCTTCATCCCTGACAGCTACGAGCAGATCGGGCTCCTGGCGCCCCAGTTGGCCTTCCACGAACTGACGGGCGTTCAGCTGCTCGGGGTCAGCGACTGGTACCACCCGGAGTTGATCGAGATCGCCCAGGAGCACGTGTCGGGTGCAGTGATCCCGGCCCTATTCGATCCGAACAGTCGCTTTGCCTTCGTCGCGGACTTCGCGGACGCGTATCGTCGTGCCTTCGAGTCGGAACCGGATGCGTTCTCCGCCCACGCCTACGACGCCGCGAATCTCGTCCTCGCGCAGCTCGCGAGTGGCTTCGAGTCCCGCGAGGAGGTGCGGGAAGGGCTCCTGCGCATGCAGGCCTATCCCGGTGCATCGGGCGTGACGAGCCTGCGTCCCGATGGTAACGCCCGCAAGCGTCCCTTCCTGCTGCGAGTGAAGGGCTCGACGATCGTTCCTCTCGACTAGCCGCGAACTCCGCAGCCACGAATCCGCTCCGGACTGCGAGCCGGCCGATCGGCGGTCGCTCCGCTGTCGACGGAACCGGGGATCTCGTGGTTGCCGTCGTCTTGCCGTGTGGCTTCGGTCACACCCCCTCGTGCGTCTCAAGTCGTCTCGCCGCCGCGACGAAAGACTGGAAAGATGGCCGACTCCCCTCCCGCTCCGAGCTTGCCCGAAGATCTGCCCGTCCTCCCGCTTCGAGAGTTCGTCGTCTTCCCCTACATGACCCTGCCGCTCGTCGTCGCGCGGGGTCCTTCGGTGGCGGCGGTCGAAGACGCCCTCGCGGCGGATCGAGTGATCCTGCTGGTTGCGCAGCGCAGCTCGGAGACGAGTGACCCCGAGCCGGACGATCTCCATCGGATCGGGACCGCTGCGCTCATCCTGCGTCGAACGGAAATGAAGGACGGACGACTCAAGGTGCTCGTCCAGGGTCTCGGTCGCGTGCGCATCGACTCGTTCATCGACTCCGAGACAGGCTTGTGGGCACGAACCGCACCGCTCGCGGGTGACCGCGAGATGGACTGGACGGTGGAAGGCGAGGCGATCACGCGCGCGGTGCGCAGTCGCGTCGAGGAGCTCCTGCCCCTGAAGAATCTGCCGCCCGAGGTTCTCTCGATCGTCAACAGCGTCGAGAAGCCCGGCCGACTGGCGGACGTTGTGGCCTCGAACCTCCGACTCCGGCTCTCCGAAGCCCAGGAGGTCCTGGAGGTCCAGGACAGCCTGGCCCGGCTGCGCCGGGTGGACGCGTTCCTCCGCCGGGAGCTGGACGTCACCAGCATGCAGGCGGAGATCCAGTGCCAGGCCAAGGAGGAGATGTCCCGAGGTCAGCGTGAGGATTTCCTGCGCGAGCAGCTGCGCGCGATCCAGGGGGAGCTGGCCGACCCGGGCTCCCGCGGTGACGAAGTCGATGAGTACCGGCTCAAGATCGAGGATGCCGTCCTGCCGTCGGAGCCGCGGGAAGAGGCCCTTCGCCAGCTCCGCAGGCTCGAGCGGATGCATCCCGACGGTCCTGAGGCCCAGGTGGTTCGCAACTACCTCGACTGGATGGTCGAACTGCCGTGGGACAAGGCCTCCCCGGATCAGCTAGACCTCGTAAACGCCCGGACGATCCTCGACAGTGACCACGCCCACCTCGAGAGCGTCAAGGAGCGCATCCTCGAATTTCTCGGCGTGAGGAAGCTCCGCAGCGATTCCCGCGGACCGATTCTCTGCTTCACCGGACCGCCCGGCGTTGGCAAGACCTCGCTGGGTCGCTCCATCGCGCGCTCGATGGGACGCGAGTTCGTTCGCATCTCTCTCGGCGGCATCCGTGACGAGGCCGAGATTCGTGGGCATCGACGGACCTACGTCGGCGCACTGCCCGGGCGCATCGTTCAGGCGCTCAAGCAGGCGGGCACCAACAACCCGGTTTTCATGCTCGACGAGCTGGACAAGCTCGGAGCGGACTTCCGGGGCGATCCCGCGTCGGCGCTCCTCGAAGTGCTCGACCCGGAGCAGAACAACGCGTTCAGTGATCACTTCCTCGGTGTACCGATCGATCTCTCTCGCGTTCTCTTTATCGCCACTGCGAATCTGCTCGACTCGATCCCAGCGCCGCTGCGCGATCGCATGGAGGTGATCGAGCTCTCCGGATACACACCCGAAGAGAAGGTCGAGATTTCGACGAAGTTCCTGATCCCCCGACAACTCGAAGAGCACGGCCTCGCGCCGGATCTCATCTCGTGGTCGCGCAACGCAATCCAGAAGACGATCGGCGAGTACACCTACGAGGCCGGCGTCCGGAATCTCGAACGCCAGATCGCTGCCGTGTGCCGGAAGGTCGCGCGGAAAGCGGCGGAAGGTGAGCACGGCAAGACCAACGTCACGGCCCGCACCTTGACGAATTTCCTGGGGAAGCCGCGCTATCTCGCCGAACCCCTGCGCGAAGAGAACGAGGTGGGGGTGACGAACGGTCTGGCTTGGACCGAGGCCGGTGGAGACGTGCTTCTGCTGGAAGCGAACCTGACGCGGGGCCGCGGGTTGGTCCTGACGGGTCACCTGGGCGACGTCATGAAGGAGTCGGGGCAGGCGGCGTTCAGCTATGCCCGCGCGGCGCTGCGGGAGATGGGCGTCGATGACAAAGTTCTCTCCCGCAACCAGGTCCACGTCCACGTGCCGGCGGGGGCGACACCCAAGGACGGACCCTCGGCGGGCGTCACGATCGCCACCGCGATCCTGTCCCTGGCGACGGGTATTCCGGTGCGATGCGACGTTGCCATGACCGGCGAGATCACGCTCCGGGGCAACGTCCTGCCAGTGGGTGGCGTGCGCGAGAAGGCGCTCGCGGCCCTGCGCGCGGGAATCAAGACCGTGATCGTGCCCGAGCGCTGCATGCGCGACATCGAGGACATCCCAAAGGAGCTGAAGCGGCGTCTAGAATTCGTTCCCGTCCGCACCATGCGCGACGTGCTCGAGGTCGCCCTGGAAGAGCCCCCGACCTGGACGACTCCCCGCACCCGGATCCCGGCCTCCAGCGACTACACTCCGGCTGCCTTCTCTTCCCGCTCCTGACCCCGCATCCAGCTCGGCTTCGGTAGGCTCGTCCCGTGCGACGCTTGCGCGACGTTGGAGAGTTCGGCCTGATCGAGCTCATCTCCCGCTGGGTTCCGGACGGAGGCCCGAGGGTGGTGCTCGGCCCCGGCGACGATGCGGCAGTGCTCCGCCCACCGGACGGTCACGACCTGGTGGTCAGCACCGACTCGCTGGTCGAAGACGTCCACTATCGCTTCCAGACCCAAGCCGCGCGGCTCGTCGGCCGCCGGGCCCTGATTGCGAACCTCTCGGACCTCGCCGCCATGGGCGCATTGCCGCTGGGTTGCGTGGCCGCCCTGTGCGCGCCTGGCGCCTTGCCGCTCCGTCGGGCCGAGGCTCTCGTTCGTGGGATCCTCGACGAGGCGGAGCGCCACGCTTGTCCGCTCGTGGGCGGAAACATCACCGCAGCGCGGGAAACGTCCATCACGATCACGGTGTTCGGCTCGGTGGCCCGGGGTCGCGATCTCCGCAGGCACCGCGTGCGCGCGGGGGATCGGATCTTCGTGACGGGCAGCCTTGGCGCTTCAGCACTGGCCGTGGCGCGCGCCGAGCGGCAGGGGCGGGCGATCCGGACGCTGCCGGTGCCGCGTCTGGCGGCGGGACGGGCCCTCGGCCGGATGTCGGGAGTCGGAGGCTGCATCGATATCTCGGACGGCCTGGTTGCAGATCTCGAGCATCTGCTCGAGGGGAGTCGCCTGGGTGCCGAGGTCGAGGCCGAGCGCGTCCCGACACCCCGCGGCTTCGCGGCTGCCTGCAAGAAGCTGGCAGTGGATCCGCACAGGCTGTCGCTCGGGGGAGGAGAGGACTACGAACTTCTCTTCACGCTGCGCCGGAGGGTGTCAGCCGCGAACCTCGAACGGCGCCTCGGCGTAGCGGTCTCGGAGCTGGGACGGATCGTCCCCGAGCCGGGCATCCACGGCCTCTCGGGAAGCGCCGGATGGCGCCATTTCTAGCACTCCGAAGTCCCCGGTATCCGTTTCTTTCCAGCGGGACTTCCCGTCAAGCTCCCCGGCGCGCGGGCCGATACGGGGTGGGTGCGAATCGCGCTGACCCATAAGTTCGTGCTCGGATCGTTGATCGTGGCAGGTGCCTCAATTGCCTTGCCCGAGCTCCTGCGCATCCCCGGCGTGGACTTCCCGACCTGGGGTGCACTCTTCATCGCGCTCGGCGCCGGCGGCGTGATCGGCTTCGTGCTGTCGCGCGCCATCGACCGAAAATTCGAGCGACTCCTCGACTTGACCGTGCGGATCCGAGAAGGGGACCTGCGCGCCGAGCAGACGATCCCGGTCGCGTCGCGCCTCCCGGACGAGGCAGACGATCTGACGGAGAGTCTCCGCGAGATGATCGCGAGCCTGCGTGAGATGGTGGGCAGCGTCCAGCGAACCGCGACCAGCGTGACTACTGCGGCCCGCGAACTCACCGGATCGATTCACCACGTTCGCGGCGGCAACGAGGGTATCTCTGCCACCGTCGAAGACATCGCGCGAAGCGTCGAGAACGAACAGGAGATGCTCGACAACGCGGCGCGGCTCATCCAGGAGATCGCGTCCGAGATCGACCTCAACGCCGGCCGCGCCCGCGAGGCCTTCGGCTTCGCCGCCGAAGCCAACCAGAAGGCGAGCACCGGCGTCGAGGTGACGAGACTCGCGATTGACAAGATGCGCACGGTGTTCGAGCGGGTCGAGCAGGCGGGCGACAAGGTCTTCGAGCTCGAATCGAAGACGCGCCACGTCCACCAGATCACCGAGATCATCACCAGCGTCGCTCACCGGACGAACCTGCTCTCACTGAACGCGTCGATCGAGGCCGCTCGCGCCGGCGAGGCGGGCCGCGGCTTCTCGGTGGTCGCCGACGAGATTCGCAAGCTCTCCGAGAACGTCGGCCGCAGCGCCGACGAAATCTCGAAGCTGATCCACGAAATCCAGTCCGACACTGGCGAGGTCGCCGACGAGATGCGCCAGTCGAGCGAGGTGATCGGCGAGGGCCGCGAGGATGTCAACACGATCGCGGCCTCCCTGGAGCAGATCAGCATGGCGGTGAGCGAAGCCGCCACGCGATCCGAAGAGATCTTCCACGGTGCCGACAACCAGTCGATGAGCACCGAGCGGATGGTGTCTGCGATGGAGGAGATCTCGAAAGTGGCGCGGGGCAATGCCGCGGCCATCGAGGATGTCTCTCGAACCGCGCGTTCTCAACTCGGGGCAGTCACCGCGACCCTCGCAAGCTCGGAGGCGCTTTCGAACCTGGCCGACGAACTCCGCGGCGACCTCGGGAGCTTCCGTACGGATGCAACGGTGATGGTCCCGGAGAGGCACGAAGACCTCGATCCCGACGGGGGAGCTTCGGCGTGACGGCCTCGCTCTCGGAGGACGCCGAGCGACTCCTTACCTTCGAGGTCGAATCGACGGCCTACGCGCTTCCCATCGCCGAGATCCGCGAGGTGGCGGAGGCGACCCGGATTTGCTGCGTGCCGACGATCTCGCGCGCGCTGGTGGGTGTGATGAACTGGCACGGCGGCGCGCTGCCGGTGGTCTCGACGACATTGCTCCTCGATAGTCGGGAAGACATCGGCGAGTTCGAAGCTGACGCCGAAGAAGACTCAGGCGCGAGCCGAGACGACAAGCCTTCGAAGGACGCGAGCGGGCTCGCTGGAGCTCACGTGCTGGTGGTCTCGTCGCGCGACGACGAGTCCGGGCAGCTCGGGTTTCCCATCGACCGGGTGATCGGCCTGGTCGATGGATCCCGGTGCCGTCGGGGTTTAGGGAAATTGGTTGTAGAGAGGCGGCCGGTTGAGGGCCGCGTGGTGAACGTTCTGGATCCACGTCGGCTGATCGAGCGGGCCATTGAGGTGATCGAGCACGCCACCTGACGCCATCGGTTCGCGAGCTCACAGGGGAGACGATGAACGCACGAGTTCTGATCGCGGACGATGCCTCGTTCATGCGCCAGATGATCCGGGAGATCATCGAGCCCGACGGATTCGAGG
Organism: Myxococcota bacterium; assembly: GCA_046583095.1. GTDB lineage: Bacteria > Myxococcota_A > UBA9160 > UBA9160 > UBA4427 > JAJDAN01. Next base: position 4,607 of record JAYGDB010000045.1, on the reverse strand, counting down.
TGGTGGGTGAGGCGACCGACGGCATCGAAGCCGCGGAGCTCTACGAGCAACTGCGCCCCGACATCGTCACGATGGACATCGTGATGCCGAAACGCTCGGGGATCGACGCTGTGAAGGACATCGTCGAGCGATCGCCGGATGCCTGCGTCGTGATGTGCAGTGCCCTCGGTCAGGAGACGCTGGTCATGGAGGCCCTGCAGGCGGGCGCCAGGGACTTCATCGTCAAGCCCTTCAGGCCCGACAACGTGCTCGACACGTTGCTGAAGGTTCTGGAGAAGAACGAGGGCTGAGCGTGGCTCTAGAGATGGCGAAATACCGCAAGCTGTTCCTGGAAGAGGCTGGTGAGCACCTCTCTGAGATCAGTCGCGCCTTGCTCGCCCTCGAGAAGGACCCGGAGGCAGAGCGGTCGATTGACCTCATCTTCCGGATGGCGCATTCCATCAAGTCGATGGCGGCCTCCCTGGAGTACGAGTCGATCACCGAACTCGCCCACGCCCTCGAAGATCGGATGGAGGGCGTGCGTACGCGGGGCAAGCTGGTCGACGGGACCGAGATGGCCGCGCTGTACCAGGGCCTCGAGGGCCTGGAGGCAATGGTGGCCGCAGTGGCGCAGACCGGGAAGGCGCCGCCCGCGCGCCCGGATCTCCTTGCTTCGATTCGCGCCCGCTCCCAATTCGCCCCGTCGCCGCTGCTCGAGAAGCGTGAGCGAGGCTCCCCGCCTCGGCCCGTCCCGCCGCAGGCCCCTCCCGGCGTGCAAGCCTCGGTCCGGGTGCGTACACAGGTCCTCGACCGTTTCCTGGGCGCCGTGGGTGAGGTGATCCTCAGCTCGAGCCAGCTTCGGACGGCGGCAGGCGAGCAGCAGATGAGCGCCGAACTCTCGGCGGGCATCGACACCGTCGAGCGCCGCGTCACGGAGCTGCAGCGACGTGTCCTGGATCTCCGCACGACGCCGCTGTTGCGAGTGATGGAGCATCTTCCCCGTACGGCGCGCCTGCTCGGCGAGCAGCTCGGGAAGACGATCGAGGTGGAACTGCTGGGGACCGATCTCGATCTCGATCGCTCGATCCTCGATCGCCTGAACGAGCCGCTCCTCCACGTCGTGCGCAACGCTGTCGACCACGGCATCGAAGCTCCGGAAGTGCGGGTGGCGGCGGGCAAGGATGAGGTTGGCCACATCTCCATCGCTGCCCGTCGCGAGCAGGACTCGATCGTGATCGACGTCCACGAAGACGGTGCGGGCATCGATCTCGAGAGCGTTCGCAGGCGGGCGGTCGAAGCCGGGCTCCTGCACGTGGGTCTTGCCGAGGATCTACCTCCCCAGGAGGTCGCCGCGCTGATCTTTCAGCCCGGCATCTCGACGGCGGATGGCGTCTCCGCCGTCTCCGGACGCGGTGTCGGCATGGATGCCGTGAAGGCCACGATCGAGAGCCTGGGGGGCATCGTCGAGCTGCGCACCGAGCGCGGCGTGGGCACGACGACGACGTTCGTGGTGCCGATTACTGCGGCCGTGCAGCGAGTGCTCCTGTGCTCCGTCTCCGGGGAGCGTGTGGCGCTGCCCATCACGAAGGTCGAGCGCATCCTCGAGGTGCCAGCCACGAGCATCGAGCGCAGCGGGCCCGACAGCTTCACGCTGATCGATGACGAGCCTGTCCTGGTGCTCGATCTCGCCGAGTGTCTGGCGCTGGCGTCCCCGCCCCCGTCGCAGGCAGTGCCTCTTGTCGTTGTCGACATCCGCGGCGAATCGGTCGCGGTTCGGGTCGAGCGATTCGAGGGGCAGCAGGAGGTCTACGTGAAGCCCGTTCCGGAGTTGCTCTGCGGGCTTCGTCCGCTGGCCGGCCTCACCATGCTCGGAGACGGGAGCCCCATCTTCTTGCTGGACTTGAATCACCTGTCCTGAGCGGAGGTGGAGCGCGTGATGGCTACCAAGGACTCAGACACGGACCGGTTGCGGGAGCTCACGAGCGTGGGCGCCGGCCACGCTGCGAGCGCGTTCTCCCAGCTGACGGGCCGAACGATCGAGATGCGCACGCCCGAGCTGATTCATGACCCGAAGTGGCCTGCCAACGTCGCTGGCGACTGGGCGTCCGGCGTGCTCTTCGAATTCGAGGGTTGCCTCGAGGCGGTCGTGGCCATCCTCTTCCGCGCGCGGGTCCGCGACATCGTCGCACGGCAGATGCTGAGCGAGTCCGCCGAGCTGACGCGAGACAGCATCGAGGCCGTGATCATGGAACTCGGCAACATCCTCGTTTCGCGTGTCGCCTCTGCGGTCGCGGACACGCTGGGACAGCGCCTGCTGCCGTCGATCCCGGTCCTCGCGTTCGATGATGCCGCCGACCAACTCACGGCCCTCTGCGCTGCGCGCGGTCTCGATCCTTCCGTTCGAGTCGAGTGCGAATTCGCCGACCGGGAAGCGGAACTCGGAGGTCTCCTGGTGCTGATCCCGGCTCGAGTCCAGCCGCAGACATCGCCCTAGTCGATGATCTCGAACGGGTCGCCGACCGCGACCTCGCCCGGCTCGCTGACGCGGGCGTAGAGCCCGAGGTTCCCTCCGGCATTCGCGACCAGGGCCCGCATGATGGCGGGATCTTGCGGCAGATCTTCGAAGCCGTGGGTCGTCATCACGCAGCGCGGGCAGGCAATCGTCGCCTCGAGGATGGCGGATCCGATGCGCAGGTTCCTTGCTTCCAGCGTCGCCTCCGGAAACGGCACCTCCGAGTCGGGCAGATCGACGATGAAATTCGGACGGAAGCGCCGCACGTCGAAGCGCGAGCCGGTCGCCCGCCGGCTCATCTCGTCGAGGGACTGCTGGCTCAGGATCAGCAGGGGGTAGGCGTCGAAGTAGGTGCCGGGAGGTGATTCGTAGCGGAAGATCTCGGGCGGGAACTTGCCGAGATCCGGCAGGGGCTCGTCGGGGGTGCGCGCGAAGGTGGCGCGTAGCTCCTGCTCCATGTCTGCGTGGTCGGGTGCGCCCCGGGCGTAGTGGTCGAGAGCGTCGGCCGGGAGCAGTGGCCAGAGGCTGACGGGGTGATCGATCGCGTCGGAGATCCGCTCGCTCACGTCGGCATCGCTCGTCGAGAGCCGGGAGCCGTCGGGCAGGGTGATCGTCGCGGTGCTCGAACCGGACTCCGACGGCGGCTTCTCGTAACGTGCGCGGCAGCTCATCAGGGCCGGGATCTTCTTCGCGCCGCGGATGCCCCCGCGTACCTCGTCGCGCACCGCCCAGGCGCGGTCGCCCGGCAATCCGTTCGGCGTGAGGACCGTCTTCGCGAGTGACTCGCCGCCCATGCTCTTCACCGGATACCGGTAGATTTCGGTAATCCGCCCCATGCTTGTCTCCTGATCTCGTTGCGCGAATATCACAGGTATGCCCCAGGCCTCCCCGTACCGCCAGATCCGGCTTCGCCCGGTGAGCGGCAACCTCGGCGCCGAGATCACCGAAGTCGATCTCCGAAGTCTCGATGACGAGACCTTCGGGGAGATCCACCGCGCGCTGCTGGAGAACGAGGTCTTGTTCTTCCCGGGATCCAATCTCGACGACGAGTCGCAGATGGCGCTCGCACACCGCTTTGGCCAGCCCAGCGTCTTCCCTGTGCTGAAGCTGCTGGGAGCCACCGGCCCGACGATCCAGGTGATCGAAGACGGTCCCGACAGTCCGAACGAGGCGGACTACTGGCACACGGACGTCACCTGGACCGAAGATCCGCCGAAGGTCGCGCTACTGCGAGTGGAAGTGGTGCCGGAGTCGGGCGGCGACACGATGTGGGGATCGATGACGACCGCGTACAACGCCCTGTCTCCGGTCATGCAGGAGCTGCTCGCGGGTCTCGAGGTCATCCACGACAACACGTCCTTCATCGAGGCTGTGAGCCGCAAGATGGGTGACAGCGATGACACCCGGAAACTTATGGACGATCTCCGCAGCGCGTACCCGGCGGTCACCCACCCGCTGATTCGCACGCATCCCGAGACGGGACGCCGAGTGATTCTCTGGGGAGGCGGCTTCATGCGAGCCATCGCCGGCATGAACACCGAAGAGAGCGACGCGATCCTCGACTTCCTGCGGCGGCACATCGAGAGCCCGCGTTTCCACTGCCGCTGGAGCTGGACGCTCGGCGATCTCGCGATCTGGGACGAACGCTCGACCGTCCACCAGGCTGTCAACGATCACTTTCCCCAGCGTCGAACGGTCCATCGCTGCGTGATCGACGGGGATCGGCCCTTTTTCGATCCGGAAGCGGTTGCGCGCTGATGAGCCGGGACCGGATCTTCGAGCTGCTCCAGGCAGTGGAGCGGGGCGACGTCGACGCCGAGGCGGCCCTGGAGCAGCTTGCGCGCTTCCCGTTCGTCGATACGCCTCACGCACGGGTCGACACTCAGCGCGGCCTCCGGCAAGGGCTACCGGAGGTGGTGTTCGGTCCCGGCAAGACCGTCGAACAGATCGTCGAGGTGGTGTCTGTCCTGGCGGATGCGCACGAGAGCGCGCTGGTGACCCGGGTCCAGCCGGACATCGCGGAGTCGGTGCAGCGGCTGCTCCCGGGGAGCGAGTACGATGCCGCGGGGAGACTCCTGTGGTTCGGTCCGGCCGAAGTGCCAGTCGTCGGCAAGGG
>JAYGDB010000134.1:0-5586 GCA_046583095.1 Myxococcota bacterium | reverse complement strand
CGGTGCCGCTGCGCGGACGGACGCGCAAGCGCCGTAGCGGTCGGCGGCCGGGCGACCCCGGCCGGATCAAGATGAGCCCCGCCGCAATCTGGAATCGTCCTCTCGCTCCTGCCACAATGGCGTCGAAGGAGGAGAGTGATGTATCCCGGGGATTACGCCGAAACGACGCCCGAGAAGCCCGCCATCGTGATGGCAGCTTCAGGCGCCACCGTCAGCTTCCGGGAGTTCGACGCCCGCTCCACGCAGCTGGCGCGGGTGCTCCGCGAAGCCGGTCTCCGGCGCGGCGACCACATCGCTCTCTTCATGGAGAACCAGCTCCGCTTCATGGAGGTCGTCTGGGCGGCGCTCCGCTCTGGCCTGTACGTCACCACGGTCAACAGCTTCCTGACGGCTCCAGAAGTCTCCTACATCGTGAACGACTGCGCGGCCCAGGCACTGGTGACCAGTGCCGAGAAGTCTGGCGTGGTGACCGGTCTCACGGGCGAGCACGCGATCCCGCGCGTGCACACCCGGCTGATGGTGGACGGCGTCGTGGACGGCTTCGACGCCTACGAGCCAGCCATCGAATCCCAGTCGAGTGAGCGCCTGCCCGACGAGAGCATGGGCGCGACGATGCTCTACTCGTCCGGGACCACCGGACGCCCGAAGGGCATCCTCGGCCAGTTGCCCGACACCACCCCGGCCGAGAGCCAGGCCGGCCGGGCGCTCGGGCTGATGTTCGGCTTCGAGCAGGACGCCGTCTATCTTTCGCCCGCGCCGATGTATCACGCGGCGCCCCTGGCGTTCTCGAGCGGCACACTCTGCCTGGGCGGCACCGTCGTGTGCATGGAGAAGTTCGACGCCGACCTGGCGCTCTCGCTGATCGATCGATACGAGGTCACGCACAGCCAGTGGGTGCCGACCATGTTCAGCCGGATGCTGAAGCTCCCCGAGGAGGCTCGGCAGCGCGACGACCTGAGTTCGCACCGCGTCGCGATCCACGCGGCGGCTCCCTGCCCGGTGCCGGTGAAGCGAGCGATGATCGAATGGTGGGGCCCGATCCTGCTCGAGTACTACGCGGGCACAGAGGGCAACGGCAGTACTTTCATCGACAGCGAGGAATGGCTGAAGAAGCCCGGTTCGGTGGGCCGTGCCAGGGGGACGAAGCTCCACATCGTGGACGAGAACGGCGCCGACCTGCCCCCCGGCGAGGAGGGCACCGTGTGCTTCTCGGGCGGCGGCGAGTTCGAGTACCACAACGCGCCGGAGAAGACGGCCGAGAGCCGGCTGGGCGAGGGTCGCACCACCCTGGGCGACGTGGGCTACTTGGACGAGGACGGCTACCTCTTTCTCACCGACCGCAAGGCCTACATGATCATCTCGGGGGGCGTGAACATCTACCCGCGCGAGATCGAGGATCACCTCGTCACCCACCCGAAGGTCGCGGACGTGGCGGTCTTCGGCGTTCCGAACGACGACTTCGGTGAGGAGGTGAAAGCCGTCGTGCAGCTGATGCCGGGACTCGAGCCGGGTGATGCGCTCACGCGAGAACTTCTCGCGTTTTGCAGCGAAGAACTCGCTCGCTTCAAGGTGCCCCGCTCGATCGACTACCAGGAAGAACTGCCGCGGCTGCCCACCGGCAAGCTCTACAAGCGACTGCTCCGCGATCGCTACTGGGGCAAGAAGGACTCCCGCATCGTCTGATGAAACACACGCTTCTCGTTCTTTGCTTCTGGCTCGCCGCGCCGGCCTCTGCGTGGGAGCTGTCTCGGGCCGAGCAGGCTCTGGCAGGGGCGAGTGGCATTCGCGAGACGCGCTGGAGTCTCGCCCGGGAGGGCGGCGGAGCCCACGACCGCATCCAGGTGCACCGCTACCGGGGCAATGCGCCGAGCCGTGCCGCGCTTCTCTACCTGCCCGGAACCCACATGAACGGCCACGCCGCGGTGACCGACGAAGATCACAACCTGTGGCTCTTCCTGGCAGGGCGCGGAGTCGAGGTGTGGGCGCTCGACTACCGGACGCACTTCGTTCCGGCGACGTCGTCGTCCGAGGATCACGCCTTCATGGCGGCCTGGACCCTCGAGGCCTTCGTCGAGGACGCCCGAGCCGCCGCAACACTGGCCCGCGAGCAGAGCGGCTTCGCGTCGATCTTCGTTGCGGGCTTCAGCCGCGGCGTCACCTTGGGATACGCCCTCGTCTGCGTCGAGCCGCCCGGGGAAATTTCCGGACTCGTGGTCCTGGACGGAACCTTCAAGAGCCACGCGTTGGACGAAGCCTACGACCTCGCGGCCGGCCGCACGCGGCTCCTCGAGAAGGGGGCCTACTCGACCGACGTCGCGCGCGGAATCGGCTGGCAGAAGCGCCACCAGCTGATGTCGGCGACGGCCGCCGATCCGAAGGCGCCTTCGCGGGATTCCGACTTCGAGAGTGTGGGGGACGAGCTGGCCGCGATCCTCTACGGTGCCTGGCGTCCGGGCGCGCTGGCCGATCCGGTTCACGGCGTCTCCCGGGTGCAGGTGTTGGCCCGACTGCTGGACGGCTACGACCGCTACTGGCCCGCGATCCAGAACGTCGAAGGCCGCAGCATCGCGAGCTGGCGTGACGATCCCCACACGCCGATCGACGACACCTGGGGAGAACTCTCGCTGCCGATCCTCTATTTCGGGGCCACCGGCATGGGGCCCGGCTGGATCCTCGACGGCATCCATTCGGCGGTCAAGAGCGGCAGTCAGGACGTCACGCTCCACGTGCTCGAAGGCTACGGGCATCTCGACGTCCTCGTCGGGGAGCGCGCCCGCAAGCAGGTCTTCGAGCCCACCGCGGCGTGGCTGCTCGAGCGCGCGAGTCGTTAACCGGCAAGCGGGCGCACAGGTCATCGTCTCAGACAAGACGAAGTCCGCTACGTGTACAAGCTCGCTAGACTCTGTCTGGAGAGTTCTCGGAACGACTTCGAGCATCGACCTCCGGGAGCCCGAGCGTACCGACCTGGGTCGTCGTCTCTCAAAGTTGGGTGTTCTCATGAAGGGGCAGTACAAGCTTTTCTTCACTCTTGTGGTCGTGTTTGCTGCGGGCCTTGGCCTCGGGCGCTTGACCGCACCCGATCCGGCGACGAACCCCGCCGGCACCGGCACGCTCGCTGTTGCACCGGAGCGGAAGTCGGCTCCGCCGCCAGTTCCAGTCCCCACGGCCCCGACATCCCCCACGGTGGCGGCTGCGGGTTCCTCGGTCGCTGAGGAGGCTCTCGATCGCGTACTCGCGAATACGGGGTTGAGCGACCCGCGCGCCGCCCTCGAGCGCTACGGCTTCAACTGGCGTGGCGAGGTCGAGCCGGCCGTGGATTTCGTGATCGACCAGATGAGCGACGACGAGCTGATGTCCGTGATTTCCAGCCTCACGAACCTCACCGAATCGGAGGTCTCCTCGGTACGGGACCTGCGCGAGTTCGCATCGCGCCTGTCATCGGTCGCCTTCGACGGAGTGTTCAGCGAGCCGGAGCCCAGCGCGCCCGAAGTAGGAGCCGTGACCTTCTCGACGCGGGTCACGCCCGAAAATGCCGCCGAGCAGGCGAGCGAGAACTTCGAGGCCGGGGATGACAGGATCTACGCGGTCTTTCCGAGCGAGGGCTATCGCCACGACAAGGTATTGGCGAAGTGGTACCGGCGAGATCGACCCGCACTCCTGATGCTCGAGACGCACGCGATCGACCCCGACGACAACCTGAGCTACGTCTGGTTCAAGCCCGACGCGGGCTGGGAGCCTGGCGAATACGGCGTCGAGTTCTACACGACCGATGACGACGTCGAGCAGATCGCGACCGGCTACTACACGGTTCGCTGACTCTGGCGCGAGTCGGAACTTCAAGCCGCGAATTCGCTACGCAGAGGCCGCCCGGCGTCCAGAACCGGATCGCGCCAGACCCCGCAGAGCGGCCAGCCGCCTAGGCGCTTCGGGCTCCCGTTTCTCTCACGCGCAGGATCAGTAGCGCCGACGCGGCGAAGCACAGCGCCCAGAAGCCGAAGCCCAGCGGCGCGTTCGACTGCACGAGTGGCATGCCGATCAGCGGCGAGAGGAAGCCGCCCAGGAAGCCCGCGGCCGTGATGATGCCGACCGCCGAGGCCGCCAGTCGCTCCCCTACTTCGCCGGACTCGACCGGGATCACGAAGAGCAGGCCCACGACGCCGGTTCCCAGGCCCAGGCCCACGATCGCGATTCCGAGCGGGACGCCCGTCGCGGTCGATGCCGCGAAGAGTGCCAGGCCTCCGATCAGCATTCCCGGCAGGTAGACGAGTCGCCGGCGTCCGATGCGATCCGACAGCGTGGGCAGGAGCAGGCTGCCGAGCGTGAACGACCACGGCCCCAGGGACATCAGTGCGCCCGCGGCCTCGGGCGACAGTCCTTGCGCGGTGGTCAGGTGCGTGGGGAGATAGCCGATGGCCCCGAGGTAGCCGCCCATGTAGAGCGCGTAGCAGAGCGCGAGCAGGCGCACCTGTCGCACGCGCAAGACCTCGAGGAGCGAAGGCGCGTCGGCCGTCGGCCCATCGTCAGAGGCCGAACGCTGCGGGTCTCGAAAGCTCGCGAACCAGATCACCGCCATCGCGAAGCTCGCCACCGCGAGAGCCGCACTCAAGCCGCGCCAGCCTCCCAGCGGATCCGCCAGCCAGGGTGCGACGAGCGTCGCGGAGCCGAGCCCGATGCCGACCCCGGCCTGGGCGAAGCCGTTGGCCATGCCGAGCTCGGAGGTGGGGAATACCTGGGCGATCGCCTTCGGAAAACTCGACAGCACGAGGGCCAGCCCGAGCCCGAAGCCGACCATCGCGAGGAACATCGTGACGAGCCCGCCGGCGCCCGCTCGGGCCCCCAGCGACAGCGCCGCGACGGCGAGTCCTGCTGCGAGAGCCGTCCGGACGCCGAAGCGGTCCCCGAACGCTCCCGCCGGTGCGGAGAAGAGGAGCACGCCGAGGGGAATCCCAGCCCACAGCCATCCCCAGCTCGAGAGCTGCACGCCGAGGTCGCCGGTCACGTCCGGCACGAACATGATCAGGTAGTTCCAGGCAATCCCCGTGACGACGATATTCACGAGGACCACGTTCGCGAGCACCCACCAGCGATTCACCGTTCACCCGCCTCGAGGCAGATCAGAGATCGCCGGGGTTTGTCTTGGCGACGATCTGCCCTTCTGCTGGCAGCCCTGACCCGAGAGCCGGGTCCGAGCGCCTAGTTGTCGGAGACCTGGCCCTTGGCCCTGGCCTCCTCGAGCCGCTTCTTGTCGCGCGCTTCGAGTTCTGCGTCGGTGTAGACCATGTCGATCTTTCGGGCGAAGCGGACGTCCGGGTCCTTCTCGTCCGGCACCCAGTAGATGTTCAGGGTCTTGTTGTCCGGGATCTCGTCGATACTCGACCTCATGCCGTCGGCGGTGACGCTGGTCTTGACGAGGATCGAGCCGTCGGGCTTGATCTTGAAGGTCGCCTTCTTGCCTCGCTTCATCGACAGCTTCCTGTTCTTCGGACGCTTGCCAGACTTCAGGACCTTCACGGTCAGCGTCTTGGTGTCGGCGTCGTACGAGATGAACTTGGCCTCGGTCTTGGTGCTCTTGGTCTTCTTCTGGGC
>JAYGDB010000133.1:0-24974 GCA_046583095.1 Myxococcota bacterium | reverse complement strand
CGCCGCAATCCTTGCACTTGTGGCCCTCGAGGTAGGGATCCCCGTCATCGGGGATCTTCAAGAAGGGCACGACGGGCAGCAGCCCGGGGGCTGCATTCTCTTCCGGCATCGAGACGTCCTCCCGCTTCCTCTCGGGGGGTTCAGACCGGGAGGAGATAGGCAGGCAGGATGCCAGCTTGTCTACAGGGATGTCAACGGGGTCGTCAGCCGGCGGCCTTGGCCTCGGCGAGCTGCTGTCTGAAGAACTCGCTATCGGGCTCGAGCGTGACGGCCATCTGGAGGTGGTTGATGGTGCCGCGGGTATCGCCCCGCTTCTGGCACTGCATGGCTTTCTGGTAGAACTGGCGCCCCTGGGCGGTCTTGCCCTGACGTTCTTCACTTTCCTGCTTCACGTGGCTCGCTCGCGCCTGGCTGAGCGGGATGCGCTTGCTGTCATCGTCGCTCTCGCGCTGAGCGTCGTAAGCGCTTCGGCGCCGCGGGTCGCGCAGCACGCAGTAGGCCTCGGTGACTCGCTTCGAGACGCGCATACAGGCGTCGCTCACGTCTTTGTCGAGGTGGCGGTTCGCGTCGGGGTGAAAGCTCCTGGAGGTCTCGAAGTAGGCCTTCTTTACATCGCTTTGCGTCGCGCCAGACTCGAGGTGAAGAAGCTGGTAGTAGTCGAGATCGTCGAGGATCTTGACGAGGGCCTGGATCTCCACGGGGAGCTTGGACGACACGGCGGCGGGCTCCTGATCGCTCGGGTGGGTTCGGAGGACTGGCAGGACGGGTTCGGCTCAGGCGTCCTCGGCGAGGTCTTCAGAGAGGTTTCGGTTGTCGCGGTCGAACAGGGCCTCGGACTCGGAGTCGTCCGGGGCCGACATCGCGTCGGCCTGCGGCAGCGTCTCCGGTTCGAGGATTACGTCGGTATCGTCCTCGAGCAGCCCCAGAGCGTCGCTGTCAGCGACCGTCGAGAGCGCGGGTCCATCGACTTCGTCGGGGGTGCCCGCGGTCTCCACGCGGGCTGCGGGATTGTCTGCGAGGATCGACTGGAGTTCTCGACTGGAGAGTCCGGACGAGAGCGTGATCGATGTCATGTTCTGGGCGCCGGTCTCGGGATCGCAGGCCTTCACGCTGACGATGCCGTCGGCATCGATTTCGAACGTCACCTCGATCGAGACCTCGCCGCGCCGAGCCTTCTTGAAGCCTGAGAACGCGAACTGTCCCAGCAACTCGTTGGCGGGCGCCTCGCGAGAGTCGCCCTGATAAACGCGGATATCGACGCTCTCCTGGTAATCCGAGAATGTCGTGAACATGCGAGACTGCTCGATCGGTACTGGCGTATTCCGTTCGATTACAGGCTCGGCCATCCCACCCGCGACACCGATGCGCAGATCGAAGGGCGTGACGTCGAGCAGGAACGACTCGGTGCTCTCGTTCACCAGGGAGTTGGCGTGGATCGCGGCGCCCATCGCGACGACTTTGTCCGGATCGACGTCGGCCCGCGGGTCCTGCTGGAAGTAGGTCTGCACCGCTTCCCGGATCACCGGGAGTCGGGTCGGCCCCCCGACGAGGATCACGCCGTCGAGATCGTGCACGGTCAGGTCCGCCTGCTGCAGGGCCTCGTCGCATACTTTGAAGGTGCGCTGGACGAGATCACTCACGAGGCTCGTGAACTCCTGCTGGGTGATCGTGCGCTCGATTGAACGGGAGACACCGTCCTCACCGATCAGCAGGTCCGGAATCCGGATCTCCACTTCGTCGTCCACCGAGAGGCCGCACTTCGCGGCCTCGGCGGCCAGCTTGAGCTTCTCGAACGCGTAGGGGTCGCTGCGGAGGTTGATGCCTTCCTGCTGGACGAACTCGTCCGCGACGAGGTCGATGATGCGGTCATCGAAGTCGTCGCCACCCAGGAAGGTGTCGCCGCAAGTGGCAAGCACCTCGAAGATGTCCTTGCCGATCTCGAGGATCGAGATGTCGAAGGTGCCGCCACCGAGGTCGTAGACGGCGACGCGCTGCTCGAGTCCCTTGCCGAACCCGTAGGCGAGGGCGGCGGCGGTCGGCTCGTTGAGGATGCGCATGACCTCGAGGCCTGCGATCTTGCCCGCGTCCTTCGTGGCCTGTCGCTGGTTGTCGTTGAAATAGGCAGGGACGGTAATTACCGCCTTGCAGATCTCTTCGCCGAGGTGGGCCTCGGCGAGCTGCTTCATCTCGCGCAGCACCATCGCCGAAATTTCGGGTAGCGAGAACGCCTCGTTGCGAACCTGGATGCGGACGCCGTGGTTCGGTCCCTCGATGATTTCGTAGGAGCAGATGGCCTGGGCCTTCTTGACCTCTTCCGAGAAGAAGTACCGGCCGATCAGCCGCTTCGCAGAGGACACGGTGTTCTCGGGGTCATGGATGATGTTGGCTCGTGCGGCGTTGCCGACGGTGATGGAGCCGTCTTCAGCGAAGGACGCGACGCTCGCGAACGTGTGCTCGCCGTACGCGTTCGGAAGCACCTCGACTTCATGGCCGCGCGCGGCGGCGACGCACGAGTTGCTGGTCCCCAGATCGATGCCGATGGCACGTTCCGTCATGCTTCAGTTCTCCCCCGGACGTGGGCTCCCTGATGCAAGGCTCAGCCCTGCGGGGACTGCCCATGCTGGCGATATCGGCATGCCCGAGGCCTTTCCTGAGGGCGATGCAAGCGGCATCCCGGGGCGCCTCGTGCTACCTGAGAGGGCATCGGGCGACGGGAGACGGGATCGTGTCGGGTCACTCCAAGTGGTCGACAATCAAGAGGAAGAAGGGCGCTGCAGACGCCAAGCGCGGCAAGCTCTTCACGAAGCTGATCCGGGAGCTCTCGACGGCCGCGCGTCTCGGCGGTCCGGATCTGGACGGCAACCCGCGCCTCCGGCTCGTGGTCGACAAGGCCAAGAGCAACAACATGCCCAAGGACAACATCGAGCGAGCCATCGCCAAGGGCGCCGGCAACTCCGAGGGCGAGCAATACGAGGAAGGCGTCTACGAGGGCTACGGGCCCGGTGGCGTCGCGATCCTCTGCGAGACGCTCTCGGACAACAAGAACCGCACCGTGGGCGCGGTGCGGCACGCCCTGACCAAGAACGGCGGCAGCCTCGGGGCCAGCGGTTGTGTCTCCTATCTGTTCGAGAAGAAAGGGCTCATCAGCTTCGGCCGCGAGCAGATCGAAATCGACGCCCTGATGGAGGCGGCTCTCGACGCAGGTGCCGAGGACGTCCTCGAGGGCGAGGAGAGCCTCGACGTGGTAACCACGCCACAGGACTTCGAGTCGGTACGGGACGCGCTGGCGAGCGCGGGCTTCGAGCCGGCCAACGCCGAGATCAGCATGGAGCCGAACTCCACGATCGCGCTCGAGGGTAAGGATGCGGAGACCATGCTCCGAATGCTCGATATTCTCGAAGATCTGGACGACATCCAGAACGTGTACAGCAACTTCGAGATCTCCGAAGAGGAGATGGCGAGGTACGCTTAGCGTGTCTGGGTAGCGCGTAGCTTGTAGGGGTAGAGAAGCGAACGTCCGGCTGATGGGGGGTGGCTGGCGATGCGGATCCTGGGAATCGATCCCGGCTCGAGCGTGACCGGGTACGGCGTTGTCGAACGTCTGGGCGCACAGATCGTCCACGTCGCGCACGGCACCATCCGAACGTCGGCAAAGCAGCCGCTTGCGAAGAGGCTGGCGATGATCCAACGCGAGCTGTGTGCCGCGATCGAGGCTCACCGCCCGGACCGGGCAGTGGTCGAGAGCGTCTTCGTGTCCCGGAACCCGAGCTCAGCTCTCGTCCTGGGGCAGGCACGAGGCGCGATCCTCGCGGCTCTCGGTAGCTATGACCTTCCCGTCGAGGAGCTGGCCGCCAGCCAGATCAAGAAGGCGGTAACGGGAGCTGGCAGCGCGGAGAAGGCGCAGGTGCAGGCGATGGTGGCTCGCTTGCTCGAGCTTCCGCGTGCGCCGGCCCAGGACGCCGCCGATGCGTTGGCCGCCGCCATCTGCCTGGCGCAGATGGGCCGTCTCGCGGACGTCGACCTCCCCTCGCGCTCCCGCCGATCTCGTCGACGCTCCCTGGCGCCGCCCGGGACGACGCCGTGATTGCCTGGATCGAAGGAACCCTGCGCGAGAAGGAGCCGCTGCGGGTCCTGATCGACGTAAACGGGGTGGGCTACGAGTTGCACGTGCCCTTGTCGACCTCCGCGGTGCTGCCAGATATCGGGAAGACCGTGGCGCTGCACGCCCACACGGTCACGCGAGAGGACGCGCTTCTGCTCTACGGCTTTGCCACGACCTACGAGAGGGACGTCTTCGAGATGTTGCTGCGCGCGAACCGGGTTGGGCCGAAGCTCGCGCAGACGATGCTCTCGGGAATGCCGCCCGAACGCCTGGTCAGGGCGTTGCGAGACGGCGAGGTCGCCGCCATGAAGGGCATCCCGGGTGTGGGTGCCAAGACCGCCGAGCGAATGGTGGTGGAGCTGCGGGAGCGCGCCCTGGCGCTCGGCGCCCCGGTGGGCGATGCCGCGCCGGAGCTGATGCCGGAGTCAGGCCTGCGCGAGCAGTTGATGTCCGCCCTCGTCAATCTTGGCTATCCCAGGCTTCGGGCCGAGCGCGTCGTCGAGACGGCAGTCGCAGAGGCCGGGGAGGAAGCCGGCATCGAATCATTGATCCGCGTCGCGCTTCGGAGCCTGGCCCGATGAGCGAGCGCGGCGAGCTGAACCCCGGCGCCGAGGGCGACGAGGAGCGTCGTCTCGACGAGGGTCTGCGTCCCGCCAGCCTCGCGGAGATGATTGGCCAACAGCGGTTGCGCGAGAACCTCGGGGTCTTCATCGAGGCGGCTCGCCTGCGAGGCGAGGCGCTGGATCACATCCTCTTCCACGGTCCGCCCGGTCTCGGGAAGACCTCGCTGGCGCGGATCGTGGCGAACGAGATGGGTGCTCAGTTCCGGGCCACCAGCGGACCCGCTATCGAGCGGCCGGGTGATCTCGCGGCGCTCGTCTCGAATCTGGAATTCGGCGACGTTCTCTTCATCGACGAGATCCACCGGCTGTCTGCACCCATCGAGGAGATCCTGTATCCGGCGATGGAGGACTTCCAGCTCGATCTCCTGGTGGGCGAAGGCGCCAGCGCCCGCTCCGTGCGCCTCGATCTTCCGCGCTTCACCCTGATCGGTGCCACGACGCGTGCGGGTCTCCTGACGTCGCCCCTTCGCGATCGCTTCGGCTGGAGTTCGCGCCTCGAGTACTACCCCGTCGAAGACCTCGAGCGCATTGTGCTGCGCTCGGCGGGTCTGCTCGATCTGCAGATCGACGCCGAGGCCGCGGGCGAGATCGCGCGACGCTCCCGCGGCACGCCGCGCATCGCGAATCGACTCCTGCGGCGCGTACGCGACTTCGCCACCGTCGAGGCCGGCCGCGAGAAGCTCGTGCAGATCGACCGGGCGCGCTCGGCGCTCGACCGTCTCGACGTGGACGAGGCGGGCTTCGACAGGCTCGACCGCTTGCTGCTCACGACCCTGCTCGAGAAATTCGACGGGGGCCCGGTTGGGCTCGAAACCCTGGCGGCTGCCGTTGGCGAGGACAAGGGGACGATCGAAGAGGTGGTCGAGCCCTTCCTGATCTACCGGGGCTTTCTCGATCGAACCTCGCGGGGCCGGGTCGCGACCCGCGCGGCCCGCGAGCACCTCGGCATCGAACTCCCGCGTCGAGACGGGCAGGGCCGGCTCCTGTAGCCTGCGGCGCCTGAGCCGCGAGCTAGCCGTTCCGGCTCGCAACCGTGCGGCTTCCGATCAGGTTCAGCTTGAAGCGGCGGATGACGTCGGGCTCGATCCGCTCTCCGTCGGAGGTCTCGAACGCCAGCGCGTCGAGGGGGCACTGCACGATGCAGGCACCGCAGCGGACGCAGCGGTCGTCGTGGGCCAGGTCGATGGGTCTCCGGCCCTTGCGGTCGGCGTGGGCCCGCTCGACCTCGACGCCGGACTCCGGTTCGGGCTTCTCGAAGCAGGCCTCGGGGCACACCTCCCAGCACGAGTAGACGCCCTTGCAGCGATCCAGATCCAGCGTGATCTCGAAGCGACGCTCGTCGAAGTGACTGCCGCCCTCGATCGGGGTGGAGCCCGCGTAGTCGTACGTCAGCAGGACCGACAGGGAGGCGGCGGCGAGCCCTGCGGTCACCAGGGCTGCTGTGCTGCCGCCTGCAATCAGCACCGCCGCGAGGCTGGCCACTACGGATGCGATCAGGAAGAGTGAGCGCCGCGGACCCGGCATGCGCTCATAGGTGAAGAAGACCACGAGCGCGAGGCCCAGGGCGAGAGCCGCCAGGGGCAGTGCCCAGCCGGGCCGAACGAACACTGCGCTGCCGGCGAGGATCAGCGCTGCCGGCCCCCCCCAGGCGATCGCCATCTCGGTTCGCTCGAACGCGCCGAAGCGGACCTGCCGCATCGGATCGTCCTTCTGCTGGTCGCGGGCGAGATACTCGGGCAGGTCTTCGGCTCGCACGGGCCCGAAGCTCGCGTTCCAGCCGCAGCGTCGCTTCAGCTCGAGTCGCTCGACGCCGGTCGCCGCGAGCTGCGGCAGGATCGCACGGCGGTGGTCGACGACCTCTGCGACCCCGGATGTCTTCAGGGCGGTCACGACCTGGTGGGTTCCGAAGTGGCCGCCCGCGGCTGCGCACCAGACGTTCACGCCCGACGACGGCGCGACGACGATCCACGCGTCGATGCCCTTGAGTGCGGCCTGCAAGCGCCGCACCGTCAGGTCGTAGTTGCAGGTGACGAGGACCGGGCTCTTGCGTCCGGGCTGGCCGACGCTTCGCAGCCCGGTCTCGGTGGGCCACGGGAGCATCCGGAAGATGCACTGGAGGATGTTCTTGATGGCGCTCACCCGGCGCGCGCCGCGACGAAGACGGCCAGGTGCCCGCCGAGCCAGCTCTGCCGCTCGAGGGTTCGGAAGCCCGCAGAGTCGAGTTCGGCCTCGAGATCGGGAAGCGGCCGTGACACCGAGCCTACCGCCAGCCAGGCGAGTGCGGCCTGCGGGGCGCGGAGCAGTGCGAAGACAACGCGAGCCCGGGTGGATTGGGGCCGCACCTCGTCGGCGATTGCGAGACGCCCCTCGGGCCGGAGCTTGGCGGCAGCTTGCCGCAGTATGAAGTGCCGCTCGGACGCGGACATCTCGGAGAACGAGAAGCTCGCGACGATCGCGTCGAAGGACGCGTCCGGCAGGCGATCGATCTCCGATGCGGTGCGCTCGAGGATCTCGCAGTTCGGCGCGTCTCCGACGCGCTCGCGCGCGTGCTCGAGCATCTCTGGGTTCTGGTCGAACGCGGTGACCCGGGCGCCCCGCGCGATCAGCAGGGCCGTGAGCGCGCCCGTCCCGCAGCCGATCTCGAGAACCGCGGGGGACTCGAGCGGCGGAACCGCGGCGGCCACTGCGTCGCGGATCTCGTCCACGCGACCGAGCGTGAGCCACCACATCCCACGGTCGTAGCGCTCGGGCGCTGATTCGAGGAATCGCATCAGCGCGAGCGTGCTCACGGCATCGCCCTCAGGAAGATCGTCGCGAGCGCATCGGCCATGGCGTCGAAGCTGGCGAATGCGCTCGGGTCGATCAGGTGCTGCAGGAGGAGCCCGTCGATCGCGCCGATGATGACGCCCGCCGTCAGCGCGGCGTCGAGGGACGCCTCGATCTCGCCGCTGTCCTGGCCCTGGCGGATCAGCACGGCGAGGTCGTTGCGCATCTGCCGGAACAGGGGACGGAAGCGGACTGCGTCCCGGGACCAGAGGTCGAAGAGCATCGTCCCGAGCTGCGACCACTCGGCGAAGATCGCCGGGAGCGCCCGGGTCAGTCGCTCGATTCGCTCGAGGGCCGAGCCCGGGCTCTGGAGCGCCGCCGCAAACAGAGCCTCCTCGTCGCGCACGAGATCCTGGATCAGATCCCGCACCAGGCACTGCTTGTCCGGGTAGTAGTGGTACAGGCTGGAGCGCCCCATGCCGGCTTCCCGGGCCACGTGGGAGAGGCCGGTGCCCGCCACACCCCGGGCCCCGAAGGCCCGCCGCGCCGCGTCCCGAATCTGGGCTCGCTGGGCAACGCTGTCCACCTGCTTCGGCACCACAGCTCCTCTGTTTCTGCATTATTATCGACAGATCTGTCGAAAAAGCAAGACGGTCGAAGCTGTCCTCAACGGGCTTCCCGGGACGACCGATAAGGAGGTCGTGGAGGTGCGCGACGCGCATGCTGGGGCGAATTCTGATGGTGGCGCTGTCCCTGCCGGTCCTGGTGGCCGGCAGCTATGGACTGCTGGCCACTTCCGTGCCGGAGTGGGCGCTCACCAACGCGCTCCAGGCAGCGCTCCATGCCGCCCTCGCAATCGTGTCCTCGGACATCGGTCTCGCCATCGAGTTGGAGACCTGGCTGATCGGGCCCGCTGTACGCTTCACCCTCGCGCCGGCCGGAGTCGGCCTGCTCCTGGCGGGTGTCCTGCTGCGTCGCGCCGGCGGTCGTGCCGGCGAGGCTTCGCCGCGCGAAGCCGGCAGCGGCGACAACTCGAGGAAGCCGAACGCCGTCGAGAAGCGCGTCCGGAAGAGGGCCCAGAAGCAGGCGCGATTGCTCGCGAAACAGGGCGAGGTCCTCGAAGCCGCCGAGCTCCTGTTCAACGCCGATCACCTCGACAAGGCCGCCGAGTATTTCATCGAGGCCGATCAGCTGGTCCGGGCCGCCGAGATCCGTCACGACCAGAACCTGTTTCTGGAATCCGCCGAACTCTACGTCCGGGCCGGTCGCCACCAGTCGGCGGGCGCGATCTTTGCGCAGCAGGGCGACTTCAGCCGGGCCGCCGAGTGTTACGAGGCAATCGGCAGCACCAGTGTTGCCGCCGAGATGTACGAGAGCGCGGGGGACCTGCGGAAGGCGGCGGAGTGCTACAGGGAGTCCGACTTCTTGCGCCACGCTGCCGCCGCCTACGTCAAGTGCAGGGCTTGGGTGCCTGCGGCCGAGTGCCTCGAACAGGTCTACCGAGAGGAGAGCCTGAGCAACAAGGGCGATGCGAAGTTCCAGCAGGATCTCGGCAAGCTCGTGCTGCAGTCCGGCAAGCTCTACCAGCGCGCCGAGCAGTTCGAGAAGGCCCTCGAGATCCTCGAGCGGGGCGGTTGCTTCGCCGAGGCTGCGGAGTTGGCGCTCCGGCTCGCGCAGTACGCCAGGTCCGCGCAGCTGTTCCAGGACGCCGGTGACCCGGAGCAGGCCGCCGAGGCCCTGCGGCGCATCGGAGAGAACGAGGAGGCCGCGCGAATCCTCGGGAACCTGCACCGCGATCGCGGAGAGGCGAAGCGGGCCGCCGAGTATTTCGAGCAGGCCGGCGACGACCTCGCCGCCGGCGATCTCTACCGATCCGTCGAGGCCTACGGCGAGGCCGGCGACTGCTTCATGCGCCAGCGGGAGTTCCTGGCCGCTGCCGAGATGTACACGCTGGTGGACGACCGGGCGAACGCGGCGACCTGCTACGAGAAGGCCGAGCACTTCGAGGAAGCCGCCGAGTGCCGCGCGCTCCTCGGACAGCACGACAACGAGGCGGATCTCCTCGGCCGGGCGGGACGCTTCCTTGCCGCGGGCCAGATCCATCACCGGGAGGGAATGGACGACGAATCCATCACGGTCCTGCAGCAAGTGGAGCCGGAGCACGAGGACTTCGCCGAGGCTTCGGCTCTGCTGGGAGACATCTTCCAGGCACGGGGCCAGTTCTCTCTCGCCATCAAGAAGCTGAAGCAGGCGATCGGCGATCGCGAACTCGATCGCGACAGCCTGCCTGTCTACTACTCCCTCGCCACGCTCTGCAACACGAACCGGGAGGTTGCCGAGGCGGTCGAGATCTTCGAGAAGATCCTGACCTTCGACTACCACTACAAGGACGTCGAGCAACGCCTCGTTGAGGCGCGCGACCGGCTCGAGACCTCCTCTACGGAGACGACGGTTCCCGAGAACGGCGGCACGCGGCCAGCCGGCGCGGACGGCCAGCCCGGCCGTTACCAGATCGTCGGCGAGTTGGGACGCGGCGGCATGGGGATCGTCTACAAGGCGAAGGACACGTCCCTGGACCGTCTGGTCGCCTATAAGGTGCTGCCGGACACGCTGCAGGAGAACCCGCGGGCGCTGAAGAACTTCCTGCGGGAGGCCAAGTCTGCCGCGAAGCTCAACCATCCGAACATCGTCACCGTGTACGACACGGGCGCCCAAGACGGCCGCTACTACATCGCGATGGAGTACGTGGAAGGGACGACCCTCAAGGAGATCCTGCGGCGCCGCGGTCCCATCGCACCGGCGGGGCTCCTCCACGTGCTCGTCCAGATGTGCGAGGCCATGTCCTACGCCCACAACAAGAAGGTCGTGCACCGGGACATCAAGACGTCGAACGTGATGTGGACGCGCGACAAGAAGGCGAAGCTGATGGACTTCGGACTCGCCAAGGTGATCGAGGAGGTCCGCAACCACACGACGGTGGTCGCCGGCACGCCGTACTACATGAGCCCCGAGCAGACCCTGGGCACGAACACCGATCACCGTAGCGACATCTACTCCCTCGGTGTGACGCTCTTTGAACTCGCGGTCGGGAGGGTGCCCTTCGCGGAAGGCAACATCCCGTACCACCACGTGCACACACCGCCTCCGGACGTTCGGGAGCTGCAGCCGGATCTCCCCAGGGCACTTGCCCAGGTGATCAATCGCTGCCTGCTGAAAGACCGCGCCCAGCGTTACCAGTCGGCGCGTGAGATCCTCGACGAGGTGCGCGGCAGCCTCGGCCAGACCCAGGCGAACGTCGGAGGCTGATGCGCGCTAACTTCCCGCCCCGTCTGGGGGAGCGACGTGCTGCAGCAGCGAACCATTGCCGAGGACGTCGGCTGCAAGGGGATCGGCCTCCATTCCGGCGAGCCTGCCGAACTCAGGTTGGCCCCCGCCGGCGTCGGCACGGGCGTCGTCTTCGCGTGTCGCCACGCTGACGGCGTGGTGGAGATCCCCGCGCGGGACGAGTTCGTCAGCTCCACCCGCAATGCCACCAGCCTCGCGAGGGACGGCGCCAGTGTCGCGACCGTGGAGCACCTGCTCGCAACCGTCCGTGCGCGTGGCGTCGACAACCTTCGCGTCGAGGTGGACGGACCCGAGATCCCCGCGATGGACGGCAGTGCTGCCCCGTTCGACTCCCTGATCCGCACCGCGGGGTTCAGCGCCCAGCACGAGGCGCGTCAGCTTCTGATGATCCGGCGTCCCATCTCCTACACGGATGGGCCGCGCTCGATTCGGATCGAGCCCGCGCCGGTGCTTCGCATCTCCTACATGATCGAGTTCGAGCACCCGGCGATCGGCCGGCAGGCACTCGAGATCGAGAACCTCACCCCGGAGTGCTTCGCGACGGAGATCGCCGGCGCCCGGACCTTCGGTTTTTTCGACGACGTGGACGCGCTCCGCCGGGCTGGGCTCGCCCGAGGCGCATCTCTCGAGAATACGGTCGTGCTCGACGATTCGGGCGTGATGAACGAGGGCGGCCTTCGTCGGCCCGACGAGTTCGTCCGCCACAAGGTTCTCGACCTGTTGGGCGACCTCGCGCTGATCGGCCACCCGATCGTCGGACACGTTCGGGTCGAGCGGGGTGGCCACGGGATTCATCACGGGCTGCTGCAGGAACTGCGAGAGCAACCGGATGCCTGGCAGCTGGTCGCCGGGGAGACACCGCGGTCGCGGACTGGCGTCCCGGCCGCGTCCGTCTCGCCGAGCTAGCGGTTCGCGGGCGGTGGCCGGCCGGCGCTGGGCTCGGGAGGCCCGTGCCGGGGTTCCGCCACCCCTCAGGCACAGCCGGCGAAGCGCCTCTATTGCACAACAGGGCTAGTTTGAATAAGTTTTTCGCGCATTTAGCCGCCCACTCCGATCCAATGCCGCGCCGGGGGACCGAATCCGATCCGATGACTTCAGTGGGATGAGACACGCTCCGCCGACAGCGACCGTCCCGGTGCGCGCCGAGGCCGTCGTCACGCAGAACGATGCCGAGAGCGGTCTCAACCACCGGCTTCGGGTCCGCGTTCCCGGCTGGCCCGGTTCCCGCCCCGGCCAGTTCATGATGATCTCTCCCGGTGCCATCACCGACGTCAGACGCGATGATCCGCTGCTGCCGCGCCCGATGGCGGTATTCCGCGAGTCGGCGGACGCGGATCCCGAGGTCGAGATCGTCTACAAGGTCGAGGGCCGGGGGACGACACTGCTCGCCGACGCCTCGGTGGGCGATCGGATTCGGTTGGTGGGACCCCTGGGTCGGCCGTTCCCGATGCCGACCCCGGGTGAATCCGTGGTGGTCGTGGGCGGCGGGACGGGTGTGGCTTCGCTCTACGGGTTGGTCGCAGCTTCTCCGAACGATGTGCGCCAGACGGTTGTTCTCGGAGCCCGAAGCGCGGGCGACCTGATGGCCCGTGAGGACTTCGAGCGGACGGGTGCCGAGATCCTCTTCACCACCGAGGACGGAAGCCTGGGTGAGACCGGTCTCGTCACGGATCCGCTCGCACGAGTGCTCGCCGGGGAGGACATCGCAACCGTCTACTGCTGCGGCCCGACGCCGATGATGCGTGCCTGCGCGGAGCTGGCCGCCGAGCACCAGGTGACCTGCGTGGTCTCGCTCGAGAACACCATGGCCTGTGGCTACGGGGTGTGCCTGGGCTGCGCGGCCCCGCGACCTGCGGGAGACTATGCGCTCGTGTGTCGCGACGGCCCCGTCTTCGATTCGCGCGAAATCGCCTGGGAAGGTCTCCTGTGAGCCCCTCGGATCAAGTCGACACGCGTGTGGAGCTGGCGGGAATCCCGCTCCGAAACCCGGTTCTCACGGCGTCTGGAACCTTCGGATATGGCACCGAACTCGCACCCTTCCTCGATCTCACGCGCATCGGGGGTTTCGTCGCGAAGAGCCTCACGCCCGAGCCGCGGATCGGGAACCCGCTCCCCCGGATTGCCGAAGTTCCGGCCGGCATGCTCAACGCGATCAGTCTCGAGAACGTGGGTGTGGAGGCGTTTATTTCCGAGAAGCTGCCGGCGCTGCCCGAGGACGTGACGGTGATCGCGAGTGTGTTCGGAACGGCGCCGCACGAGTACGCGGAGGTCTGCAAACGTCTGGCCGACGTCCCGCGTGTCGCGGGCATCGAGGTGAACGTCTCCTGTCCCCACGTCAAGAGCGGCGGGATCGAGTTTGGGCAGGATCCCCGCGTTCTCGCGGAGCTGGTGCGCGTGGTTCGGGGTGCTGCGAGTCAGCCGCTGCTCGTCAAGCTCTCTCCCAACGTCACGAGCATCGCCGAGATGGCGAGGGTCTGTGAGGGCGAAGGCGCGGATGGACTGAGTCTCATCAACGCCGTCCAGGCCTTCGATGTGGATGTCGCGAGCCGCCGCCCGGTGCTGAAAAACGGGCTCGGGGGGCTGTCGGGT
Organism: Myxococcota bacterium; assembly: GCA_046583095.1. Classification (GTDB taxonomy): domain Bacteria; phylum Myxococcota_A; class UBA9160; order UBA9160; family UBA4427; genus JAJDAN01. Next base: position 11,549 of record JAYGDB010000133.1, on the reverse strand, counting down.
CCGGCCATCCGGCCGATCGCCCTGCGCATGGTGTGGCAGGCCGCTCAGGCCGTGGGGATCCCAATCTGTGGGATTGGCGGGATCGCCACCGCCGAGGACGCGGTGAAGTTCCTGTTGTGTGGGGCCTCTGCGGTCCAGGTCGGCACGATCAACTATCTCGATCCCGAGGCAGCGGGGCGAATTGCCGACGGAATCGCGGAATACGCCGTTCGTCACGGCTTCCCGCGGGTAGCTGACCTGACAGGTGCCCTCGACACCGCTTGAGCCCTGGAAAGCGTTTGCGAACGCTACCGCTTTCGTATAAGTTGCGCGGGCTTACAGGTGGGCAACTGCCCGTGGGCAATGAGTATTGCTCTGTCAGCGGTCCCGACCTCGAGTGTTCGGCGAGGGAGGGAGCGTTGAGAAAGTGGACAAGGCGTCCGCTTTTTCTTTTTTGGGCCAACGGATTGCGAACCAGTCGGGACGGCAACGTGTACCGGGACATTCCAGAGGACCTGAGGAGATTGATCGAACCGGTTGTCGACGACCACGATTGCGAACTCGTCGATGTCGAGACGGTGACCGGTTCATCTCGGAGGGGTGTCCTGAAGATCACGATTGATCGCAAGGAGGGCGACGGCCGAGTGGCCGTGGAGCGGTGTGCCGCGATCTCGCGCGAGATCGCGACCCAGCTGGATGTCCATGATGCCGTTTCCGGCTCCTACAACCTCGAGGTGTCATCTCCCGGGCTGGATCGGATGCTGTCTCGGGAGAAGGATTTCGCCGCCGTGTGCGGCCAGGAAGTGAAGCTCAAGACTCGACGCCCGGTGGCCGGGCGCCGAAAGTTCAAGGGGAGGCTGCTCGACTTCAGCGACGGAATCGTCGTGCTCTCGGTGGACGGAGACCACTTCGAGGTTCCCTTCGCGGAGATCGAGCGAGCCCACTCGATGTACCAGTTCACCCGCGCCGACTTCGCGAGTGCGAATGTGAAGTCGGGCGGAGGAAACCGCTGAATGGTGGACGTCCCATGCTCGGGCTGAATCTAAAGCGAGAGATCGACCAGATCGCCAAGGACAAGGGCATTGATTCTGGTGAGATCATCAGTGCCCTCGAAGAGGCGATGAAGCAGGCCGCTCGAAAGCGGCACGGCGAGGACCGCGAGATCGAAGCTCGTTACAACGATGAGCTCGGCGAGATCGAGCTCTTCGAATTTCGCGAGGTGGTGGAGGAGTTCAGCAACCCGGATTTGCAGATCCTGCTCTCCGAGGCCCGTTCCGACTACGACCCGGACGCCGAGGTGGGCGACGAGATCGGTGTGAAGATGGACACGTCCGGCTTCGGTCGAATCCTCGCGCAGGCTGCCAAGCAGGTGATCATCCAGCGCATCCGCGACGCGGAGCGCGACAAGACCTACGAGGAATACCACGACCGCAAGGGCGAGATCGTGAACGGGATCGTCCGGCGCTTCGAGAAGGGCTCGATCATCGTCGACCTGGGTCGTGCCGAAGCCGTGCTTCCGCCGAAGGAGCAGGTACCTCGAGAGAGCTACCGGCCCGGCGATCGTCTGCGCGCCTATCTGCTGGATGTGAACCGGGTTTCGAAGGGTCCGCAGATCGTTCTTTCGCGTGCCTGTATCGAGATGCTCACGAAGCTCTTCGAGCAGGAAGTGCCGGAGATGTACGAGAAGATCGTCAACATCGAGTCGGCCGCGCGCGAGCCCGGCGGGCGGTCGAAGATTGCGGTGGCCTCGCGGGATGGCGACGTGGATCCGGTGGGTGCTTGTGTCGGGATGAAGGGCAGTCGCGTGCAGGCGGTCGTGCAGGAGCTGCGGGGCGAGCGGATCGACATCGTGCCGTGGAGCCCGGACGCGGCGCGTTACGTCTGCAGCGCGTTGTCTCCCGCTCAGGTTTCCAAGGTGATCATCGACGAGGGCGAGCAGTCGATGGACGTGATCGTCCCGGACGATCAACTGTCCCTGGCGATCGGCCGTCGAGGGCAGAACGTGCGCCTCGCGGTGCAGCTGACGGGCTGGAACATCGACATCAAGAGCGAGTCGAAGATGCGCGAGATCGCGCAGTGGCTCGCCGAGGCGGTTTCGGCGGTGGAGAACTGCGGCGAGCCCGAGGCGGAGTTGCTGCTTCAGCAGGGTATCGCCTCCCTCGAAGACTTGAACGAGTGTCCGACCGAACTGCTCACGTCACTCCCGGGAATCGACGCAGCGGGCGCTGCAGCAATTCAGACGAAGGCGCTCGAGGTGGCCGAGCGCAAGCGGGAAGAAGAGGCCGAGCAGGCGCGTCTCGAGGCGGAAGAGGCCGAGCGTCGTGCTCAGGAGGAAGTTGCCGCGGCCGCGGCCGCGGCGGAAGCCGAAGCCGCGGGCGAGACGGCCGAGCCGGATGCGGCCGCGGAGGAGACGGCCGAGTCGGATGCGGCCGCGGACGAGACGGCCGAGCCGGATTCGGTCGCGGACGAGACCGTCGAAGAAGTTCCCGTTGAGAGCGGGGAGTCGGAGTAGCGGCTGTGGCGAAGGTCAGGGCATACAAGCTCGCGGAAGAACTGGGCATCGAACGCTCCGAGTTCGTCGAGCGTGCGGCGGCCGAGGGCGTGGAGATGAAGAGCCCGATGGCCGCGCTCGAACCCGAGCAGGTCGACCTGCTGCGCGAGAAGCTGAGCTCCGCACCGATCGAGAAGAGCGCAATGGACGAGATGCGCGTCAAGAGCAAGTCAGGCTCGACGATCGTCCGCCGCCGCCGCAAGAAGGTGGTGGAGCCGCCGGTCGTAGAGCCCGCAGCTGATCCGGTGGTTGCGGCTCCGGTCGTGTCCGAAGAAGAGCCCGCGAGCCTCGAGACGCCGATCGAAGCGGTGACGCCCGATCCGGCCGTCCAGCCCGAGCCCGAGACGACGCCCGCTCCCGCCGCGGCGGCGACCGACGCACCCGCGCCCGCCCGCAAGCGCCCTGGGGCCGAGGAACCTCCCGACCGCAAGGGCAAGCAGCGCAAGCGCGTGCGAGAGGTGGTGAACCTGCGCGAGCAGGATCAGGTGAAGCTGCAGTACGCGGGTCGAGGTGGCGGTCGGCGCCGGGCGCCCATCGTTTCACCGCGAAGCGTCGTCAACCCGCGGAGCAAGCGACGGGACAAGCTCAACAAGCCGGCCGTGGCGAAGCCCGCCGCCGAGCAAGCGAAAATGATTCGCGTCCCCGGGGAGATCAGCGTCGGGGAGCTCGCGAAGCTGCTCGGCGCCAAGGCCCCGGCCATCCAGGGCAAGCTCATGGCCCTGGGGATCATGGTCTCGGTAAACCAGACCGTCGATATCGAGACCTGCCGCAAGGTCGCGGACGAAATGGGATTCGAGGTCCAGGACACCGGCTTCAAGGAAGAGGAGTTCTTCGACGCGCCCGTCACCGCAGACGAGGCAGAGGCCTCCGCGAATCTCCAGCCGCGGCCGCCGGTCATCACGGTGATGGGCCATGTCGACCACGGCAAGACGTCGATCCTGGACGCGATTCGCAAGACCCGCGTCGCAGACGGCGAGGCGGGCGGGATCACCCAGCACATCGGCGCGTATCGGACTGCGGTCGGCGGATCGACTCTCACGTTCATCGATACGCCCGGCCATGCGTCTTTCACCCAGATGCGGGCCCGCGGCGCGGCGCTCACGGACATGGTGGTGCTCGTCGTGGCGGCGACCGAAGGCGTGATGCCGCAGACGATCGAGGCGATCCAGCACTCCCGCGCGGCCGGCTGCCCGATCGTCGTTGCCGTCAACAAGATGGACCTGCCCGGTGCCGACTCGCCACAGATCCGACAGCGGCTGATGGAGCACGAGTTGGTTGCGGAGGACTTCGGTGGAGAGACGATCTTCGTGGACGTGTCCGCAAAGACCGGAGAAGGTCTCGACCAACTTCTCGAGATGCTGTCGTTGCAGGCCGAGGTGCTCGAGCTGAAGGCGGATCCAAGCCTGCGGGCCGGCGGCGTCGTGATCGAAGCGAGTCTCAGCAGGGGGCACGGGCCGGTCGCGACGGTTCTGGTGCAGGAGGGCACGCTCAAGGCCGGCGACATCGTCGTATGCGAGACCGAGTGGGGCCGCGTGCGAACGATCGAGGACGACAAGGGTGACCGGCTGGAGGCGGCCGGGCCTTCGGTCCCGGTACAGCTGGTCGGACTCTCGGGTGTGCCGAGCGCGGGCTCACGCTTTCACGTGGTCGAGAACGAGCGGGTCGCCAAGCGGATCGTCGATCACCGCGAAGACAAGGAGCGCGGCAAGTCGGCAGCACCGGCCCCGAAGCTCACTCTCGAGGAGTTCTTCGCGCAGGGCAGCGCCGACGAGCACAAGGAGCTTCCGGTTATTCTCAAGTCGGACGTGCAGGGCACCTGCGAGGCGGTGCGGGACTCCCTTCTCCAGATGTCGACCGATGCGGTGACCCTGAAGGTCATCTCGACAGGCGTGGGTGGCATCACCGAGAACGACATCACCTTCGCGAGCGCGAGCAATGCGATCGTCTTGGGCTTCCACTCGCGTCCCGATCCCGCTGCGCGGGCGGCCGCGGAAGTATCAGGGGTCGAAATTCGCACGTATACGATCATCTACGAACTCCTCGACGACGTGAAGGCGGCCATGGCTGGCCTGCTGCCGCCCACGATCACAGAGGTGATGCTCGGCCGCGCCGAGGTGCGGCAGTCGTTCACTATCCCGAAGATCGGGACGATCGGCGGTTCCTACGTCACGGAAGGGGCGATCACGCGCAATGCGCGTTGTCGCCTGATCCGGGACGGCATCCAGGTCTATGAAGGCAAGGTCGGGTCGCTGCGCCGCTTCAAGGACGACGCCCGTGAGGTGAAGTCCGGTTTTGAGTGCGGCATCGGAATCGATGGCTACAACGACGTCAAGGAAGGCGACGTTATCGAGGCCTTCGATCTGAAGGAAGAAGCAGCGACTCTCTGACTTCGCTTGGAGCTTCGCCATGTTGGTCGGGGCGGCGCTGGTTGAACTTCACGTACACGGGTCGCAATCGTTGAAGCAGAAGCGGGGTGTGGTCCGCTCAATCGTGCAGCGTGTTCGGAATCGCTTCAATCTGTCGGTCGCCGAAGTTGGCGGGCTGGGCACCTGGCAGCGGGTGTCGCTGGGCCTTGCGGTTGCCGGGTCCGACGAGACGGTTCTGCGGCGGCAGCTCGAGAAGGCATTGGGGTTCATCGAAGATCTGCACCTCGCCGAGGTGCTGGGCGCGGAAGTCGAAATTCTCGATCTTCCAGAGGAACACTGAGGCGTGACTATTCGTATCGAGCGGATCGGTGAGCAGGTTCGAGGTGAGCTCTCCAGGCTGCTGCGCGACGAGGTGAGCGATCCTCGCATCGGGATGGTGAGCCTCACGCGTGTCGAGGTGGCGCCGGACCTGTCCACCGCCTCGGTATTCTGGAGCCCACTGGACGCGGAGGCACCCGATGTGGAGAGAGTCGCCGAGGGGCTGACGAGCGCGGCGGGCTTTCTGCGCAAGCGACTGGCGCGGGAGCTCTCGCTGCGCAGAACCCCGGAGCTGCGCTTCCGACACGATCCATCCCTCGAACTCGGGGCCCATACGCTGGCCCTGCTGCGAGGACTCGAGGATCCCGATGGCTAGGGGGCGCCGATCTCGACAGCGAGAGCGACCCGGTCCGTCGGGCTTCCTGGTCGTCGACAAGCCGGGGGGACGGACTTCTCACGATCTCGTCGATTACGCGCGAGCGCGCTTTGGGACCCGTCGCGTGGGCCACCTCGGAACCCTGGACCCCCAGGCGACGGGCGTACTGCCGCTGGCGGTTCGTGACGCGACGAAGCTCGTTCCGTTCCTGCCGACCATGCAGAAGGTCTACGTGGGAACCGTCCGCTTTGGCTCCGAGACCGACACCCTCGACGCGCAGGGCAAGGTGCTGCGCAAGTTCGAGGGAGACCTGCCGACCGAAGAGGAGGTCCGCGGCGCACTCGAGGGTTTCGTGGGAGAGATCGAGCAGATTCCACCCATGTTCAGCGCCGTCAAGAAGGACGGCGTCCCCCTCCACCGCCTCGCGCGGCGCGGGGAAGAGGTCGAACGCGATCCGAAGCGCGTGACCATCGAGCGACTGGAGTTGATGCAATTCGAGTCTCCGGATGCGGAAATCTCCGTCCTCTGTGGGCCTGGCACCTATGTTCGGACACTGGCCGCGGATGTCGGCGAGCGCCTCGGCTGCGGTGCGCATCTCAGGAGCCTGCGACGCCTGCAGAGCGGACCGTTCCAGATCACCCAGGCGCTGACCCTCGAGCAGCTCGACGAAGAAGCCCGGGCCGGCAAGCTCGACGAGCGTCTGATTCGGCCCGAAGAGGCGCTCCAGATCGACGAGGTCGTGCTGCGGGGCGAGTCCGTTCGGCGTCTCTGCAATGGAGGCGACGTCTCGCCGGGCGTCGAGTTTCGGCGTGCTCCGGGCACCCGGGTGATTGCGAAGAACGAGGAGGGGCGGCCAATCGCCCTGGTCGAGCTCAAGCCGGACCGCCGGCTGTGGCCGCTGCGGGTGTTTCGCGGCACCTAGAAATGGGGTGAAAACGCCACTTCTATCCAATTGTCACCCATTGCCAGCGCGCCGAGGCTCTGTCAAACTCCGCCGCGTCGGACCCCGCGGGAGATGTCTACCCTACCGCGGCCCATCCCCAGCACTCGCGTACACTTCATGCAGCCGCATCGACGCGGCGCGTCTGGGCGAGAAAGCGAAAAAAATAGAGGAAGGCGAGCTTGATTTCTGCCGATACGAAGAAGCAGGTCGTCGATGAGTTCGGACGAGGCGAGGCCGATACCGGATCCACGGAGGTTCAGGTCGCGCTCCTCACCGCGCGACTCGCCCAACTTTCGGAACACTTCAAGGAACACAAGCAGGATCACCACTCGCGCCGCGGACTCTTCAAGATCGTAAGCCGTCGGCGTCGCCTGCTCGATTATCTCGCGGACAACGAATACGAGCGTTACCAGGCCCTCATCAAGCGATTGGGCCTGCGGCGATAACCCACTTTCGAGAGGGATACATACACCGCAACCGCGATCGCGGACTGCGGGAGGAATCCAAGTAACGGACCGGCGTGATGGGACCCGACATTCGGGACCCGCCGGAAGACGTCAGAGGGATGCAGAGTCGGCCATTTGCGAAGAGCCTGCGCTCCCGAACTTCGGGAATGGCTGATCCTGCATTCCGCTGCGTTCTCCAACGCCAAAGGTCCATCGGTATCTCCATCCAGAAGAGACATGAGATCTCAGGGTGGAGAGGAGAAACGCAAGCAATGCCCTATTGGTTCGAATCGACAACCGTCACCGTATCGGTCGGCGGCCGTCCCATGCATCTCGAGTCGGGACGCATCGCCAAGCAGGCGGCGGGCTCCGTGCTCGTCACCTACGGCGACACCACGGTGCTCGTCACCGCCACCCGGTCGAAGCCGCGCCCCGGCATCGACTTCTTTCCACTCACCGTCGACTTCGTCGAGAAGTTTGCGGCCGGAGGAAAGATCCCCGGTGGCTTCTTCAAACGCGAAGGACGCCTCGCAGACCGCGAGGTGCTCGTCTCGCGCTTCATCGATCGCTCGATCCGCCCGCTGTTTGCGGACGGCTACAACGACGAGACCCACGTGGTCGCGACGGTGCTCTCGAGCGACCCCGATTACCCGGCCGACATGTGCGCGTTCGTGGGTGCCTCTGCGGCGCTCTCGATTTCGGAGCTTCCGTTCATCGGTCCGATCGCGGCAGTCCGCCTCGGACGGGTGGATGAGAATTACGTCATCAACCCGACGCCGGAGCAGCTCGAGGAGAGCGACATCGAGCTGATCGTCGCCGGAAGCCGCGGTTCCATCGTGATGGTCGAAGGGGGTGGCGACCAGATTCCCGAGGACCAGATCCTCGCGGCTCTCAAGCACGCCCACAGCGAGCTGCAGCCCGTGATCGAGGTGATCGAGGAACTGCAGAGCAAGATCGGGCAGCCGAAGATCGTGCCGCCCGAGGCGCCGGATACATCGGCGCTGGAGGCTGAGATCCGCGGCAAGGCCGAGGCTCGGCTCACCGATGCGATGAAGATCTCGGCGAAGCACGAGCGCGGCGCCGCGATTCGGGAGATCGAGACCGAGGTCAAGACCGAGATCATCGACTCCTATCGCAACGAGAAGGTGCAGGCCGAGAGCCTCGCCGACTGGGAGGACCGCCGGAACGGGCTCGACGCCCTGTCCGGACAGACCCGCACGATCCTGCACGATCTCGGTGGCGAGATCCTGCGCGAGCGGGTGCTCGCCGAGAACGTGCGTGTCGATGGCCGCGCCCCGGACGAGATCCGTCCGATCATGTGCGAGGTGCGGTGCGTGCCGCGCCCCCACGGCGTCGCTCTCTTCACTCGGGGCGAGACCCAGGCGATGGTGTCGGCGACGCTCGGGAGTGGCTTCGACCAGCAGACCATCGACGGGATGGGCGGCCGCTTCAAGAAGACGTTCATGCTCCACTACAACTTCCCGCCCTTCTCGGTCGGCGAGGCGCGTATGCTTCGCGGTCCGGGGCGGCGTGAGGTGGGCCACGGCACGCTCGCTGAGCGCGCCCTGAAGCCGGTGCTGCCCAGCCACGATGATTTCCCGTACACGATTCGCGTGGTCTCCGAGACGCTCGAGTCGAACGGCTCGTCGTCTCAGGCGGCCATCTGCGGCGCGACCCTGGCCCTGCTGGACTCCGGTACGCCGCTCAAGGCGCCGGTGGCGGGCATCGCGATGGGCCTCATCACGGACGGGGAGCGCACCGTCGTCCTCTCGGACATCCTCGGCGACGAGGATCACCTGGGCGACATGGACTTCAAGGTCGCCGGCACACCGACCGGTATCACCGCCCTCCAGATGGACATCAAGGTCAAGGAGATCGACTGGGACATCATGGAGCGTGCCCTCGTGCAGGCGAAGGAGGGACGTCTCCACATCCTGCAGCAGATGGAGGAGACGACCCAGGGCGAGCTGGACGGTTTACAGCCGCGCACCGACCTGCACGCCTATGCGCCCCGTCTCGAGGTGCTCTTCATCAAGCCGGATCGGATCCGCGACATCATCGGGCCAGGTGGCAAGACGATTCGCGCCATCCAGGAGACCACCGAGTGCAAGATCGACGTCGAGGACGACGGTCGTGTCGCGATCTTCGGTCCGAGCGGCGACACCGTCTCTCAGGCGCTCGCGATGGTGGAGGAGCTCACCCAGGATGCGGAGATCGATCGCGTCTATCTCGGCAAGGTGAAGCGGATCGCCGATTTCGGCGCCTTCGTGGAGATCTTCCCGGGAACCGACGGGCTGGTCCACATCAGTCATCTCGCCGAGGGGCGCGTCGAGAACGTCACCGACATCTTGTCCGAAGGCGACGAGGTGCTGGTGAAGTGCATCGACATCGATCCGGCGGGTCGCGTTCGCCTGTCGCGCAAGGAAGCCCTGGCGGATGCCGCGGCGGATGCCGCGGCGGGTGCCGACGCGGGAGATTCCGCGTAGGTCCGTGGGGAGCCCTCCGCTCAACGTGAGGATCGAGCGCCTCGCGCATGCAGAGGATCTTCCGCTTCCCGCGACGGCCACGGCCCTGTCCGCGGGCCTGGACCTCGCGGCTGCGATCGAAGACGAGCTCGTGCTGGCTCCAGGCCAGCGCGAGCTCGTTCCGACGGGCTTCGCGATCGCGCTGCCCGAGGGCTACGAGGCACAGGTGCGCCCGCGCAGCGGACTCGCGCTGCGCCACGGCATCGTGATGCCCAACGCACCCGGAACCATCGATGCGGACTACCGCGGCGAGATCGGCGTGCTGCTGATGAATCTCGGTGACGAGCCTCTCCGCATCCAGCGCGGAGATCGCATCGCGCAGCTGGTCGTGGCGCCCGTGACGAGCGTCAGCTGGGACGAGGTCGACCGCCTCGACGAGACCGAACGCGGATCCGGGGGCTTCGGCCACACCGGGTAGTCGAGCTAGCCGGCCGATCCCGGGAGAGCCTTGACCCGAGCTTCGGGTGCGCTGCTAGCCTCTCCCCTCGGAGGTGAGACCCCCTTGAGCGACCCGGTTTCGACCGACAGCGAGCCTCTCCATCCGCAGCCCCCGACGACACTTCCCGAGAAACCCAGCCGCCGGGGCATGAGCGAGACGCTGACGCGCTTGCTCACCGCGGCGGTGCTGATCCCGTCGGTGGTGTGGGTGATCGTCCAGGGCGGTCTCGTCTACCTGGCGGTGGTGACGGCCTTCGTGCTCCTCGGCCAGCGCGAGTTCTATCACCTGATCGAGGAAAAGGGAGCCCGCCCCCTCTGGAGCCTGGGCCTGGCGGCCGGTGCAGCGCTGCAGTTGGTCGCCTACGTGGGCAACGCCTACCACGCAACGCTGCTGATGACGGCCTCGCTGCTCTTCCTGATGGTCGCCCAGCTGCGCAAGCGCAACATCACCGAGTCGCTGGCGAGCATTTCGGGGACCTTCTTCGGTGTCTTCTACGTCGGCTGGCTGATGTCCCACGCGATCGTGCTGCGCGGCTTCTCGGAGAAGGCCGAGCAGGGCATTCTGCTTCCCCTCAAGGGCATCGAGCTGAAATTCCTGCAGCTCAACCCCGAGGCCGGAATCTTCTTCTTCATCTTCACGCTGGCTGTGGTGATCAGCAGCGACGCGGGCGCCTACTTCGTCGGGCGCGCCTACGGGCGCCACAAGCTCGCTCCGCAGATCAGCCCCAGCAAGACCATCGAGGGGGCCGGCGGCGGCGTCCTCTGCGGCATCGCCGCGGGCTTGATCTGCAAGGCCCTCTTCGATCAGTTCTGGCCGTCGCTCTCGCTGTCTCTCGAGTGGGCGGCCGTTGCGGCCTTCGGACTCGTGCTGGCCCTGGTCGGGGTGGTCGGCGACCTGGTCGAGTCGCTGCTGAAGCGCGACGCGAAACTGAAGGACACCGGCGCGCTGCTTCCCGGGATGGGAGGCGTGCTCGACCGGATCGACGCGCTGCTGCTGGCGATCCCGGTGATGTACTACATGCTGCTCGGCTACTTCTTCGTGCGGCTGAACTGAGCCCAGAAAGCAGAAGGGCGCGGCACCCGAAGGTGCCGCGCCCTTTGCTTGTTGGCTTCAGCTTTGGACTAGAACGAGTAGGTCAGCTGCGTGCCGAGCAGCCAGACGTCGTCCTTGTTTGTCCCGCTCTCGTCTGCAAACGGCGTATCGTCGTCTGCGGTCAAGTAACTGACCTCGCACTTCCAGGTCAGGTTGTCGGCGAGCGCGTAGTCGCTCGTGACGGTTACCGAGTACGTATCGGTCTCGGTGTCTAGAGCGTCGTCCGCGTCCGTGTGAAGGAGCTCGAAGCGGCCCCCGACACCCAGGTCATCGCTGATGCCCAGGCGGCTGCCGATCGAGAGCGCGATGGCCCACGGATCCAGGCCGGCAACTTCGCCGGAGATGTAGTCCAGATTCACCGACAAGTTCAGGCTGTCCGAGACATTGTGCGCGGCAACGAGGTCCAACAGGTAGGCGGAGTCGCCCAAAGTGTCGTTGTTCTTTTCGTAGATACCGTTGAACGACAGGCTGGTCGAGTCGTCACCCATACCGAGGCCCCAGAGGAAGCCCTTCG
>JAYGDB010000111.1:0-2343 GCA_046583095.1 Myxococcota bacterium | reverse complement strand
AGCTTCAGACGGGAAACGCGGCGGCATAGTCGGCCACCGAAGCAGCAGCTTCTCCCGGAAGGGATCGGAGCGTCATGCGCTGCGCCCGCCGGCGATTCGGTCGTCGATCCACTGATCGAGTCGGCTCTTCAACCTTTCGCGAAACGCATCGCGATCGGCTTCGTCGATGTCGGCCAGAAGCATCACGAAGGGTTCGAACGCAACGCAGCCGAGCTGGGTGGCAACCAGGAGAGCGAAGTCCGCCTTGAAGTCGAGATCGTTCGGCGCAACCCCCAGCTCGGCACGAAGAGCTTCGAAGACACGCCTCGGAACCGAGAGGCCTTCGTCGATCTCGACACGGACGAGTTCCAGGTCGCCCTCGATCACCGCACGGGCCGTGGCGCGCCAGTAGCGCACGTCCTCGGCGAGCGAGAATGCGGGCGGAATCGCTGCGCCCCCAGCGCGCTCGAGCGAGTTCCGCGAGTGCTCGGCGGCCAGCGCGGCCATCGCGGCCTTCAGCAGCCCACGTTTCCCGCCGAAATAGTGGTGGATCTGGCCGTGGTTCACGCCGGCGCGCTCGGCCAGGCCTCGGGTCGAAAGCGCGCGCGGGCCCACTTCCGCAAGGCCGTCGCAGGCGGCCTCGATCAGGGCCGCCTTCACCGAATCGCTTCCACGCGCGGGCGCCGTTGCGCTCACGCCGAGTCTGCGGCGGCGTCCAGCAGGGCCCTGCCCCACTGTTCGAGGGCTTCGTTGGTGGCCACGAGATGCTGGCCCGACCCGACCAGGTCCCGGAAGCAGCGCTGGATGGGGTTGTCGAGATGCAGAGCGCCTGCGCCCGCGTAGGGAAGGAGTCGCATGGCAGCCTGGCAGATCGACTCCGTGGCCCAGGCCACTGCGGCATTCACCCGGCCGGTTTCGACCGCGTCGAGAGGCTCGTCACGTTGCCCGGCAATCGCCATGGCGCGTTCGAGCTCGGTCATCACGTAGGCACGCGCCGCGCGCAGCGTCGCGTCGGTGCGGCCGAGCTCCAGCTGGAACGCGCCGCGGTCGCCAATCAGCTGGGGAGAGAGAACCCGCTTCTTTGTGCCGGCGAGACGCGCGATCTCGTCCAGCATGCGTTGGGCGACGCCCAGTGAGAAGCCCACGTTCTCGCCCCCAACGTATCCGCGAAAGCCGATCTTCTGGTACTGCGGACCGCCCCGCAATTGGACGAAGGGGTTGACGGTCAGCTCTTCGGCGACGAAGACGTCGTCGACGGAGACGTCGACGCTGCCGGTTCCCTGCAATGCGGCCACGTGCCAGTCGTCGTGGATTTCGATCGCGTCGCGTGGCAGGACGACACCGCGAGGGCCCTTCGGGTCGTCGCAGATCGTCATGAGCAGCACCCACTCGGCGACGTGGACACCGCTCGCATAGCTCCAGCGACCCGACACCCGGTAGCCACCGGGAACCGCAGTGCTGCTTCCGGTCGGCGCCGAGACGGCCGCGCAGAGCGGGCTGTCGGCCGCGAAGACTCGCTCGAGGCCCGCCTCTGAGAGGGTGGCTCCCAGGAGTCCAGCCGAGCCGTTCTGAACGAAGGAGAGCCAACCCGCGGTCGGGTTCAGGAACGCGATGCGGGCGAAGTAATCGACCTGCTCGGCTGGGGTCAGTTCGAAGCCCCCGACGACACGGGGCACCTTCGCCATCGGGAGCCGGGCCTCTTTCATCAGCGCGGCGAGGGCGGCGCTGGGGCGGCGCTGGATCTCAAGTTCCCGCGACAGGGCCTCGAGGTCGGGGGCGATCCTGTCGAGGGCCTCGTAGAGTTCGGCGGCGGACGACGCTGCGTCGGACATCTGGACCTCGCGGAGGTGGCCGATTGGACTGGCTGGCAAACGGAGCCTCATGAATCTAGCCATTTGACTAGAATCGTGCAATCATCGGGGTGAGGTTGGCGATAATGCATGCCCCCCCTCAAGGAGATCCCATGGCCCTGCACCGCCTGATCGACATGGAAATCGGCGTACCCGACCCCGCGCTCCTCGACGACTTCTACCGCGAGATCGGCCTCAGCGGCGGCGACGGCCGCTGGGGCGGAGCCGAACAGCCCGATCAGATCCGGGTGGTCGAAGCCCCCTACCGCCAACTTCGCAGCATGCGCGTGGCGTGCGAAAGCGAGGAAGATCTCACCCGCGCCGGGAAGGGCCTCGACGACCTCGGCATCAAGTACGAGATCGGCGACGGCAGGCTGCGGCTGACCGATCCCATCAACCGCTGGAGCGTGACCGTCGAGCCCACCGAGGTCGCCGACATCCAGACCCAACCGGCGCGCACCCGCAACCGCCCCGGCAAGCGATCGCGCGTCGGAGTTCGCGCGGAAGCGATCGT
>JAYGDB010000116.1:0-65320 GCA_046583095.1 Myxococcota bacterium | reverse complement strand
TCGAACCCCTATGGCCGATCTCGAACGAACGTTCGCAATCATCAAGCCCGACGCCGTCGCCAAGCAGGCCACCGGCGCGATCCTGCAGTGCATCGAAGCCAGTGGGCTCGAGATCATCGCGATGAAGCGCCTGCACATGACCGAGCAGCTTGCCGAGGGCTTCTACGCCGTCCACAAGCAGCGTCCCTTCTTCGGCGATCTCGTGAAGTTCATGACGTCCGGGCCGGTGGTCGTCCTGGTGCTCCAGGCCGACAACGCGATCCAGCGCTGGCGCGATCTGATGGGCCCCACGAACTCGAACGACGCCCCGCCCGGCACCATCCGCGGCGACTTCGGGACGGACGTGGAGCGGAACGCGAGCCACGGGTCGGATGCGCCCGAGACCGCGAAGGTCGAGATCTCGTATTTCTTCAACGCAACCGAGATACAGGCGGCCAGCGAGGCGCTCAGCTGAGCGCGAGGACCGACAGGATCTCCTCCCGGCCGATCCCGTTCCAGCCCGCTATCGACACCACGCGACGGGCCAGCTGTGGCCCCGATGGGGACCTACGCGTAGGCGCGGGCGATCAGGAGGATCAGGCCCACGTAGGTCAGGCAGAGCCAGAAGTTGTTGCTCTTAAGCGCTCGAGTCACGGATCCACACCCTGAGTTCCTATTCGAACATTCGTCGCAGTTCTTTAGCCTTCGGGCGAAATTTCCTGCAGCCGTGTGGCGGATCTCACCGTTCTGGGTCTCAGCGCCCGCGAAATTCGGGATTTCGCTTGTCTCGGACGGCCGCAATGCCCTCGTGGACGTCCTCGCTCTCGAAGCAGACGGCCTGCTCGCTGGCCTCGAAGCTCAGCTGATCCTCGAGGTTGGCGCCCAGCGCGCGGTCGAGGGCCCGCTTCACCCCCTGGACGGCCATTGGCGCGCAGACGGCGATCTGTGCGGCGAGTTCGCGGGCCGCGGGCACGACTTCTTCGGTCGCGAGGCAGCGGTTCGCGAGGCCGAGCCGCAGCGCCTCCTCACCGTCCACCAGCCGGCTCGAGTAGAGGAGTTCGGCGGCCACCGCCGGCCCCACGAGCCGCGGCAGGGTCCAGGTGGCGCCCATCCCGGGATGCAACCCGAGCTTCGTGAAGTTGAGGCCCACCTTCGCGCGGTCCGCGATGATGCGCATGTCACACGCAAGAGCCACGCAGAACCCCGCGCCGATGGCGTGGCCGTTGATGGCCGCGAGGGTCGGACACGGCAGTTCCCGGACCGAGAGGAATAGCTTGTAGAAGGAGCGCATGCTGTCGCGGATCTCCCGCCTCGCGATGCCCGGGGCTGCGCGTCCCGAGACCGCGTGGTCGGTGATCATTCCCAGATCGCCCCCGGCTGAGAAAGCGCGACCGGCGCCCGTGAGGATCACGGCACGGATCGATCCGTCCGGTCGAAGCCGGCCGACCGCGTCGGCAAACGCTTCACCCATCGCCTGGGTCATGGCATTCAGCCGATCGGGCTGGTTGAACGTGAGGGTGACGATGTCGCCGTCACGGGAGATCTGGATCAGCTCGGCCACGGATACGACGCGCGAGCGTAACCTCTCGGGCTGCCCAACGCCTGTCGGATCTTGCCTTGCCGTCGTCCGCGCCTGCCGATGACCGATCCCACTCGCTCGCGGTCGAGCTAGTTCTCCGTGGCGCGCCGCCGCAAGAAGGCCGGCGTGTCGAACTCATCCTCGAACGGCGACGCGAAGTCGGTCCCCGCCTGGGCGCCGTCGCTGTCGGACATCGTGGCCGCACCGGCTGCCCCCGGCGCCTGCTGGGTGTGAACCGGGACTGCCTGCCTGTGCGTTGCCCGCTCGATCTCGACCTGGGTGCGGTCCAGGCCGTGCGGGAGCGGTATCCGGCGCCGCCGGTCGTTGTCGAGGCCGGTGGCGATCACGGTCACGCGCATCTCGCCTTCGGGCATGTCCTCGTCGATGACCGCGCCGAAGATGATATTCGCATCCTCGTGCGCGGCCTCCTGGATCAGCACCGACGCTTCGTTCACCTGGAACAGCGTCATGTCATTGCCGCCCGTGACGTTGATCAGCACACCACGTGCCCCTTCGATCGACAGGTCCTCGAGCAGCGGGCTCGAGATCGCAGCCGCGGCAGCGTCTGCCGCGCCGGTGTCACCCGAGGCAACGCCACTCCCCATCAGCGCCACGCCGGAGTCGTTCATGACCGTCCGGACATCGGCGAAGTCGAGATTGATGAGGCCATGCACGGTGATGAGATCCGAGATGCCCCGGACTGCGTTGAGCAGGACGTCGTCCGCCAACTTGAAGGCGTCCTGCATGCCCGTTCCCTGGCCGGCGAGTGCGAGCAGTCGCTGGTTCGGGATGGTGATCAGCGTGTCGACGGTCTCGTGCAACTCGTCGATCCCGCGCTCGCTATGCTGGGCACGCACCTTGCCCTCGAAGGTGAAGGGTTTGGTGACGACAGCCACGGTCAGCGCGCCGATCTCGCGGGCGACTTCGGCGATGATCGGAGCCGCGCCGGTCCCGGTCCCACCGCCCATGCCCGCGGTCACGAACACCATGTCCGAGCCCTCGAGCTGCTCGCGCAGGCGATCCCGCGCCTCGAGAGCCGATGCCCGTCCCCGGTCGGGGTTCGCGCCGCAGCCCAGCCCGCGGGTCACCTCGGCGCCCAACTGGACCTTGACGGGCGCCCGATTGAACTTGAGCGCCTGGGCGTCGGTATTCGCGGCGATGAACTCGACGCCCGCGAGCGTCGAGTCGATCATCGTGTTGAGGGCGTTGCCTCCGCCGCCGCCGACGCCGACTACCTTGATCTTCGCGGCCTGATGTGAGGATCCGTCGAACTCGAGCAGATCCTGGCCGTCTTCCGGCCCAAGATCGAGTAAGCCGAGACTCCGCCGGCTCTTGGCCTTCGGTTGCTCGCTGCTCTTCTTGCTGCGCTTCGGCACTTTGCTCCTACCCGCGGGGGCACCCCGCGCGCGCTTAGTCCGTTTCCCTTTTGCGTTCCCGTCGTTCCGGCGCTGCTTGCTCATGGGGTCGCTCCCATACGTTGCCAGAAGGTAACAAAATCGACGAACGATTGTTCCATTTTTGCTCCTCTTCTCTGGCTACCCGTCACTCTCCAAAATCGGTGTAGAGCCAGTCCCGCATCCGCTGCTTGACCCGCCCGAAGATCGAGTCGTCGCGGATCCGGAACCGGCTCGCGGCATCGGGGCGTTGGCCGAGACCGAACTGCACGAGTCCCACCCCGGTGGCGTATTCGGGTCCGCGGACGACGTCCTGCAGTCCCCCGACGTTGCATGGCACTCCGAGTCGCACAGGAGCCTCGAAGACCTCCTCGGCCAGCTCCACGATGCCGGTCAGGGACGACGCGCCACCCGTGAGGACGAGGCCCGACGGAATCTCGCTCTCGAGCCCCGCCTTGGCGATCTCCTGCCGGGCAAGGAAGAGGATCTCCTCCACCCGCGGCTCGATGATCTCGCACAGGATCTTGCGCGATATCTCCCGGGGCCGGCGCCCGCCGACACTGGGAACCGTCAGCACGTCGTCGCTCGCGAGGTACCGCGACGACGCGACACCGAACTTCTTCTTGATCCGCTCGGCCTCCTCGAAGGGCGTCCGCAACCCGACCGCGATGTCGTTCGACAGGTGGTAGCCGCCGAGGGCCAACACGGCCGTCGTCTTGATCGACCCCTCTTCGAACACTGCGATGTCCGTGGTGCCGCCGCCGATGTCGATCATGCAAACCCCGAGTTGCCGTTCGTCTGCACCGAGCACGGCCTGGGCCGAAGCCAGCGGTTCGAGCACGATGTCGCAGACATTCAGCCCCGCCTGGTTGGCGCACTTCACGATGTTCTGGGCGCTGGTGACCGCGGCGGTGACCATGTGGACGTGCGCCTCGAGGCGCACTCCGTGCATTCCGAGTGGCTCCGTAATTCCATCCTGGCCGTCGATGATGAACTCCTGCGGGATCACGTGGATCACCTCGCGATCCATGGGAATCGCCACGGCCTTCGCTGCATCGATCACGCGCTTGATGTCGTGATCGCGCACCTCCCCGTCCTTCACTGCGACTACACCGTTCGAGTTGAAGCCGCGCAGGTGTCCGCCTGCAATGCCCGCGTAGACGGACGTGATCTCGCAGGAGGCCATCATCTCGGCTTCCTCGACGGCGTGCTTGATCGAGCGGACGGTGGAATCGATGTCCACCACCACGCCCTTGCGCAGGCCGCGAGACGGATGCGTTCCGATCCCGGCGATTTCGATGCCGTTCTCCGTTCGCTCCGCGACCACAGCGCAGATCTTGGTCGTCCCGATGTCGAGTCCGACCAGGAGTTCTTCTCCTCGTCTTGCCATGCTTCCTTCTCACCCCCTATTGCCCCCGAAAGGGCCGGGACGCGGGATCTCCCGCACGTCCCGTCGTGGGCGGCGTCGCGCGTCCGCGCGCTGCCGCCGCTTGGTGCACCTCACCTCGAGGTGCTCGTTTTTCGCAGGACGGCTTGTCCTGCGAAACGTAAATCGATCGCGGTCACCGCCTCGAGTGCGCCGAGGTCGGCTTCCAGGAGACGTTCGAGACGATCGAGTCGGCCGGTTACGACCGCGACGTCGTCGCTTCCGAGGATCACTTCCGGGCCTTGTTCGCCGCGCAGCACCCAGCCCCTGCGAGCATCGTCCGCGCTCGGCAACTCCAGGATCAGGCCGCGGTGTGGGGCGTCGTCCCGTGCGAAGCCCGGCAGGGCCATCTCGGCGAGCCGCGCGGCGATCGTCATGCCCTGCCGCCGCGAGGCCGCGATGGAATCGTTGCCGACGATCAAAGGGAGTCTCGCAGCGACTTGCTCGTCTTCGAGGTGCACCACCGCAAAGGCGATGCCGTCCTCATCGACGAAGTGGAGACCGGAGTCGTCCCGGAGCACCGCGCGGGCCTCGCGCTCGGTGACGTCGATGATCAGGGTACCGGTGGGCAGGGTGGCCACACGTGCCTCTCGAATCCAAGGGTGGGCAGCCACGGTGCGAACGACTTCGGTCTCGGAGATTTCATGGAGGAGACTGCCGCGGGCCAGTCCTGTCGCCCAGGCGACGTCTTCGCTGGTGAGGCGCTCGGTTCCCTGGACCGCGATCAACTGCAGGGTGGCGGGCTTCTCGTTCCACCAGCGAAGAACCGTCGCCGTCACGGTGGACGCGAGGAGTGTGCCGAAGAGCAGGGGGACAGCGAAGAGCGCCAGCTGTCTCGTGCGAGAGCGGGGGGCTGATTGCGCCTTCAGCTGATCGCGTAGGCTGCGAGGTGCGCCTCGGGTCCCCCGGCTCCGCTGAACCTGCTCGAGACGTCGCTGGACGCGTCGCGCTCGGGCTTGGCTGCGTCGCTCGTATCTATTCTGTCGCGGTCCGAACATCACTCTTGCCTCCCAATCAGACGGACCTCCGGCTCGAGCTGGATTCCCGCTTCCTTCTCCACCGCCTCCTGCGCGAGTTCCATCAGGCGACGCACGTCGGCCGCCGTCGCCCCGCCCGCATTGGCAATGAAATTCGCGTGCACTTCTGAGATCTGGGCGCCACCGGAGCGCTTGCCCTTGAGTCCGGCGGCTTCGATCAAACGTCCGGCGAAGTCGCCCTCGGGATTCTTGAAGACCGAGCCGCAGGACGGGACGTTCAGGGGCTGGCTTCCCGCACGCTGAGCCAGCAGGCGGTCGACCTCTGCGCGAACTGTCTCCGAGCTGGAGGGGGTTACTTCGAAGAGGGCGGCCACGACGACTGCTCCCGGCGCGAGTCCGCGGAGCGCCCGGTATTGGAAGTCGAGGGCGTCGCGCGGGAGGCTTCGCGCGCCGGCACCGGGCTCGATCACCTCGATGCTGAGCACGACGTCCTTCACCTCGCGGCTTCCGATGCCTGCGTTCATCGGGATCCAGCCGCCCACGACACCCGGAATCCCCGCGCCGAACTCGAGGCCCGCGAGGCCGTGCTCGACACAGAAGCGCGTGAGGCTCGCGTGGGTGACGCCGGCCTCGGCGAAGACGGCGGTGTCCGGCCGCACTTCGAGGGCTCGCAGACCGCCGAGCTTGATGACGACGCCATCGATGCCGGCATCGGAGACCAGGCAATTGAAGCCGGCACCGATCGTCCAATGTGGAAGGCCGTGCTCGGCGCAGAGGCTGAGAAGCACTCCGATCTGCTCCCGGGAGCTGGGTGTCGCCAGGGCATCTGCGAGGCCGCCGATTCGAAGCGAGGTGTGGCGCGTCATCGGGACGTCGAACGCAACGGCGTCGCCAAGGGCCTCTTCGAGGGCGTGTCTGGTGGCGGTTTCGATCAACCGGCACCTCCAAGGGCAGCCAGCAGCGGTGGACCCAGACTCGAGACGCTTCCCGCTCCGAGGGTGATGACGAGATCTCCAGAGAGCAGGTCTGCCGGGAGCGTGGCGACAATCTTGTCGAGCTCGGGCGCGAAGCGCACGTCCTCGTGACCTTGGGCCCCGACCGCGTCCGCGAGAGCGCGGCCATCCGCGCCCGGGATCTCGTCTTCCCCTGCGGCGTAGACCTCGCACATGACGAGCACGTCGGCGTCGTTGAAGGCGGTCGCGAACTCGTCGAAGCAGTCGCGGGTGCGCGTGTACCGGTGGGGTTGGAAGACGACGACGATCCGCCCCGGGTGCATGGCCCGCGCAGACGCGAGGGTCGCCCGGACTTCGGCGGGGTGGTGGCCGTAGTCGTCGACGACGAGGACGCCGGCGGCCTCGCCCTTGCGCTCGAAGTGCCGCTCGATCCCGGCGAAGTCGGCCAGGGATGCGGCGGCCGTCTCGAACGAGATCTCGAACTCCAGTGCTACGGCGATGGCGGCGAGGCAGTTTGCGACGTTGTACCGGCCCGGAAGAGGCAGCCGAGCCCGACCCAGGGCCTGTCCCCGCCGGCTCACCGTGAAGGTGGTGCCGAAGCCGTCGGGCTCGAGGGCGGTTGCGGTGAGATCGGCCTCGCTGTTGAACCCGTACGTCGTGTGGCGGCGCGTCAGCCGGGGCAGGATTGCCTGGACGCCCGGGTGGTCGAAGCAGACGATGGCGAGGCCCTGGGACGGAATGCAGTTCGCGAAGTCGACGAATGCGTCTTGCAGGGCCTCGTAGCTGCCGTAGTGGTCGAGGTGCTCTGGGTCGATGTTCGTCACGACCGCCACGATCGGAGCCAACCGCAGGAACGAGCCGTCGCTCTCGTCCGCCTCGGCGACGAAGAGGTTGCCCTTGCCGAGGAGGACCCCGCTCCGGTCTCGCGCCGCCGCGGGCTCGGCGCCGTGCGGCGGGATCACGCGCCCGCCGATCATCGCCGTCGGATCGAGGCCCGCCCCTTCGAGTACGTGCGCGACGAGTGACGTGGTGGTGGTCTTGCCGTGGGTTCCGGCGATGGCGATGCCGTCCTGCAGTCGCATCACCTCGGCGAGCATCTCGCCCCGAGAGACGACCGGGGTCTCGCGCCGCTGAGCCTCGATCAGCTCCGGGTTGTTGCTCCGAACTGCAGAGGAATAGACCAGCAGGTCGGCGTTCCCGAGGTTGCTCGCGGCGTGTCCGACGAGGACGGGTACGCCGAGGTGACGGAGTCGTTCGACGGTGACTGCCTCGGCGAGATCCGAGCCGGTGATCGTGTAGCCCCGGCTGTGGAGCAGCTCTGCGAGTCCGCACATGCCGATGCCGCCGATGCCGAGGAAGTGGATGTGCTGGACGTGTCCAAGCATGACCCTAGACCTTGCTTGTCCTTGCACTCCGGCGTCGTCCCGGCACGGTCTGTCGTGCAACGCCGAGCAATACGCCGAGGCTTACGCAGCACATTACGAGGGACGTCCCGCCATACGAGAGGAAGGGCAGGGTCAGTCCCTTGGTCGGTACGAGCCCCATGACGACGGCACCGTTCAGGATCGCCGGCACGGTCAACAGCGACGTCATCGCGAAGGCGAGCAGCAGGCCGAAGCGATCGTTGGCCCGCAGGCCGATGCGGCATCCCGTGACGAGTAGGGCCGCGAAGGCGCCGAGCACGAGCAGCACACCGAGCAGGCCGAGCTCTTCGGCGATCAATGCCAGGACGAAGTCCGTGTGGGCGCCGAAGAGATAGTCGAGTTTCTGACGGCCGTTGCCGAGGCCGACTCCCGCGAGCCCCCCTTGTCCGAAGGCCACGAAGGATTGGACGAGCTGGAAGCCGGACGTCTCCCATTTGGTCCAGGGATCGAGGAAGCCTTCCACCCGCCGGCGCGCGTAGTCGTTGTTCGCGATGTACGCCGCAACCAGCACCGCCGCGGCCGCCGCGGGAACCAAGAGCTGGCGCAGGGGGCGGCCGGCGACCACCAGCAGCAGGACAGTGAGGGCGAACAGCAGCACGGCGTTGCCGAGATCCGGCTGTGCGAGCAACAGCAACACAGGGGGCAGCGTGAACAGTCCGAGGGCAAGCCCCGCGCGCCGGTTGCTGAGATCCCGCCGGCCGTCTCGGGGTGCCACCGCGGCAACCACCACCAGTAGGGTGGTGAACTTCACGACCTCGACGGGCTGGAAGCGGATGCCCAGTTCGAGCCAGCGCCTGGCTCCGTTCACGTCGCTGCCGATCCAGTGGGTGAGGACGAGCAGGACGACGCCTGCGATCCAGAGAGGCAGGGCGAGTCGTTGCCACAGTCGCAGCGGCACGGCGGCCGCAGCCGCCATCGCGGCCAGGCCCGCGGCCAGGGCGAGCAAGTGCTGCCGGAAGAGAGGCGGGATCCTCACGTCGATGTCGAGGGGCGCCGTCGTGCTGTAGCTCATGACGACGCCCAGCGAGATCAGCGTGATCGCCGCGAGGCTGACACCGCCATCCAGGCGGAGCCTCCCGTAGCGTTTCGGGGTCGGGGCCTTGCGGCGCGCAGGGGCGGCAGTCATTGGCCACCTGTCCGAGAAGCGGTCCAGCTTCGCGCTGCGGCGGCGAAGCGGTCTCCCCGCTCCTCGAAGCTCGCGAACTGATCGAAGCTCGCGCAGGCGGGCGCCAGCAAGACGACTTCCCCGGGTTCGGCGATCTTTGCGGCGGACTCGACGGCATCCTCGATCGACCTGCATCGGGTCGTCGAGAGTCTTCCAGCGAGGGCGGCTTCGAGGGCGTCGCTGGCCTCCCCGATCAGGAAGGCGTGCCGCGCCCGAGCCACTGCGGCGTTCGCCAACGCGGTCAGGTCGGTTCCCTTCCCGCGTCCGCCGGCGATCCACAGCACGCGGTTCGGGAAGCTCTCGAGGGAGCGCTGGGCCGCGCCGGCGTTCGTCGCCTTGGAGTCGTCGACGAAACGCACGCCGCCTCCGCTGGCGACCTGCTGGCAGCGGTGCGGCAGTCCTTCGAAGCCGAGCAGCGCCCCCGCCGCCCGGTTCGGGTCCGCGCCCAGTGCGCACACCGCGGCCGTGGCCGCGAGGACGTTCTCGAGGTTGTGGACCCCCTGCAGGCCGGGCAGGGAGGTCGGGTCGAGGGCGATCTCGCGCGGTCCGTCCCGCCCCGGGAGCAGAATGCGACCGGCGTCCCAGGTGACGCCGTCGGTCTGGGGAGACCGGCGGCTGAAGAAAACGACGCGCGCCCGAAGCGAGCTGGCGAGCTCGCGCACGACCGGGTCATCGAAGTTGAGCACGGCCACGTCGTCGGCTTCCTGGCGAGCGAAGACCGTGCTCTTCGCGCGCACGTAGTCGTCGAAGCTGCCGTGGCGGTCGAGGTGGTCCGGTGTGACGTTCAGGAAGATCGCTACCTTCGGGCGGAAGTTTTCGACCGTCTCGAGTTGGAACGAGGACACCTCGAGCACCGCTATGTCCAGGGGCTCGCCGACGAGCGAAAGGGCCGGCGTCCCGATGTTCCCGGCTGCACGCGCGCGAACTCCCGCGGCCCGAAGCATCGACTCGATCAGGCGTACCACGGTGCTCTTGCCGTTGGTGCCCGTCACGGCGACGAGCGGAACGGAAAGGGCGCGGGCGGTGAGCTCGATGTCCCCCCAGATCCGCTGCGCGCCTTCTGCGAAGCGTTGTCGCGGCACGCCCGGGCTCGGCACGACGAGATCGAAAGCCGAGGAGTCCGGGATGGCCGTACCCGTCCTCACGTCGATGTCGCCTGCCAGGGAGAGGGAATCCAGATGCGGAAGGCTCTCTTGCGGGCGTTCGTCGACGGCCACCACCGAAGCGCCTCGCTCGGCGCAGAAGCGAGAGGCGCTCACGCCGGACAGGCCGAGTCCGATCACGAGGACCTTCCAGCCCTGCAGATCGGGCAGATCGCTCTGCGAATTTTCCATCCTTCCTTTCTCGCCTTCATCGCAACTTCAGCGATGAGACGGCTACCAGTGCGAGGATGATCGAGACGATCCAGAAGCGGACGACGATCTTCTGCTCGGGCCAGCCCAGCTGTTCGTAGTGGTGGTGAATTGGCGCCATCAAGAACACGCGCTTGCCGGTGAGCTTGAACGACGCCACCTGGATGATCACCGAGACGGTCTCCACCACGAAGATCCCGCCGACGACGGCGAGCAGGATCTCCTGCCGGATGAGGACCGCGATGGTCCCCAGTGCGCCGCCGAGGGCGAGGGCACCGACGTCTCCCATGAAGAGCTCCGCGGGCGAAGCGTTGAACCACAGAAAGCCGAGCCCCCCTCCCACGAGGGCTCCGCAGAAGATTGCGAGCTGCCCGGCTCCGGGGACGTACTTGATGGCCAGGTAGTCGGCGATGACGGCGTTGCCCGCCGCGTACGAGAGCAGCAGGAACGTTGCCCCCGTGATCATGACGGGCCCGATCGCGAGCCCATCGAGGCCGTCCGTGAGGTTCACGCCGTTGCTCGCAGCTACGATGATGAAGGCGGCCAGCGGGATGTAGAAGATCCCGAGATTCGGTGTGAAGTCCTTGAAGAAGGGAACCGCCAGCTCCTTGTCGAAGGCGGGGTCGGTGTAGATCGCGACCGCAACACCGACAGCGAGCAGTGTCTGCCAGACGAGCTTCATGCGCGCCGAGACGCCCGCGCTGTCGCCCTGGGTCACCTTCCTGTAGTCGTCGAAGAAGCCGAGAACGCCGTAGCCGGTGGTCAGTCCCAGCACGATCCACACGAAGCGATTGTCGAGTTCGGACCAAAGCAGCACCGACACCACCATGGCCGCCAGGATCAGCAGTCCGCCCATCGTTGGCGTGCCTTCCTTGGCCTGGTGATCGGGGCCGATTTCGCGGATCGGCTGGCCGATGTGCAGCGCCGCGAGTCGGCGGATCAGCCAGGGGCCGAACAGGAAGGTGAGGAAGAGCGCCGTGAGGGTAGCCGCGGCGGTACGGAACGTGATGTACCGAACGACGTTGAAGACGCCGAACTGCTCGGCGAGCGGATACAGCAGGTGGTAGAGCATCTAGTCGCTTCCCTCGCGGAGCGTCTCGACGACGCGTTCCAGCTTCATGTCTCGTGATCCCTTGACGAGGACCCAGTCGTTCTTCCCCAGGCACTCGCGGACGAAGCTCGTTGCTGCAGCCGTCCCGGAGGCGACGAGGCTGCGCGCGGGCTCCATCCCGGCTTTCCGGGCGCCCTCGATCACCAGCGGTGCGCGCTCGCCCACCGCGATCAGCCAGTCGATGCCGAGTTCGGCGACGATGCGTCCGGTCTCCCGGTGTGCGGCGTCGACGGAGTCTCCCAGCTCGCCCATGTCACCGAGTACGGCGACGGCCTGGGAGGACGTTGCCAAGGCCGACAGCGCTTCGAGCGACGTGCGCATCGAGATGGGGTTCGCGTTGTAGCTGTCATCGATGACCGTCGCTCCGTCTGCAATCGGGTAGGGGGCCATGCGTCCGGCGGGCGGGTGGTAGATGCCGAGGCCCGTGACGACCGCGTCGAGGTCGACGCCGGCCGCGAGCGCGGCGGCCGCCGCCCCCGCGGCGTTCGTCACCGTCGTCTCTCCGAGCCCGGTGACATGCAGCGCCGCCGTCCCTTCCGGTGTTTCGAGATCGAAGGCGAATGCCCCGCCTTCGACGAAGTGCGCGTCTCGCGCGCGGACGTCCCCGCGTTCACCGCAGGAGTACTCGATCACGCGGCCCTCGAAGCGCTGGGCTTGGGCATGGGCCACCGGGTCATCGAGGTTCGCAACCGCTACCGCGTCCGGACCGAGGGCGGCGTAGAGGTCGCCCTTCTCCTGGGCGATCTCCTCGCGGCTTCCGAGGAACTCGATGTGTGCGACCCCGCAGTTGGTTACCAGTGCGACATCGGGCTTCGCGATTGCAGCAAGACGCGCGATTTCGCCCCGGTGGTTCATGCCCAGTTCGACGACCAGACGCTGGTGCTGCTCCTCGCGCCGCAGCAGCGTCAGGGGCAGGCCGAACTCGTTGTTCAGGTTGCCCTCGGTCTTGAGGCAGGGTCCGGCGGCCGCGAGAATCGCGGCGCACATCTCCTTCGTGGTCGTCTTGCCAGACGAGCCGGTGATCGCGACGACCGGCCCTTCGAAGAGTGCGCGATGTCCCGCTGCGACGGCTCCCAGCGCGGCCGTGGTGTCGTCCACCTCGATCAAGCATGCGGAGCCCGTCTGGACGGCACTTCCACGTTTCGCGAGCACGCCCGCAGCGCCCGCCTCGACGACCTGGGGGATGAAGCGATGCGCGTCGTGGTTGGGCCCGACGATGGCGGTGAAGAGGTTGCCGTCCGTGACCTGCCGGCTATCGATCACCGCACCGGTGAAGGGAGTCGTCGGGCTGCCCGCGACGAGCTGCCCGCCTGTCCAGCGCGCGACGTCGCCGGCCGTGAAGGGAGCCGTCATCGCGCGTTGCCCCAGACCGCGAGGGCGCGCCCGGCCTCTTCGCGATCGTCGAAGGGAAGCTTGTCGCTCCCGATGATCTGGTAGTCCTCATGACCCTTGCCTGCGAGCACCACTGTGTCTTCCGCGCGTGCGATGGAGATGGCGAGATCGATCGCCGCACGGCGGTCGATCTCGAGCGTATACGAGCCGTTCGCTGCATCGAGACCCTCGGGCTCGACACGCGTACGATCCGAAAGACCGGCTTCGACGCCCGCGAGGATCTGGACCGGATCCTCGGTGCGCGGGTTGTCACTCGTGGCGACCACGCGGTCGCTCCACTTCGCCACAGCCTGGGCCATCAGCGGCCGCTTGGCGCGGTCGCGATCGCCGCCACAGCCGAAGAGCGTGATCAGGCGTCCGCCGGTGAGGGCGCGCACGGCTTCGAGCAGCTTGTCGACCGCGTCGGGGGTGTGGGCGTAGTCGACGATCACGGTCGGCACGTCTTCCTGTTCGGGTCCCACGAGTTCCATTCGCCCCGGCACCTGGGGGCAGCGGGCAATGCCCTCCGCGATGGTCGTCAGCGGCAGTTCGAGGGCCGCGGCGATTCCGCATGCGACGACCAGGTTCTCGAGATTGAAGTCGCCCAGCAGCGGCAGCTCGACGTTGATCTCGCCGGCTGGAAGCTGGAGCCGGGCCCGGCTGCCTGCGAGTGTGACCTCGGCTTCGAGGAGCTTCACCTCGGCCTCGACGTCGGCCCTGCGCGTGGCGCGGATCACGCGAGCCCCGGCTTCGGTCGCTGCCTCGAGCGAGCGTGGGGCGAACGAATCATCGATGTTGATGACCGCCACGCCGTCCGGTACAAGGTGCTCCCGGAACAGCCGTAGCTTCGACTCGAGATACGCCTCCATGTTTCCGTGGAAGTCGAGGTGATCCTGGGTGACGTTGGTGATGGCACCGACGTGGAAGCGGCAGCCGTTGACCCGTCCCAGCTCGAGGCCATGGGACGACACTTCCATCACGACCGCCGCGGTGCCCTGGGTACGCATCGAACGCAGCACCCGCTGTAGATCGAGGCTCTCGGGCGTGGTGTTCACGGCCCGCAACCGTTCGTTCGCGTAGCGGATCTCGACCGTCCCAATCAGGCCAGTCGATCGCTCCGTACGCGAGAGGATCGACTCGATGAGATAACTGCTGCTCGTTTTTCCATTCGTTCCCGTGATTCCCACGAGGGTGAGTTCGCTCGCGGGTTCACCGAAGAAGTGAGCCGCGATCGGAGCCATTGCTCGGCGGCTGTCAGAGACCGCGATGATCGGGGTAGATCGGGATGCGGCTTCGAGCGCTTCCTGGGCGCTCGCCTCGTCCTCGACAAGCAGTGCCGCTGCGCCGAGCTTCAGGGCGGCTTCGAGGTAGTCGTGTCCGTTGCTCACGGTGCCGACGAGAGCCACGAAGAGATCGCCCGGCGACACGCTTCGCGAGTCGTAGGTGATCCCGCGAATCACCGGATCGGAAGACGGGGAGCTGCGAGGGGCGTGCTCGGCCGGCAACGCTGCGAGCAGTGCGGACAGGCGCATCAGCCCTCTTCTCTGTGAGGTGAGTCCAGCGTGAAACGAAGTCGCACGCGGGGGCTGTCGCCGGTCACGACGGTTCCGGGGTGCGGGCGCTGCTCAACGACGAGACCCCGCGCGTTACCGTGGAGTTCCAGGACGATCGATGCCTTGGCGGCGATGCCCTGAGCGGAAGTCAACGTCTCGCCGCGGAAGTCGGGGACCAGATGAGTCACTTTGGCAACCGACTTCGGAGACGGAGCCTGTACGCGCGGAACCGCCACGACTCTCCGAGCCGCCTTCGCGGGACGGCTCGCGGGGGCGATAGCCTTCCGGTCACTGCGCCCAGCCTTCGCGACCTGGACGGGCTTCTTCTCTGGCAGGGCTGCGGCCCGTCGCCTCGCCTTTTCTTCTTCGGCTTTCGCCGCCAGCGTGCGGAAGGGCCTCGAGCGGATCGACTGGGGTGCGGTGACGATGCCCAGATGTGCGAGCTGAGCCGATGCCACCTGCGCGAAGAGGGGCGCCGCTGCGTCGCCCCCGCCGTGTGCCCGGCCCTGAGGCTCGTCGATCATGACAGTGATTGCGAGCCGGGGATCGTTCGCGGGCACCACGCCGATGAACCAGGCCAGGTAGTCGGTCTTCGAGTAGCGACCCGCCTCGGTGTCGAATTTCTGGGCGGTGCCCGTCTTGCCGGCCACCCGCAGCCCGCGCAGGGACGCACGGCGTCCAGTCCCGGTTGCACTCACGACGGTTTCCATCATTCGGAGCGTTTCGGCGGCTGCTCTCGCGCTGACCACCCGGTGGCCTGCTTCGCGGGGGACCTCCTCCCACGTGCCACCCGCCTTGCGACGAGCCGCGACGAGCCGTGGCTTCTGCCAGACGCCGCCGTTCGCGAGCGCTGCCGTGGCTGACGCGAGTTGAACGGGCGTGACGCTCACGCCCTGACCGAAGGCCAGGGTGGCGCGATCTACTGGCTGCCAGCCCCGATAGTGGCGCAGGATGCCCGCCGACTCCTGGGGGAATCCGCTCTCTGTGCTGTGACCGAAACCGAAGCGCCGTAGAAGTTCGTAATGGCGTCGCGGCTCGAGGCGCTGCGTGATCGTCACCGCACCGACGTTGCTCGAGATCTCGAGTATCTGTGCGATGGAGATCCGGCCGTAGTCCTCGTGGTCGCGAATGGTCTTGCCGGGAATTCGCAGCCAACCCGGCGAGGTCTCGATCATCTCGTCGGACTGGATCACGCCGGCGTCGAGAGCGCCCGCGACGAGGAAGACCTTGAAGGTCGAGCCTGGCTCGACGGCGTCGTGGAACGCGCGAGAGCGGGTGCTCTTGAAGTCGAGACTGCGGAAGTCGTTCGGGTCCGTCGGGGGGTGCTCGGCGAGGGACAAGATGTCTCCGGTGCGCGGATCGAGGGTGACGACCGAACCTCCCTTCGCCCCTGTCCGCTCGACCAGACTGGCCAGCGCCCCTTCGGCGGCTGCTTGCAGCTTCGCGTCGAGGGTGAGGCGGACATCGGCGCCCGCGGTGTCTCGTGGAAGTGAGGGATCGACAACGAGATGGCGTCCCCGGGCATCCCGTTCGACAGTGACCGTGCGTGCCCGGCCTCGCAGGGCGCGGTCCTCCTGCTGCTCGATTCCACGCACTCCCTCTTCGTCGATATTTGCGAAGCCGATCAGCTGTCCAGCGAGTGCGCCGGCGGGATACGCGCGCCGCGGCTCCTTGAGAATCCCGACGCCGGGTAGATCCAGCTTGCGGATCGTCTCCGCCTCCTCTCGCGTCGTCCAGCGCTTGACGAACGCGAAGCGCGTTCGCCGCTCGAGGTCCGCAGCGAGGGTCGCCGGATCCATCCCCAGCGCATGAGCGAGCTTCTGCGCCGTTTGCCTGCGATCGCCGAGAGCGTGGGGTACGACGTAGATCGACGGGGCTGGGATCGTGACAGCGAGTTCGACGCCGCGCCGATCGACGATCAGTCCGCGCGGCGCGGGAAGTTGCAGCACCTTGGTGATCTGTCGCTGGCCGCGACCCTTGCCACGCGAATCGAGAAGCGTCAGGTGTGCCGCCCGCGCCGCCAGCACCAAGAACGAGGAGAGGAGCAGAACTGCGAGCAGCCGAAGACGTCGCGACGGACCGGACAGCGTCGCCGATCTCATGGGTTCTCACCTAGGGGGCGGCGGGGCGAAGCGGATACGAGTTCGATCGCGCCCGCAGGCTCCTCGACAGCAGAGGGCCTGTGCACCGGGCCGTTTCCGTCGAGTTCGATCAGACGCTCTGCCCGACGGAAACCCAACTCTCGTGCGTGTCGGATGAGCGCAGCCGGATCCCGCAGCTGCCGCATGTCCACGGTGAGCTCGCGCTTGAGCTCTTCGAGACGGTGCGTCTCGTCGAACGTCCCGGCCAGCGTGAAGCCCATGCGGATCACGTCGATCCGCAGGAACGCCAGGAACAAGGCGCCGCCGACGATCGCTATCGCGACCGGTCCCCAGGAACTCGTCCGGAGTCGGCTCGGCAGCCTGGTGATGTCGAGGCCGACGAGAGGGGTTCCGGGATCGGTCGCGCGATCCGACGTGCGCTCGGCCCAGCGATCGATCGACCGGCCGAGGCGCGCGCGTAGCCGGTCGAGGGCAATCCATCGGGTGGCTCGCCGGGAGGTCTTGCGGTGGCGCGGTCGCTGTCGCTTCACGGAGCGGGTGGAGCGGGTTGCCAGGATCCGTTTCGATGTCCGACGCCGGTTCATGCAGCCTCTCCCACGGCCACCCGTTCGGCAGCCCGCAGGCGAGCGGAGCGGGCGCGTGGGTTCGCCGCGATCTCCTGGTCGGTCGGTGCGACCGGCCGTCGGGTGAGAATTTCCCACGTCACCGAGTTGCCGCACACGCACATCGGGGTGCGGGGAGGGCAGGTGCAGCCGCGCTGGCCGTCCCGGAAGTGCCGCTTGACGATCCGGTCCTCGAGCGAGTGATACGACATCACCACCAGCCGTCCGCCCGGACGCAGGCTGGTGACCGCCGCGTCCAGCCCCTCGCGCAGGGCGCCGAGTTCGTCGTTCACCGCGATTCGCAATGCCTGGAAGACCCGGGTTGCGGGGTGGTGCCGGCGGCCGCCGCCGATGCGAGCGTCGCGGATCACTCGCAGCAGATCGGCGGCGGTTTCGAGAGGCGCCTGGCTTCGAGCCTCCACGATCGCGCGAGCGAGTCGCTTGGAGCCGCGCAGTTCGGCGTAGTTCTGGAACGTCTCCTGCAAGCTCGCCTCGGAGGCATGGCGCAGGAGTTGGGCGACAGTTTCGCCTCGCGTCGGGTCCATTCGCATGTCGAGCCGTGTCGAGGCGGTTTCGGTGGCATCGCCCGAGAAGCGAAACCCGCGCCCAGCCTGATCGAACTGAAACGAGGACACCCCCAGGTCGAAGAGCACGCCGTCGACGCTCGGGATCCCCAGTTCCTCGAGAACTCGAACGAGGTCGCGGAATGACGCCTGAACCATGCGAACGCGATCGCCGAATCCGGCGAGCCTGCGGCCAGCTGCCTCGAGCGCGTCGGGATCGACGTCGAGGCCGATCAGGCGGCCGTCCGGATCCGTGTCGTGCAGGATCGCTTCGGCGTGGCCGCCTCCGCCAAGGGTACCGTCTACGATGACGTCGCCCGATTTCAGATTCAGGTGGCCGACGCTCTCTGCGAGCAAAACGGGGCGATGGGCGAATTCGCTAGCCACTACCGCGGGGCGCCTCCCGTCCGTGCCTCCTGGGAGACGGGATCGGGGAAGTCAGAAGAAGAGTGGGGTGCCCCGGAAAACCTAGACCACGGTGCGTACCCCCCAGTAACCGCCCCGCAGTCATACAGTGGTGTCCCGGGGACACCCCGACCTCTCTTACTGGATGAGTTGCCTCACCCAGTCCCCCCCCAAAAAAACTCGAACTCCTGGTGGCTCCTTGTTCACTCGGAGCCGTTGGAACTCTGATCCACCGCGATCTGGATCTCGTCGAGGTTGTCCAGCGTGCGCATCTGAGCAGCCTCGAAACGATCGGGATTCCAGATCTCAATCTTCTCCAACACGCCCGAGAGCGTGATCTTGCCCGCGAGGTCGGCGAAGTCGCGGAAGAGTGCGGGGATGGTGATGCGACCCTGCGCATCGATGGCGCACGGGATGCAGTCGCCGATCATGAAGCGCTGGAGCTTCTCGACGTGCGGGTTGAGGCTCGACTTGGTGGAGAGCCTCTGTTCGATGTCATCGAACGTTTCGGCCGGGTAAAGGCGGAGGTGGTCCTTGCCTCGCGTCAGAATGGGTGCTCTGTCACCGCCGAGCCTCTGGATCTCCATCCTGAACCCCGTAGGGATGCTGACGCGTCCCTTGTTGTCTAGCGTGTGATTGAAGCGGCCCCGAAATGACATGAGATTGGTTTCCGCCGCTGTCCTCGCGCGCCACTCTATACCACCAGATCCCTCTCGCCACCTCCAGACTAGTGATTTTTCCCATTTGCCACCGAAAAATGCCAACCGAGACAACTTCGGGGCTGACTTGTGTCCTTAGCTGTCATGCGGACTTGCATGCTGCGGGGATCTCAATTCAGCCGGTGTCGATGTCTGGGCAGCGTCCCCCGTGTACCGAGGCGGCCCGCTCGAGGATGCTCCGAAGCGTCCGGTTCGGTTCTAACCTGTTGAAATAACTGGTGTTTTCGTTTTCGGCGGACGACATCGTGGCGAGCACAGCACGAGATCCCTCCAGCAGGCCCGAACTGGCATAGCCCCCCTCCAGCACGAACAGGATCCGGCCGTCGCAGGTCTCGTCGGCGAGGGATCGCACGATTTGCGTCATCGCCCGGTAGCCGGCCTCGGTCACGTCCATCGAGGCGAGCGGGTCGTCGCGGTGGGCGTCGAATCCGCACGACACGAGGATCATCTGCGGTTGATACTGCAGAGCTACGGGAACCAGCAGTCGCGCCAACGCACCGACATACTCGGCGTCACCGCAGCCGGCGGGCATCGGAATGTTCAGTGTCGTGCCCAGCCCGCGGCCAGTCCCCGCTTCGCCGAAGTCCCCCGTGCCGGGGTAGTAGGGGAACTGGTGTGTCGAGGCGTACAGGACGGAGGGATCGTCCTCGAAGGAGTGCTGGGTTCCGTTTCCGTGATGCACGTCCCAGTCCAGGATCAACAGCTTGTCGAGGCCGTGCTCGGCCTGGAGTGCCCGTGCCGCAATCGCCACGTTGTTGAACAGGCAGAAGCCCATTGCCCGATCCGCCTCCGCGTGATGGCCGGGTGGCCTGACGGCTGCGATCCCGCACGTTGCCTCGCCAGCGGCGATGCTGCACGCGAGGTCGAGCGTGCCCCCGGCCGCCAGACGCGCGACCTCGAAGCTCTCCCGACACGTGTAGGTGTCAGGGTCGAGGCGGCTGGGGGGAAGGTCGGCGGATTGCTCGACCCGAGCCCAGTGTTCGCGTCCGTGTACGCGCTGGATCTCGTGGGCTTCGGCGGCTCTCGGAGAGCGACGCTCGATCGCGTCCTCGAACTCCGAGAGCGCTTCCTCGACCGCCAAGAGGCGTTCCGGACGCTCCGGGTGGCCGTCCGGCCCCTGGTGATCCTGGTATCGCGGATCGGCAACGACGAGGATCTTGCCCAACTGGCCCATGATCGACGATGGTATCGGCCGTGGCTGATGGAACCCAGCTTCCGAGCGAGCGACCGGCGAGCGTGAGAGGACCCCGTAGCGTCGCCCTTACGGGCCTCAACACGTTCGTGGGCCAGCGCCTTGCCGAGCGGCTCCTGGCGCTTCCGGACCCTCCGCGATTGGTGGGCATCGATCTGCGCCAGCCGCTCGGTCTCGAGGGGCGTATCGCATTCCGTCCTCTCGACCTCACCCATGCGACCGCCAGCGGCGACCTGGCGACGATTCTGGCAGACGAGCAGGTGGAGGTCGTGGTGCACCTCGCGTTTCGGAGGTCCCCGAGCGCCAATCTCGAGTACGACCACGAGTTGGAGACGCTCGGCAGCCTTCGCGTCATGAACGCCTGCTCGGCCGCGAAGGTGCAGCGGCTCGTCCTGGCCTCCTCCACGATGCTCTACGGCCCCGATCCGACCAACCCGAATTTCCTCGACGAGGAGCGGACGCTCGCCGGGCATGTCGATGCGCACTGCATCCGGAATCGCGTGGAGACCGAGGAGTTGCTGACCCGGTGGATGCCGAGGCACCCGGACGTCCAGGTCTGCGTGCTCCGCCACTGCTGGGTCATGGGGCCGACCTACGTCGATCACGTGGTGCGCTACTTCGATCGGCCCGTGGTGCCGGTCGTGCTCGGCTATGACCCGCTGCTGCAGTTCATCCACGAGGGCGATCTCGTGAGTGTCTTCGAAAAGGCGACCCTGGAGGCGCATCCGGGGGTATACAACGTCGTCGGTCGCGGAGTGCTTCCGCTCTCGACGCTGCTCGCACTGGCCGGCAAGCGCAGCCTGCCGCTCCCGAACTGGCTGCTGCAGCGCATGCCGAGTATTCCCTCCCAGGACCAGACGGGCGATCTTCCGGCTGGCTTCTTCGACTACCTTCGTTATCTCTGGATCGCCGACGGCGACCGCGGCTGGCAGACCTTTGGCGAGCCTGTCTACACCACGAAGGAGGCTTGGATCTCCTTCGTCTCATCACGACGGATGGAGCGATTCGGCTGATGGACTCGGGTCCTGGTACGAGCGAACACGACGAACTCGAGGTCCTTCATCTCGCGCTGAGCGATCTGCGACGAAAGATCCGCTCACGCTCGTCCACTCGGCCGGAGACTCGGGTCGACAACGAGTCGCTCCGGGAGTTCGACTGGCAGGCGGCTTTCAACGAGCTCCGCCACCGCTTCGGCAGCCTCGGCATGGTCGAGCGCTCGGGCGAGGTCGACGAGTTCGGAATGGACGACGTCAGCCTCGATCGCTCGCGCATGCTCCTCGACTTCCTGATGGATCGCTACTGGCGGGCCGAGGTGAGCGGCCTGGACGCGATCGATTCCGGAGGTCCGAACCTGTTCGTCGCGAACTGTTCGGGACTGCTTCCGTATGACGGATTGATGCTCTCCCACGCGGTCGAGCGGTGGCACCCCACGCGTGATCGCCCGCGCTTCCTGGTGGCGGACTGGCTCATGACGCTGCCCTTCGCGCAGCCCTATCTCGCGCAGCTCGGAGGCGTGCGTGCGTGTCGCGAGAACGCGGACCGGTTGCTGCGGACCGGTCACTCGGTCATCGCGTTTCCCGAGGGTGTGAGGGGCGCCGCCAAGGTCTTCGCCGAGCGCTACCGGCTGAAGCGATTCGGTCGCAGTGGCGTGATCCGGGCCGCGCTCGAGAACCGCGCGCCCCTCGTGCCCGTGGGCATCGTGGGCGCAGAAGAGGCCCACCCCATCCTGTTCAAGGCGGATCTGCCGGCGCGGGCCATCGGGTTGCCCTTCGCGCCTGTGACCCCCACGTTCCCGCTGCTGGGGCCCCTGGGCCTGTTGCCGCTGCCGACCAAGTGGATCATCCGCGTTGGCGAGCCGATCTCGCTCGAGGATCTCGGGGCGGGTGCACTCGACGACGAGTCGCTCCTCTCGGGCGTCATCGAGGAGCTACGCGAGCGAATCCAGGAGCTGGTGAGCGAGGCGCTCGAGCGTCGCGCTTCGGCATGGGGCTGAGGGCTCGATTGGCGCCCCCGGCCCGCGACAGCTGTTTGCTCATCGCACGGCTTGTGGGATCGACGATGTTGCTCGCGTCCGCGGGCAGGGGCGCGACGTGAACGTGGCGGAGCGACTGCGTCTAGCTTGCCTGCTCACCGCCGTGTTGCTTCCGGCCTGGCTGCTTCGCGCAGTTCTGCTCTTGCGAGCTGCAGGCGGCCAGGTTGCTTCCCCCTACGATGCCGTCGGCTTCATCGCGGACCTCGGGTTGGCCGCGATCGTGAGCGGCCTCGTACTGGCGGTGCTTCGTCGGTCTCGCGCGGGCGGCCTGGCGATCGTTTTCGTTTGGCTCGTCATTCAGCTGATCAGTTATGAGTCGGTTCGCTCCCTCGATGCGTTGCCTTCGTTCCGAGATGCGGGCTACCTCGCCGATGCCACTTTCCTGCTCGGATCGGGTCTGCAGCTGTTCTCGCCGGGATGGCCCCTCGTCGCGACGATTCTCAGCCTGTGCCTATCGTGGGCGGGGCGTCTCGCGTACGCGACATCCAAGCAAATTGCGGCTGGCTTCGTTTCCGGTGCGCTCCTCCTGGGGCTTCACGCTTCCATCGGCTGGAGTCCGGACGTTGCGGACTGGCGCCAGACCCACGCTCTGCTCCACGACTGGGCGGACACCCGCGGATCGCTCTCCGCGGCGAGTTCCGCGTCCATCGCCTCGGACCTCGCCGTCGATCTTTCGGGAGAACGGG
Organism: Myxococcota bacterium; assembly: GCA_046583095.1. Lineage (GTDB taxonomy): Bacteria > Myxococcota_A > UBA9160 > UBA9160 > UBA4427 > JAJDAN01. The sequence goes on along the minus strand of JAYGDB010000116.1, from coordinate 42,735 downwards.
AGGTCGGTGTCCCGACCGGCACCCCGAACGTCCTGCTCGTGCTGGTCGAGTCGGTCTCGGCTGCGTATCTGCCCTCCCTCGCGCTGGCGCACGGGCAACAGGCCGGGCCGACGATGCTCGAACTCGACGCGTTCGCGCGCCGCCACCGTTCCTTCTCGACATTCGTGACCCACCAGGTCAACACGAACCGAGGCCTCTACGCCGCCCTGTGTGGCGATCTCCCGAAATTGCTCCCCGGTACGCCGAAGATGTCCGTCCACGCGGCGACCGGGCTGACCACCTGCCTTCCGAGACTCCTCCAGGACGCGGGCTACCACACCGCCTACCTCCAGGCTGCACCGCTTGCCTTCATGCTGAAGGACCAGTTCCTGCCGCGAATCGGATTCCAGGAGGTCCGAGGGGATCTCTCGTTCGCGGAGGCGGCGGCCCGAAGCGCATGGGGAGTCGATGACGCCACCCTGTTTCGAGCAGGCTTGGCGCTCGTTCGGCGACTTCGAGCCCGCGAGGGTCCCTGGTTCGCGACGCTGTTGACCGTCGGCACTCACCACCCCTACCTGGTTCCGGACGAGTTCGAGCCCGATCAGGCCGATGACTTCGAGCGTGCGCTTGCCTACGCGGATCTCGAGGTCGGGCGGCTCCTCAAGTCGCTCGAGGCGATGGGCGTTCTCGAGGACACCCTGGTGCTCGTATCGTCGGACGAATCGCGTGGCCGCCGCGACGCGGGCGACACTCTCTTGCGGCTCATTAGTCAGAACTGGGGATTCCTGGTTGCCGCGGGGCCCGGGATCGGCAGCGCGCGCGTCGATGCGCCCTTCGCCCTCTCGGATCTGCCGGTCTCGGTCCTCGACTACCTGTCCCGTGGTGAAGAGGCCACTCGGGCCGGACTCCTGGGGCGCAGCGTGTTTCGCCACTACCCCGATGGACGGCACGTGTTCTTCGCGAACAGCCGTCGCGGTGCAGCGGGAGCGATCGACCCGCTCGGCCGCCTGCTGCTGTGCCGAAAGCGGTTCGAGCTTTGCGAGGCGTTCGAGGTGCCGGACGGCGTGTTCGGAGCCACGCGTCGCCCGGCTGCCTGGTCCGAGCCGGACGGGGGCCTCGTCGCCTCGGTGGCCCGCTGGAGTCTCACGAGTGGCGCGGCCGCGAGCGACCTCGGGGTGATCGAGCTGATGGCCGAGCGCAGGTTCGTACTGCCGGACGCCGAGCCGCGCATGCTCCATGGCGGCCAGAACGTCGACCTGCGCGACGGCGAGTGGATCGAGGTCGAGCTCGACGTGACGGTGGGTCGTCGGGTCGGGGTCGAACTGAGGCACCGCTTGAAGGGTCCGCTCGAGGTTCGGCTCGACACGACCCGAAGATTGGCTCCCGGCAGCCGATTGCGGCTCCGCTATGCGTTCGTCCCCGACCCGGGCCGTGGCCGGACCCAGTGCCTGACGGTTGCGAAGCCGCTGCGCGAGCGTTCGGGTGTGCTCGACTTCTCGGTTGCTCGCATGCTCATCCGAAGCAGTGGAGAGCGCCCGCCGCGGGGCATCACGATCCTGACCGACGAAGTCGAGCCGTGGCGGCCCGGGGCGAGCCGCCCCTGAGAGTGATCGCCCAGCTGCCGTTCAGCGGTACTGGAATCTGCGGAAGATCCGGTGCTCGAGAGCAGGCTGCTCGGGGCGCGGCAGGCTCGATCCCCAGCGCAGTGCCACCCGGGCGGAAGCTCCGTCGGCCGTGATCGTGTGCCGGCCTGTGTCCAGGCGGACGTGGGAGCGGGGGCGCCTGGGGACCCCGTCGATACGAACGGGGACTGGCGATTCGACCGTGTAGGGCCCGGGGATCAAGAGGTCGAACTCTTGTGCTGCTGTCTCGGGGTCGAAGACGAAGTTCTTTCCGGCCACGAAGAGCGCCCCCCAGTGCCAGATGTAGTGGCTGCGGAGCACGCGGGCGTCCTCGTCGAGGAGGCGGTGGGCAATCGGTTGTGGCACGGGCCCCTTCGCGAGCGCTGCGGTGAGGCCGGGCGAGTTCGCGAGCAGAAAGACGGGTTGCTCTTCCGCGATGACCCTCTGCATGACTGGCTCAGCGACGGCGCGGTAGTCGGCCAGGCTCCAGGCACTCAGGAACATCCCCGCCTTCGGGTAGGAGGAGATCATCGCGCAGCGGTCGATGTAGGGGACGGGCAGCGGGAAGAGTTCGTGGACGAGGTCGATGTGCTGACGCTGGACGAGGGTCTGGTCGGCGCGATTGTCCCAATGGAAGCGCAGGCCCGATGCGAAGACAGCGAGCGCAAGCGCAACGATGAGTGCGCCGCTCGTTCGGGTCCGGGGGCCGAAGTGGTTCGCGATCGCGGCGATCGGGGCGCCGGTAATCAGGATCGCCGGGGTCAACATCAGGACGTAGAAGTAGGGGAAGGCGTTCCGATACGAGACGAGCATCGCGAGTGGAAGCAGGAAGCCCAGGAATGCCAGCCACTTCGCGCGTTCTTCCCGAAGCCTCAGCCCGTAGAGCCCCATCGCGGCGCCGATTGCGAGCGCGCACCAGGCGATCGGATCTCGGGACAGGCTCTGGAGGAAGAACTGGGAACGCGGAAACAGCTCGCCGAAGACCAGGAAGCTCGAGCCGATGCGGGAGACGAACGCAACCGTGTCGGGTGCATCCGAGGCCAAGGTGCCCGCGTGAAGCGCGTAGAGCAGGCCGAAGCTCCCCGCGAGAGCGACGGCGAAGACCGCCGCTGTTCGCAAACTGTCTACGCGCGCCCGGGGGCTGCGGGTGCACACGAAGCCGAGCGTCACACCGATCGTCGGTAGGAAGATCGCGCTCTTCAGCGAGACCATCATCGAAAACGCGAAGCTGAGCCCCGCCAGCGCAGTGCGCGTCAGCTGACCGGGTCGTGGGCGCTCGGACAGCAGCAGCGCCAGGCTCGTGAGAACCAGGAACGAGCAGAGAGGGTCGAAGCGGAAGCTCGTACCGTGGTGGAGCACGTAGGAGAACGAGGAATAGGTGAGTACCGCGAAGAGCGCGCCCGATCGCGGTAGGAAGTGCCTCCCGATCGTGTAGAGCAGTGCCCGGATCCCGATGCCCAGTGCGAACAGGACACCCCGGGCGGCCACGATCTGATCGACCTCGCTGAGCGAGACCGCGGGCAACCAGCCGAACAGGTGCACGTGGAGCGTCTGGAGCCGCGAGGTGAGGACGCCAGTCCGATGCTCGTAGATCCGCGAGAGGAAGTGGAACTCGTCCCAGTTGATGTTGAGGTCGAATACGAGCCGAAGCTCGAGCCCTAGCGCGATCACGATCAAGGCCAGCAGCGAGATATCGAGCCATCCGAAGCCACGCCCCACGCCTTCGCGCGCGGGTCGTTCTACGCTGTTCGATCTGGATGCCTGGGCCATCGCCGAATGGCGCGTACCCTAGCCCGGATCATTCACGCCGACCCTCGCGCGGACCGGGTCCAGCCACCTCCTCGCCAGCTCCCGGAAGGGCTCCCCTGCATCGACAGGGCCGCGCAGCCGTCGTCCGGCAGCTAGGCCTCGGGCGCAGGGCTCGACGACTCGCGGCGCTCGTAGACCTTCTCGAGGGTCTCCACCGCCTGGGCCACCCGCTCGAGGTTCTCGTTCAATGCCTCGATGTCCGACCGGCGCGGCAGGTCGAGCAGCTTGAAGACGCGCTCCATCGACTTCTGGACGATCTGCTCGAAGTCTGGCGCCGCGTAGGCGATCCAGTCTCTCAGTTTCCGGGGGTCGCGTCCGTCCGCAGCGGCGCTGTCCCCGTCTCCGTCGTCCTCGCCTGCGACGAAGCGGCGGAAACGGTCCTGGAAGTCGCCGAGGTTCTCGCTCGCATCGTCGAAGCTCTTGCGAAGCGTGTCATACAGGGCGTCGCCGCCACGTCCGAGGATCTGCGAGAGCACGTTGCCGGAGACGTCCGAGTTCGAACGTTCGCTGTCCACGAGGATCTGCGACAGCGCCACGCTCGTGATGTCTTCACCCGTCTCGTTGTCGATGACGCGAACTTTCTCGCCGTCGTCGATCAGCTCGGCGATTCCCTTGAGCGTGATGTATCGGCTGGTCTGGGTGTTATAGAGCTTCCGGTTTGCGTAGCGCTTGATCAGGATCGCCATGAAGATCTCGTCGTCATCAGCCGGCGGACGCTAGCACGGAGGGGAGTTCGATCGACCTAGCCTTGTACATCGACCCGTTGAACGCGGCCCGGTCGTCTCGGGCCGCTTCCGGGCTTGCCGCGAGCCGCCTGGATTGGCTTGTGTCGGGGTCGCTGCGGCGGGGTCTCCCCTTCGCCGGGCGCGTCGCTACGCAGACCGAACTCCCACAGGATCTCGCGCAGTCCGAGGAAGGTCCGTAGGACGGCGCGGGCATCCGGGTCGGTGCTCGCTCGCTGCTCCCACCTCGCGATTTCCTCATCGAGCGCCTCGACGATCGTGCTCATCATCGCGGCGGGAACTCCCCCAGCGCCCTCGGCGAAGCGCGCCGACTGTTCGTCCAGCACTTCGGCAATGCCGCGAAGGGCGGTGTGTGCCTCGCTGGGCCGCCCGCTCCATCCGATCGCCGCGGCATCGAGCAGCGCGCGGGCTGCCGCCAGGGCCTCTCCCATCGCACGTCCAGCGTGGACCCGAGCACGTTCCAGAGCCTGCGAGGCGGTTTCGCCCGCGGCGTCGGGCCCGCGCGGGAGCCGGGGCTCAGGAGCCATGAAGCCGCACCCCGTTTGAACTCGCGGCGAGTGTGGGAGACGCGCTTTGCGGGTCGAGCTGCACGAGCGAAGCGTATCGCTTCGTCCCCTCGGTCGCAGAGTGGGCTGCGCGCTTCGCGGCTTCGGTCGGGAGCAGTTCGGGCCCCGAAGCCCGCGGTTCCGCCTGGATTACAACCTTCCACCGCCCGCGTAGTGCCGCCTGGGCTCAAGCCGCCTCGCGGCGATTCCGAAATGTCGAGTGGGCTCGCGTGCCCGTTTCGACGCTGGCACAGGCAGTTGGACGCCGATTCGCGCAGGCCATCGAACCCGGGCCGAGGGGGCGACGTGATCGTCGAATGCAGCAACTGTCAGACGCGGTTCCGGCTCGACGAATCGCGCGTGCCGCTGAGTGGCATCCGCGTACGCTGCTCGCGCTGCAAACGGACCTTCTTTCTCCAGCACCCGAGCGCGAGCGAGGCGCAGGTCACCCACGACGTCGTCGCGCAGGCGGTGGCCGCCGCAGCGCCCGAGTCCACCCAGGATCTATCGCACGAGCCGCTCGTCGCTTCATCGCCGGGTCCCAGTGAACCCGAAGAGGAGGAGTGGGAGTTCAACCGGGATCCACCCGGCGAAGAGCCCAGAGAGTCCAGCCACGGCGTCTTGACGGATCCGCATGCCGGGGAGGAGGTCGACGCCCAGGGAGGCATCGGCTTCGGGGGCGACGAAGATGCCAGCGACTTCGGTGAGGCGAGCGACTTCTCGGCTCCAGCCGACAATGTCGAATCGGTCATGCAGGAGGACGCGGCTCCGGTCAGCATCGAGGACGTGGGGGAGCCCGAGGACTGGGACTTCTTCAGTGATGAATCACTCGAGTCCGTTTCTCCGCTCGAGCCCCTGGACGACGCGATGTCGGTGGCTGAGGCCGCTGTCGTCCCCCGGATGACCCATTCCGGTCCGGGGTTCGCCGCGGTTCCATCGGACTCGCGATCGTGGCTTCGGGGTCTGCGCGGGCCCGGCCGGATGCTGGGCTGGATCGTGACCGTGGCTCTCTGCGGCTTGGGAATCGGGCGGGGAATCTTTCCGGTGGCACCGGCCGGCTCGACAACGGCCACCGTCGTCCGCTTGGGAGACCTCGAGGCCCGGGAGATCCGCGCGGTGTGGCTCGAGACGGCGCGCTCCACCCGGCTGTACGTTTTGCACGGTCGGCTGCTGAATGGCAGCACCCGTGTCCTGCGTGCCGGAGACGGCACCCAGGTGGCGCTGTTGTCATCGCATGGAGCGCGGCTCGAGATTCCCGCGGCCCGAGCGGGCGTGCCGCTCAGCGAGGAGCAACTCCGAATGCTATCGGCGGACGCCTTGGCCGAGGCCGCGAGGGGCGCCGCGGCCCAGCTGGCCGGGACCCCTCTCGAGCCGGGTCAGGCCGTGGGCTTCCAGGCGTTCTTCGATGACGTTCCCGACGAGGCGACGAGCTTCCTCGTCGAGATGGCCGAGCGGGTGCCCGCCCCGGAGGGCGCTACGACGAATCCGTCTCCGGTCGCTGCTCGCTAGCCACCTCATCCGACGAATCTTCCGCGACCTCGTCGGACTTCGGAGCCTCCGGAGTCACGTCGATTTCGTCCTGACCCGACATGCCGGCCCGGAAGTTCTTGATCGCCTTGCCCACCCCGGACCCGATCTCGGGTAGGCGACGGGCTCCGAACAGCACGATGACGATCACGGCGATGATGGCGAGCTCGGTGGCTCCCATTCCGAACATGCGCAACCTCTTCCGCGACTGCGGAGGCTCACAGGGTGCCGCCGCAGCCCTCTGGGGTCAAGCAAGTGGCCGCGAGGCGACCATTGGACGAGCGCGAAGGTTAGACTCCGGCTCGTGACGATCTTCAAGGCGTACGATATCCGGGGCATCGTGCCGGATCAGCTCGACGCGGAGATCAGCTATCGAATCGGCCGCTCGGCCGCTCGATTTGTGGCTGCCGACACCATCGTCGTCGGTCGCGACGCGCGGCCGCACTCTCCGGCGCTGCGAGACGCGATGGTACGCGGTTTGTGCGACGAAGGCGTCGATGTCGTCGACCTGGGGCTCGTCGCCACGCCGATGCTCTACTTCGCCGTCGACTCGCTCGGCGCCGACGCGGGGATCATGATCACGGCGTCCCACAACCCGGCCCAGTACAACGGCTTCAAGATCTGCCTGGCCCATGCCGTGCCGGTCGGCGAGGATTCGGGGTTGCGAGAGATCGAGGCCGGGCTTCCGGCGGTCGAGTCGGCTCCGCCCGTCGGAGAGCCGGGACGCGTTCGCGAGGCGGACGTGACCGCAGACTACGTGCAGCACGTGCTCGCCGTGGGGTCGGGGCGTCCATCCCTCAAGGTGGCGATCGATTGCGGGAATGGGATGGCTGCGGTGGGCCTCGAGCCCCTGCTAGACGAGCTCTCCCTCGAGACCGAGCGTCTCTATTTCGAGCCGGATGGGACCTTCCCGAACCATGAGGCCGACCCGCTCAAGCTCGAAAACCTCGCCGATCTGCGAGCGGCGGTGAAACGGACCGGGGCCGACTTCGGGGCGGCCTTCGACGGCGATGCGGACCGTGTGTTCTTCGTCGACGAGCAGGGAGAGCCGATTGCCGGGGATCTCATGACGGGCATTCTCGCGCGCTACCAGTTGGAACGAAGCCCGGGCGGTCTCGTGCTCTGCGACCTGCGCTCGAGCCGTGTCGTCGCCGAGGAGATCGAGAAGGCAGGCGGTGTCGCGGAGATCTGCCGGGTAGGTCACTCGTTCGTGAAGGCACAGATGCGCTCGACGGGTGCGATCTTCGCGGGCGAGCTGTCGGGCCATCTCTACTTTCGGTTTTCCGACACCCTGGTCGCGGACGACGGAATCGCGGGATTCGTCGCCCTGCTCGACGTACTCGCAAAGGAGAAGCGCCCCCTTTCGGAGATCGTCGCGCCCCTGCGGCGCTACGCGGCGAGTGGAGAGATCAACAGCCGGGTCGGCGACGTAGGCCGCGTGCTCGAGGCGATCGAGAGCGAGCATCGGGATGCCCCCAGCGTCTCGAAGCTCGACGGTCTCCTCGTGAGCTACGACGACTGGTGGTTCAATCTGCGCCCCTCGAACACCGAGCCGGTGTTGCGATTGAACCTCGAAGCGGACACGCCCGAGCGAATGGTGGAAGAGCGCGACCGGATGCTGGCTCGCATCCAGGCGCTTGCCTAGGAGTCCCGGGCCCGGCGGCGCGCTTCCGGGGTAGCCGGCTGTCGGATTCAGCCCACCCCGAGCAGGGGCGCGAGGAACTTCCACGCGAGGTCGAGGACGTCCCCGGCCTCTGCTGCCCGCCAGGAGACTTCCTTGGGTTCGCCGGCGGCCTCGTGCAGTTCGATGGCCCGGTCCTTGGAGATGGCGGGAGCGCCAGGTCGCGCCTTGGCTGCCTCCTCGTTCACGAAGAGCAGCGGGCGCGGCGCGATGTTGGCGACAAAGCTCGTCGGGTCGATGGACGCGGGGCCAAAGCCGCCCCCAGTGAGCACGAGCACAGCGCCGCAGGGCCGCTCGTCGACGGCGCACCAGAGCGTTCCGATCGAGGCACCGATGCCCACGCCGGCGAAGGCGCTTGCGCTCGGTTCGCCGCCCCAGACTTCCGCCAACATGTCCAGGCCGCGCCGAAGCTCCATCACGGCCTGCCGGGTGAACTCCTCCCACAGAAGCTCACCGGTGTCGTCGATGGCTTCGCCGCGCGCGGCTGCCACCACCGACTCGGTGAGCTTTTCGGAGAGCTTGCCGGAGCGTCGCGACCCGAAGAGCGGCAGCTCGATGGAAGCGACGGCTACGCCGGCGGCGAGCCAGCTGTCGAGCCCCTGCAGGTTCGACAGCTCACTCCCCTCGCCCGGTGCAGGCAGCACCAGCAGCGTGGGGTACGGCGGTTCGGATTCGGGAGCCAGCACGGCGAGCGGAACCCGGTCTCCGCGGCACGAGAACTCGAAGCGGCGGGCTCCGGCACCAGCGGGTGTCTCGGCGCCTTCCGCGGGGCGCTCGAGGATCGACAGGTCTTCACCCTGCGGTGCATCGAAGCAGATCGACTCGGCCATCGGCCCGAGTCTAGCGGGTCAGCGCGGTTGGAGGATCTTCCGGGCCCGGTACAGGTTCGACTTGATGGCGTTCTCGGTCTTGTCGAGGGCGAGAGCGATCTCAGAGATCGAGCGGTCTTCCACGTGGTGCAGCTGGAACAGCTCCCGCTGCTCCGCGGACAGCTTGGAATCGAGCTTCGCTTCAAGCTGCGACAGGAGTTCTTGACACTCGTATGCCTCGAGGGGCGAGGGCTGCGCGCCGCTGCCATTCACGGCGGCAGTGACGTGGTCGTCGTCCAGGAGGGGCACCGTGGGATGATGCTTGCGCTTGAAGCGTCCGGCGATCGTGCGGCGCGTCACTCCGAATACCCAGGCGGAGAACGGCGCCTCACCGCGGTAGCTGTCGATCGAGTTGAAGACATTGATGAAGACCTCTTGAACGGTCTCCTCGGTGTCGGCGGTATTGCGGAGGCGTTTGTCGACGAACAGGTAGATGCGCTTGAAGAAGCGCTCATAGATTTCCCTGAAGGCGATTTCATCGCCCTGCGTGACCCGAACGACCAGCGTTTCGTCTGATTCGTCTACAGGCTCGAGCTGCCCAACCGCCAACCGAGGCCCCCTTCGCACGACTTCCCAAGACCCACGCAGAGGCCCTGCCGCTCTCGGCGAGGGATCCCTGCTCTTTAGGGAGTGGCGGGATGGGTGCAGGAGGTGTCACGAAATGTCACCGGTGCCGAAAAATGTCCCCCCAGGTCTAGGCGCAAGTTCCGCGCCGACGCGCAGCTTCGACACGGAACTAGTCGAATTCGCTGATTTCTTCGGGTGTGAGCTGGAGATCCTCCGCGGTCAGCCCGCTCCGGAAGCGGGGTCCGCCTTCGGCTGGCGGATCGACCGCGGCCCGCCTGCGGTCTGACGGTCCCGGCGGCGAGAGCCGCTCGAGCAGCACCGTCGCCTCCGCGCCGTTTCGGACACAGCGGAGGGTGGAGAGGTCCAGCACGTCTGGGCCTAGATCGGCCGCGGCGGCCTGGGTGCTCGACGAAAAGGACGGACACAGCAGGGACACGGCCACCGGGGCGCTTGCGGACAGCTCCAGGTTCGGAGCGAGCTGCAGCCAGTCTCGGATGCGAGGACGCACCCAGGCGCGCTGGGCGAGGGCCTGTGTCAGGAGTTCCTGGTCCTCGCCGTCTTCCCCGATCAGGACGAGGACGACGCGGCCGTCCGGATCGACCGCAATGAAGTCGATGGGCGCGTCGGCGCCCAGGACGTCCTCCGCGAGGATCCGCAGGGGCGGGTCGAAGGCCTGGGCACGTCGGAGCGCGTTTCGCAGCTCCGGCCGCGGCAGTGAGGCGACGTAGTGCAGATCGCTCTCAGGCATCCACTCGGTCCATCTGTTTCCGGGCGTCCTCCAGCAGCAGCTTCGCGACGTCTCCCATCGAACGGGCGGCCGGGGACTGGGGGTGAACCATGCCGATCGGCCGCTGGGCCACGATGGCCTGGTAGACGTGCAGATCGTCGACCAGGAGACCGTAGCTCGTAAGAGGCAGGCCGAGTCGTTGCGAGGTGGCGCGCTCCAGGCGGGAGAAGGCCGCCTCGGCATCTGCCATCCGTCGAGCTCCGTGCACCGTAACGCCGACGCGAGCTTCCGGGAGGGCTCGGGTCAGGAGTTTCGCGATCCCATAGCTCTCCAGCAGGTCGCGGTTCTCGGAAGAGGTAAACAGCAGGGTCCAGCGCAGCAGCCCGGTCGCACCCTGGGAGTTGCGGAGCCACAGGGGTGGGATTCGAACGAAGACGAGGCCGTCCTCATCGAGGGCAGGTCCATCGGACGCCCGTGCCTCCGCGATATCCAGGGCCGCGCGATGCAGCTGGCCGAGGTTCGTGGCGGGTACGAGGACGACGTTCGCGCTCAGCGGGCCGGTGCTCTCCTCGGGCCAGAGGGCGGTGCTGGCATCGGTGTCAGGGGCAACGACGGCCGTGCGGCCTCCCGCGCGGGCCACCTCCACCGCCAGGTTCCAGGTAAAGGCCGCGCGCACGACGTCCCGCTCGCCGAGCGGCACGCCGACGATCGGAAGCGTCTGCCTGCGCGGGACGCCGCGGTTCTCGGAAGCGCCGCGACTCTTGGAAGCGCCGCGGCGCTCGGAAGCAGCGTCACGCGAGCCCACGGGGCCCGACTCTGGAATGAAATGATGAAGCACGTCCGCCAGATCGCGAGGCATGCGCGAAGCTCTAGGCTCTCGCGCGGGCCCGCCGCGCGATGCTCCAAAGTGAGAACGTGATCTGTGTCATGTCGGTTGGCTCGTTCTGGCCGGGAGTTCGAGGCGTTTCGGCCGTCTAGACTCCTAGCGTACTACGAGTACCGAGTTCACCCGGCCGGTGGCACTGGGCGCGGTGCTCGCGTTGACAGGATCTTCGCGCCACTCACCGTCGACGACGTAGCGGTACTGATACGTGCCGGGCGGCAGGTGCAGGATCTTCGTCCATACCCGAGACCCGTTCTCGGCCTCGATCACCGAGCGAACGCCCTTGTCCGGCACCCACCCGTTGAAGTCGCCCGCGATCCGGACGTCACCGGCCTGGCTGTCGCTGAAGCGAACCATGACCTCTCGCAACTCCGTGAGACTGTGGCTCGCGGCGCCCTCGACCGCGGGAGACTGCTGTCCGGCTTCGACCTCGATAGCGACCGCCGCGTAGTCCAGAGCCCCGTTCGCGGAGGGCGCGTAGCGTGCGATCGGGACGCCCTGACGCGCCGTCTCGCGCAGCTTCACGTTCTGCCGAATCACGGTGTCGAAGCACAGGTCCTTGAAGAGTTCGCGGATGTCGGCCAGGGTCTCGCGGGCGTAGCGTGTGCGCCCGTCGTACAGGGTCGGCAGGATCCGCACGTCCAGTTCGTGGCCAATCCGGTCCGAGAGCAGACCGATGGTCTCGAGGAGCCTCTGAACGCCATCGACGGCGAAGAAGCTGGCTTCCAGCGGGATGATCACCTCCTCGGCGGCCCGCAGGGCGTTGAAGGTGAGCAGCCCGACGTTCGGCGGACAGTCGATCAAGACGAAGTCGTACGCGGGTCCGAGCTTCTCCAGCGCCACGGCAAGCCGTTCGGTTCTGGCATCGTGGCGCTCTGCGGCCAGCTTCTGCTCGAGGGCCGACATCACGATGCTGGACGGCGCCAAGTCCATCGTTTCGGAGATGTTGATCAGGACGCCTGCGAGCTCCGACTCTCCTTCGGGCTCCGCCAGGACCTCGTACAGATTGGCGTCGAGTTCGTCGGGGTTGATGCCAAGTGCCAGCGTTGCATGGGCCTGAGGATCGAGGTCCATGATCAGCACCCGGTTGCCGTCGGCCTCGAGCGCACCACCGAGATTGACGGTAGTGGTCGTCTTTCCGCAGCCACCCTTCTGGTTGACGATTGCGATGGTTCTCATGGCAGATCCCCCGTTTCTGCCGATCTCCACGAACTTCGAATCGGTTGGCTAGCCCGTCCCGCGCAGCCTCCCGGTCCGGCTCTCGACCTTGCGTGGTCGGCGAATGGGTTGGGCCAGGCCCGTCCCTCGCCAGTCCGACACCTCGCGCTCAAACTCGGCAACCTCGAATACCCACTCCTGCCCCGAGATTGCCTCGAACGCAGCGCCTTCGCGGAATGCCAGAACCACATCGCCGGTCGCGACCAGGACCAGTTCGGAGAGCGGGCGCTCGATGTCGGGCAGGGTCTTGCGCAGGGCCTGGATGCTCTTCCGGACCCGTTGTACGGAGATGCCGGCGTCGATGAGTCGCTTGGTCGCCTTCAGTGCGACCAGGTCGGCGAAGCAGTAACGACGGTGGCCGCCCGGCGTCTTGTCCGAGGGTGTCACCAGGTCGGTCTGTGCCCAGTACTGGAGTTGGCGACGTGAGATCCCGAGGATCTCGACCACGTCCCGCGTTCGATAGAAGGGCGAAGAGCGTTGGGGCATCGGCGCTGTCCCAGCCAGAGATACCAAAAACTGGCAGACCTCCCCCGAAACAGCCGGAGGCCATGGCAGGAGACTCCGAACCTGAACGAAAGTCAAGCCAAGAATGGGGATTATTGTCTCGATTTGCTGGCATCTCCGAGCAGGATCAGGTGTTTTCCCTACAGGTTTGTATCGACTTGAGAGGCTCTTGCGAGGCAAAGGGATCCGCCCGCGGGGAGGTCACTGCCGCGCGGCTGGAGCGCCAAATCGGTTAGTCTGAGCAGTTCCCGTGACGAACCCGCGACAGGATCTCCCCAAGACGACACCCGCACGCGAAGACGAGCGGGTGGTGGTCGAAGACGGCGCAGGGCGCCGCCCGTTCATGCGCGGGATCATGGTCCATTCATTGATCGCCCGTGGCGTCGACGTGGAGGTGGCCCTCGCCACCGCCGACGCGGTCCAGTCACGGGTTGTCGGACGGGGCGTGGTGAGTCGCGCTGAACTCACAAAGCTCCTCCGCGAGACTCTCGGCGAGGACGCCCTCCAGGAGCACCAGCCTCCGCTGCCGCCGCTGGTCGGGCGCATTCTCGTGACGAGCGACCAGCGATCGCCGATGCCGTTCTCCAAGGGCACCCTGTCGCAGTCGCTGCTGGCCGCTTCGATCGATCCCAACGACGCCTTCGACGTGGCGGCGCGGATCGAGCAGTCTCTCCTGCTCGAGTCCCGCAAGGACATCCCGAGAGGCGAGCTTCGAAGTCTCGCCTACGAGGCTCTGTTGCGGCGCTTCGGCCCCAAGACGGCCGAGCGGTTCCTCATCTGGCGCAGGCACCAGGAGCCGGAGAAGCCGGTCATCATCCTGCTGGGCGGAACCACGGGCTCGGGCAAGACCTCTCTCGCCCTCGAGGTCGCACAGCGGCTCGGCATCAGCCGTGTCGCTTCGACGGACTCCATCCGGCAGATCCTGCGGATCACCCTGACGCCGGATCTCGTCCCGGCGCTGCACGCATCGTCGTTCGAGGCTCACCCAGCCACCTTCCCGCTGGTCGAGGAAGGCCAGGACCCCGTCCTGGCGGGCTTTCACGCCCAGGCGGCGGTGGTGTCGGTGGGAATCCGGGCGATGATCGACCGGGCCATCGACGAGAACGCGAGCCTGATCCTCGACGGCGTGAGTTTGGTTCCGGGTTTGATCGATCTCTCCGCGTATCGGGATGTCGCGCACGTGATCTTCCTGGTGGTCGCGCGGCTCGATGAGGTCGCCTTCCGCAGCCACTTCATCTCCAGGGAGGAGCGCCAGCGACGCCGCGGTGCCCAGCGCTACGTCGAGAATCTGGACGCCATCCTGAAGATCCAGGAGGAGTTCCTCGAGCTTGCCGATCGCTCCGACATCCCGATCGTCGACAACGCGACCATCGATGGCTCGGTGCTCCTCGTGATCCGCCACGTCGTCGAGAGCCTCCGCCGAGAAGGCGGCTACGACCTCTCCGATCTCTCCTGATTCGAAGGGCTCCGCGCGGGGCGAAGACCTACCCTGGAGGCGAGACGTCCCACCTCAAGCTCGACTCACTCGGGAGGCTCCATGTCGATTCGTCCGCCCGCCGAGCGCACGCTCGGCGAATTGCACAAGGCCGGATACGTGTTCCGCAGCCTGCGGGATGAGATCCAGGTCAACCTGCGGCGACACCTGCGCGAAGCCACGCCGCTGTTCCCGGGCATCCGGGGCTTCGACGACAGCGTGATTCCGGCGGTGGAAAACGCCCTCCTCTCGGGTCACGACATGATCTTCCTGGGTGAGCGCGGCCAGGCGAAGACCCGGTTGATTCGCTCTCTCCTGGGCCTGCTCGATGAGTGGATCCCGGTGGTGGCGGGGAGCGAGATCAACGACGACCCGATGGCGCCGGTGTCGGCGTTCGCCTGCCAGCAGGTGGCCGAGAAGGGCGATGCGACGGAGATCTCGTGGCTGCATCGGGATGAGCGATACGTCGAGAAGCTGGCCACCCCCGACGTCTCCATCGGTGACCTGATCGGCGATGTCGACCCCATCAAGGTCGCCGAGGGGCATCACCTCTCGGACGAGTACACGATCCACTTCGGACTCCTGCCCCGAAGCAACCGCTGCATCTTCTGCATCAACGAGCTGCCCGACCTGACGGAGAAGGTGCAGGTGGGCCTGTTCAACGTGATGGAGGAACGCGACGTCCAGGTGAAGGGCTACAGGGTGCGCCTACCCCTCGACCTTCTCATCGTGGCGAGTGCGAACCCCGAGGACTACACGAGCCGCGGAAGGATCATTACGCCCCTCAAGGACCGCTACGCGGCGCAGATTCGCACCCACTACCCGTTGGAGCGCCAGACCGAGATCGAGATCGTCCGACAGGAGGCGACCCCCGCCGAAGCCGACGGGATCGACGTCTCGATGCCCGAGTACATGGAGCAGGTCGTTGCCGAGATCACCTTCCAGGCGCGCAGCAGTCCCGATGTTTCCCAGACTTCGGGGGTCAGCGTTCGCATGAGCATCGCGAACTACGAGACTCTGATCGCCAGTGCCGTGCGACGCGCGCTGCGCAGCGACGAGGCCGAGGCGGTCCCGCGCATCTCGGACCTGGCTGCCCTCCAGGCGTCCACGACCGGCAAGATCGAGCTCGAGTACGCGGGCGTCGAGCGAAGCGAGTCGGAGCTTCTCGAAGGCATGGTGAGGCGCGCGATCCATGTCGTGTTCGACGAGTTCGTGCAGCCCGACGAGCTCGACTCGGTGGTGAAGGCCTTCGACGAGGGCTGGCAGGTCGAGGTTTCTGCCGAGATGTCCGCTGCCGACTATCTGGTGGGTCTCGACGAGATCGATGGACTTCGAGTCGCGGCCGAGCGCCTCGCGGGAGGCAGCTCGCCGGCACAGACGGCTGCCGCGATCGAGTTCATCCTCGAGGGCCTCCACCTGGCGAACCGTCTCAACAAGGACGTGAGCGCGAAGGGGGTTCGATTCGGGCGAGCATGAGGGCGTACCGGTACAGCCGCTGGGACGGCTCCCTGGACGAGTTCAGCATGGACGCCCAGAGCGCTCTCGAGCAGCTCTCGGACCTCATGATGGAAGGGCTCAACACGCGCGAGGCCCTCGAGTGGATGCGCGAGTACGGCTTCCCGATGGCGGGCATGAACATGCGCGTGATGGGACTCCAGGAGTTGGTCCGTGAGCTGCGGGACCAGGTCGAGTCGCTCTACGAGCAGTACGACATGGACGCCGCGACGTCGGAGCTCGAGCAGCAGCTCGACGACATCCTCGATCGCGAACAGGAGGCGCTGCGCGCCAGGCACGGCTTCGAGTCGTTGCGCATGAACGACTTTCTCGATCGACGCCACGGCGAGGACCAGAACGTGGGCAGCCGGATCGAGCGGATGCGCGATCACGACTTCGAGGACCGGCAGGCGGGCGAGGACTTCCAGGAGCTCCTCGATGAACTCGAGCGCATCCAGCGGCTCGATGACTTCCTCGAGCGGCGGGGTGACCGTTTCCGCGGCAGCGAGCAGGCCGACTACGAGACCGCCCAGGAGATCCGCGAGCGCATCGAGGCCCTCGAACAGATGGCGCGCAACCTCCAGGAAGGCAACCTCGAACCCATCTCGCCCGAGCAGCTGCGGGATCTGCTGGGCGACCCGGCCGCCCAGTCGTTCGTGTTGCTCCGCGATCTCGAGAGCGAGCTCGAGAACGCCGGTTACCTGCGCGGCGGTCCGGATCCCGAGCTCACGCCCCGGGCGATACGAGCGATCGGTGCGAACGCGCTCGCCGATGTGTACACGGCGCTGCGCAAGGGAATGGCAGGCCAGCACGACACGAACTCTCGTGGCGTCGGGCTGCCGCGCCCCGACGAGACGCGGCCCTGGGAGTTCGGCGACGACCTGGATCTCGACATCGTCCGAACGGTGATGAACGGCGTGCAGCGGCGGACGGGCGAAGGGCAGACGCTGGGCAGCAGCTCCGTCTCTCTCGAGGTTGCTGACTTCGAAGTCCGGGAGATGGACTACACGACCCAGACGACGACGATCCTGCTCCTGGACATGAGCTGGTCGATGTCTTGGGCGGGTCGTTTCCCGGCCGCCAAGCGCGTGGCCCTCGCGATGGACCAGCTGATCCGCTCGAGCTTCCCGCGTGACCACTTCAGCGTGGTCGGTTTCTCGACGCAGGCCCGGGAGATCTCGATCCGCGAACTGCCAGAGGTGAGTTGGGACGTCTCGGATCCGTTTACGAACCTGCAGGACGGGTTGCGCATCGCAGAGCGCTTGATCCGCCAATTCCCGTGCTCCTCGCCCCAGATCATCGTGATTACGGATGGCCAGCCGACGGCGTACTTCGAGCCGACGCGGGCAGGCGAGCAGCTGCGCGTAGAGTGGCCTTCCGGCTTCGGCGGCATCTCGCCACACGCGGTCGTGCAGACCCTGAAGCAGGTCCGCCGCGTTACCAAGCAGGGCATCACCATCAACACCTTCATGCTCGACGACGCCCCGGAGTTGCTCGGCTTCGTCGAACAGATGACCCAGATCAACCGGGGACGCGCCTTCTACACCAGCCCAAGCCAGCTCGGGTCCTTCCTGATGGTCGACTACATCTCGCACAAGAAGCTGCGGAGGCGGTAGTTGGCGTCTCCGGTCGTCGGCTTCGCCTCGCGGCTCCTCGCGAACGGCGCCAGGGCAGTGCGGCTTGCCGGCCGTGGACTCGAGCGGAGGGCGAAGGCGAACGCGCTGTGGCTGCTAGTTCCGCTCGGCGCCGATGTCGGAGAGCGGGGCCGAGCCGCCTTCGGAACCAATCGAGATGCCGGGCTCTCCTTCCTCGAACTGCTGCAGAGCCTCGAGCGCGTGGCCGAGGATCCTCGAATCTCGGGAGTCTTGCTGCGCTTCCAGGGTACTGGGCCGCATCGTTTCAATCAGGCAGCTGCGCTGCGGCGTCGGGTCGATCGACTTCGGGAAGCCGGTATGCCCGTCGTCGCCTGGGCCGAGAGCCTGACCGCCGCGCAGCTCTGGATCGCCAGCGGCGCCGACAGCGTCTGGCTTCCCGAGAGCGGTGTCGTGCAACTCGTCGGACTGCGGACCGAACAGTTCTTCTTGAAGGATCTGCTCGACAAGCTCGACGTGGAGCCCGAGGTGGTTCACGTGGGCCGGTACAAGAGCGCCGGGGAGATCGCGACCCGACGCTCCATGTCACCCGAGCAACGCGAGCAGTCGGAGGCGTGGCTGACCGATCTCTACCGAGAGTTGGTGGACGCGATTGGAACCGGGCGGGGGCTCGAGCCCGGAGAGGTTCGGGAGAGAATCGATCGTGGCCCGTATGCGGCTGGCGCCGCGCGGGAGGCCGGACTGATCGACGGGTTCCTGTACGCCGACGAACTCGAAGAAGCCCTGCGGCCGTTCTCTCGCGGCGGCGACGCGAGCCGGGACGTCGCATTTCTCGATCTCGCCAGCTACCTCGGCAGGGTCGTTGCGGATCCGGGCTGGCGCCCGTTGCTACGACACCTGCCCAAGCTGGCCTACGTCGTCGCGACCGGGAACGTGCTTCGCGGGACGTCACGCCGGGGGATCGGCAGCGTCCCGGTGAGCCGCCTGCTGGCTCGCGTGAGAGAGGACGACCGCACCGCGGGGGTCGTGCTGCGAGTCGACTCTCCGGGCGGCGACGCGGTGGCATCGGATCTCCTCTACCGCGCCGTCGAACTGACCGCCCAGGAGAAGCCCGTCGTGGTCTCGATGGGAGAGGTCGCCGCGTCGGGCGGGTACTACCTGGCGGCGGCCGCCCACGCGATCTGGATCGAGCCCGGCAGCCTGACCGGTTCGATCGGCGTGGTGGGCGGCAAGCTGAATCTCGAGGGCCTATACCGTCGGCTCGGAATCGGCCGGGACGCGGTCGAGATGGGAGACCGAGCGGGGCTCTTCAGTGAGACACGTGGCTTTACGCCCGATGAGCGCCGCGCCGTCAGTGACGAGATGCAGGCGCTCTACGACGTCTTCGTCAAGCGCGTCGCGGCGGGCCGCGGGCTGGACGTCGCCGCCGTCGAGCGCGTGGCAGGCGGCCGCGTATGGAGTGGCCGCACCGCCCTCGACGTGGGGCTCGTCGACGGTCTGGGAGGTCCCCTGGAAGCGATTGATGATGCGCGACGCCGGGCAGGCATCGGTGACGGGGAGCGCTATCAACTGGACATCCTCCCCCGGCGGCCGTTCCTGCCGGACTTGCGCGCCATGCTCATGGGGGCGGAAGTCTAGGAGCTTCCATGGGCCGCGGTCTCAAGTACGACATTCCGGGTGAAGACTGGAGACGTCGAGTCGATGGCGTCGCCGAGCGCGGCTGGGAGGACGAGTTCGCTCCAGGCCTGAAACCTCCCCTGCGTCTCGTCGTCGAGATCGGTTTCGGCCGCGGAGAGTTCCTGCTCGACCTGGCCGGCAAGAACCCGGACACCGCGTTCGTCGGCGTCGAGGTTTCCTTCAAGCGATGTCTCAGGATGGCCCGCCGGCTCGCGCGGACCGGGCTCCGCAACGTGCGCCTCGTCGAAGGCCGAGGGCAGGTGGTGGTCGAGCACCTGTGTCGGCCGGGAGGTGTTTCCGCCTTCTGGATCAACTTCTCGGATCCGTGGCCGAAGGACCGGCAGGCCAGCCGACGCCTCTTCCAGGCTCCGTTCGTCGCGTCCGTCGAGCGCGCGCTCGAACCGGGAGGCACGCTCCACGTCGCGACAGACGACACCCCCTACGCGCACCAGATCGACTCCCTCCTCGCCGCCGGGCGCGACCTCGAGAACGCCTTTGCGCCGGATCCGTGGTGCAGCGAGGTCGCGGGTCGCGTCCGAACCGCCTACGAAGAGACCTGGCGGCAAGAAAGGCGACCCCTCTACTTCTTCGAGTACGTCCGGCGATGAGCGTCAATCTGAAGGATCTCTCACTGCCTCGCTTGGGCGAGTACTTCGTCTCCGAGGGCATCCCGCGCTACCGCGCCGACCAGGTGGCGGACTGGCTCTACCGGCGCGGTGTCGAGGATCCCCACGAGATGACGAACCTCGACGCCTCCCTGCGCGAACGTCTCGCCAGCGAGTGGCAGACCCGGGCCCTTTCGCTCGACGCCCTGAGTGTGTCGAGCGACGGCACCCGCAAGCTCGTCCTGCGAGCCGCGGACAACGCGGTCGTCGAGGCCGTCCTGATTCCCGAGGAGCGGCGCAACACCCTCTGCATCTCCACCCAGGTGGGTTGCCCGCTCAGCTGCTCGTTTTGCGCGACGGGCGCCATGGGCTTCACCCGCAACCTCTCCACCGCCGAGATCGTCGATCAGGTCTGCCGCGCCCGCGAGGTTCTCGAAGAGGAGGACCGGATCAGCAACATCGTCTTCATGGGCATGGGCGAGCCGCTCCTGAACCTGCCGGCGGTTCTCGAAGCGATTCGCATCCTGGTCCACCCCAAGGCCTTCGCGATGGCCCCGCGTCGCGTCACCGTATCTACAGCCGGAGTGCTCCCGAAGATCCGGCCGCTGCTCGAGGTCGGGCCGATCAACCTCGCCGTGTCGCTCCACGCAACTCGCGACGAGGTGCGGGACGTGCTCGTCCCCCTCAACCGACGCTTCCCGATCGCGAAGCTGCTCGATTACCTGCGGAACGAAGAGCTCATCTCTGCGCGGCGTCCCATCTTCTTCGAGTACACCCTGATGCAGGGCGTGAACGACTCGGAGCAGGATGCGCGCCGGCTGCCCGCGCTACTGCAGGGGATTCCGTGCAAGCTCAACGTGATTCCCATGAACGCCCACGCCGATGCGCCGTACCGGCCGCCGGCTCGGGAGGTCGTCGATCGTTTCACGGCGATCCTTCACGAGGGCGGCCTGCGGGTCACCCTCCGGCGCAATCGCGGTGCGGACATAGACGCCGCCTGCGGTCAGCTCGCCGCCCGCTCTCGCAGCCCCCAGAGCCCCTCCGGCTGAAGACTCCTGGGGTCGCAGGTCAAGCCCCCGGGCCCATCGGCCGAAGACGCGACGAGGGGAGGCGACCGTTCGGCTCATGCTGTACGCCGTTGGCGACATCCACGGAGAGAACGAGAAGCTCGAGGAGTTGCTCGACAAGCTTCCCCTGCAGGAGGGGGATCGGCTGGTCTTCCTCGGGGACTACGTCGACCGGGGTCCGAATCCCTTCGCAGTGGTGGAGCGGCTGATCCAGCTCCAGCAGGACTGGCCCTGCGTCTTCCTGCTTGGCAACCACGAGTCGATGCTGCTGGACTTCCTCGGCTGGACGGATGACGCCTACTTCGGTGGCGACGCCTTCCTGATGAACGGCGGGGATCGCACCCTGGCGAGCTACGGCTACTTCGATCGACAGCAGCGCGACCGGCGGTCTTTCCGCCTGCCGAAGAAGCACGAGGACTTCCTGCTGAGCCTGAAGCTCCACTACGTGGAGGGCGATTACGTCTTCGTCCACGCGGGCTTCGGCCGCGCTCAGCTCAAGGTTGAGGACGTTGCCTACGCGCTGCGCAAGAGCAAGCCCGAAGACCTGCTGTGGACGCGCGCGACCTGCGACTTGCCTCATCGCTTGGGCGCCACAGTGATCTACGGCCACACGCCGAGCGAGGACTTCCAGGTGCGCTGGAATGCGCCCTTCGGCATCGGGATCGACACCGGCGCCGCGTACGGTGGCCCGTTGACCGCGATCCGGCTGCCGGACGAAACGATCTTCCAGGTCTAGACCGGAACTCCCTAGCGCGCGCGCAGCTTCGGGATCGCGAGGCGGACTCCGGGGTGGAGTTCGCCGAAGTCGATGTCCGGATTGTACTGGCGCAGGAGCCAGAGCGGCACGTGGTACGTGTGCTCTGCGAGCTCCCAGATGGAGTCGCCCCGGCGAACCCGATGGGTCTGAGTTCCGGCGATCGCGTACCGCTCGAAGAGCTCACCCTGCAGCGCCCGGTGATGTTCCTTCCGGCGCTCTTCGAAAATCTCTGGAGTCACCTGGCTCAGGTCGAGCCGCAGACGCCTGCCCAGGACGAGGGGCGTTCCGTAGCTCATGTGGTTGAGCCGACGCAGTCGGCTCGCGCGCAGGTCCAGCCACTCGGCATAGTGGCCGAGGGTCTCGGCGGCTTGCACCTCGATGGTTTCGTCCGAGGCGACCGAGTAGTCGCCCGGGTCGGCAAGCAGGGCGTCCGTGGGCTGGCCGGCTGCCGGCCGCTCGGCGGCGGCGTCAGCGACACTCGTGTTGCGCGAGGTTTCGCTGATGATCCCGAACTTCGCCTGGGCCGCCGCAGGCGGCGTAAACTCCGCGATGGAGTGCGGGTGGGCCGCGGCCAGGGCCGCCTCTGTGGGCGTCGCCGCGGGGTTCGGTGCCGGAGCGACGCGGAGTCGCTGTCCGATGTCGATTCGGTGTTGGTTGCGGATCGCGTTCTGAGAGAGCAGGTCCTGCACGGTCACGCCGAAGCGGGCGGCGATCTTCGCGAGGCTGTCACCCCGACGCACCCGGTAGATCCCGTCCTCGGGCGGCGGCTGACGCACCTCGGGTGCGATGGAGGCGCGCTGGCGGCTTCGCCGAGCCCCCGCCTCCTCGGGCAGGCGCAGCTTCTGGCCGGCGCGGATCCGGTGCCGACTGCGCAGTCCGTTCAGGGACGCGAGCTCCCTCTCGCTGGTTCGGTAGCGGGCCGCGATGGCCGACAAGGTCTCGCCGCGCCGTACCTTGTGGAAGCTATCGCGTGTCTGAGCGGCATAGCGGGCCGAGCGCGGCACGCCCGCGATCAGGCGGTCGAGCGGCTCGGTGAGGCTGGTCCGTGGAACACGCAGCCGATAACCCTTGGGCACCCGCTTGGCAGCGTTCCAGATGGAAGGCCGCAGGCTGGGGTTGGCCTGTTTGAGGACATCGAGCGAAATGCCGAGTCCCTTGGCGAGCCCCTGTGCCGAGGCGTAGTACGGCAGCTCGGCGATCTCTATCTCGGGCGGAGCGCGGAAGGCGATCGGACCGAAGTACTTCTCGGGGTTCTTGTCGATCTCCAGGGCCGCCAGGAACTCTACGTAGAAGTTTCGGGACGCAAAGCCGAACCGGCGGCTGCGGTACTTGCGCGCGATGACCGCAATGTCCTTCGTTCCCATCTTGCGGGACGCGCGGCGTATGCCGGCAGCACCGTGATTGTAGGCGGTGAGCGCGAGCGGCCAGGTGCCGGTGGCCCGATGGTTGTGCTCGAGCAGGCGGGCGGCGGCGAGCGTGGCGGCCGTCGGGTCGAGCCGCTCGTCCACCACGTGGTCGACCCGCATGTAACGGCGACCGGTGGATCGGGTGAACTGCCAGAGGCCGGCGGCGCCCACCCGAGAGTACGCGTTGGGGGTGAAGGACGACTCGACGTGAGGCAGGGCAGCGAGTTCGCTCGGGAGACCCAGGTCGGTGAAGGTCTTGTGGATCTGCTTGCGCCAGATGCCCGAGCGAATCAGCCCGGCCCGGAACTTGTCGGCCTGCCCCAGCTGGAAGCGCAGCCGTGATGCGCCGGCACGTAGCTCACTGTTCTTGACGTCGGTGCCCCAGAGTGCCAGCACACGCGCTTCGAGCCGCGTGAGCCGAGCCCGCTTGCCCTTGGCGAGGGCGCGGAGTGCATCGCGGTATCCGCGTTTCGACTTCTCAACGATGCGGTCCCGGGTGCGCGAGTTCGCGCCGGCCGGGAACTTCACGGTTTGGTAGACGACATGCAGAAGGCGGCTGTCGTGGATGAAGCCGCTGTCGCCGTCCACCTCCGTGTAGACGCGCACCCAGAACTGAACGTCCCGCTCGAGCTCGGGAGGCCGCGGGAACAGCTCTGAGCTCCGGTCGGCGTCGGCCGGCGGCGAGACGAGGATCAGGGCGGCCAGGCATAGAAGTGCGATAGGGGTACGCATCATGCGTGTTCTTGGATCGGCAACTGCGTGACAGAAGCTGAGGTCCGAAACAGGGATCCGAATCCCGTGGGGAAGAGCGGCCCGCTCAGCGTCGACCCCTCTTGCGCGACTTCCGCGCCTGCTTCCGCTTGCTCTTCTTCCGGGTGTCGGCATTCCGTGCGCGCTCGCGACCCCGTGCGCGGCCTGCGGTCTCTGGCTCGGCGAACATCGCCATCGGGTCGGCGCCGACCCCACCCGCACCTGCGAGCCCGCCGCCCATCCCGGGCAGCGAGGGCATCCTGCCGCCGAGCAGGCCCTTGCCTCCGGAGCCTCCCATCGCGCCGATCAGAGTCTTCATCTGATCGAAGCGCTCGACGAGTTGATGCACCTCCTTCGGCTGCCGGCCGGATCCCCCGGCGATTCGCCGCGCCCGACTCGGGTCGATCAGCCCGGGCTCGTGGCGCTCCTGGGGCGTCATCGAGTGGATCAACGACTGCACCTTCCCGAGTTCCGTCTCGTCGACCTGCTCGGCCATGTCGCCCATCCCGGGGAGCTTCCCGAGGATCTCCTTTAGCGACCCCATCTTTCCGATGGTTTTCAGCTGGGTGACGAGGTCGTCGAGCGTGAACTGGCCCTTGAGCAAGCGCTCTGCGTCGGCTTCGGCCTGCTTTTCGTCGACGACTTCCTCGAAGTCCTGGACGAGGCCGACGACGTCTCCCATGCCGAGGATGCGCGACGCTAGGCCCTCGGGACGAAACTCTTCGAGTTTGTCGAGGGTCTCGCCGGTTCCCAGGAACTTGATGGGAACGCCGGTGGCGGCCTTGACCGCAAGGGCAGCGCCGCCTCGGGCGTCGCCGTCTAGCTTCGTCATGACGATGCCATCGATGTCGATTCGCTGCTTGAAGGCCCGGGCGACGTTCACGGCGTCGCGGCCCATCAGGGAGTCACAGACGAGCAGGGTATTCGCTGGCTCGACGATCGTGGCGATCTGCTCGAGCTCGCTCATTAGCTCGTCGTCGACGGCCAGCCGGCCGGCGGTGTCGTAGATGATTCCGTTCAGGCGCTCTTCCCGGGCGCGATCCGCTGCGGCGCGGCAGATCTCCGGGGGCGACTGCCCCTCTTGGCCGCGGTGCACCGGGATGTCGATGCTCGCGCCGAGGGCTTCGAGTTGATCGATGGCGGCCGGACGGTAGACGTCGGCGGCGACCAGCAGCGGGCGGATCTTCTGCTTCTCGAGGTGGCGGGCGAGCTTGGCGGCGACCGTCGTCTTGCCGACGCCCTGGAGCCCGACCAGCATGATCGACGTGGCGCCCCGGGCCTTCTCGAGCGTGGGGTCCACCGGCCCCATCAGGGCGATCAGCTCCTTCTCGCAGATCTTGATGAACTGCTGACCGGGGGCCATCCGCAGTCGCCGGCCCGACGAGTCTCGGGCACGGGTCTCGACCTTTTGGCCCAGGGAGCGTTCCTTCACCCCTGCGAGGAAGTTGCGCACCACGTCGAAGTCGACGTCCGCTTCGAGCAGCGATGTACGGACGTCGCGCAGAGCCGCGTCGATGTTGTCTTCGCTGAGTTCCTTGACCCCGCGGAGCCTCTCGGTGGCGGCCTGGAAGCCCTGGGTGACGGTCTCGAGCAACGTGGAACTCCGGCAATCCGGGGGGAGGGATGCCCGAGTCTAGCCCGGTGAGGAGTCCGGGCTAGCCGCACGCGAATTCGGGTCGCAGCCCGGCGGGGGATCGAGCATCATCAGGCGGTCGTAGCTCGAAGGAGGCTGGGTGGCAGTCGAGATCGAAGCTCAGATCGCCGGAAGCGTGTGGAAGATCGAGAAGGCTGTCGGCGACACCGTCCAAGAAGAGGATGTCATCCTCATCATCGAATCGATGAAGATGGAGATCCCCCTCGAGGCTCCGTGTGGCGGCACCGTCAGCGAGATCCGCACTGCGGAGGGCGAAAGTATTGCGGAGGGAGACGTCCTCGTCGTCCTCGACTGATTCGGAGCGGCGCTTGCGGAATCGTCTCAAGGCACGGCTGCTCCCCGCTCGCGATCGCGAGGCCGTGCTGGCTTTCCTCGCGCGGGATCCGCTCCACAACCTGCACCTGCTGGATCTCGCGTCGCGACTGGGACGCCCAACGGCACCGGGCGAGCTCGAGCCCCAGGTGCTCGGTGCCTTCGAGGGCGGACGCATCGTCGGTGTTCTGTCCCTGCGTCCCAGCTTGGTCGTCGACTCCGGGATCGACGAAGCGATGGTCGACGCCTGGATGCCGTTTCTCGAAGTCGTGCCGAGCGGCTTGATGAAGAGCGGGTGGGACGAGGTGACGAGTTTGTGGGAACGCCTGGCGGCACGCGGCCGCAACTGCCTGCTCGATCGCCGCGAGACGGCCTATGTCCTCACCGCCGATCGGATCGTCAAACTGGACCCTCCGCCCGGGGCAAAACTGCGGGCCGCCGAGGGAGGCGATCTCGAAGAGCTGGTGGACGCGGCGCGAGCGAGTCTTCGCGAGGAAGGCCGCCCGGACTCCTTCGACAGCGACTTGCCGAGCTTTCGACGCTGGGTGGACGGCCGACTGCCTCGGGCTCGGGTCGTCGAGGTGGATGGGCAGGTGCTCTTCGTGGGCTATGCGGATGTCCGCAGGCCCGAGGGCTGGCTCGTCCAAGGCGTCTACACGTTTCCCCGTGCCCGGCGGCGCGGACTCGCTGCTGCGGGCATGTCGGCGCTCTGCCAG
Source organism: Myxococcota bacterium (assembly GCA_046583095.1). Taxonomy (GTDB): domain Bacteria; phylum Myxococcota_A; class UBA9160; order UBA9160; family UBA4427; genus JAJDAN01. The sequence continues at coordinate 16,557 of JAYGDB010000116.1, read as the reverse complement.
GAGGCGTTTGCGACCGGGGCCGACCACGTTCAGCTCGCGGTGGTGAACGGCAATGGCGAGGCAGAACGCCTCTACGAACGTCTCGGATTCGAACCGTTCGCGCAGCTCCGAACGGTCCTGTTCCAGTAGCCTGGTGTTGGCTAGGATCGTTTCCCTTTTCCAGGATTGACCGAATCCCCACCACGAATACAGGAGTACCCCCATGGGCCTGTTGGAAGGCAAAGTCGTCGTCATCACCGGAGCCGGAGGCGGTCTCGGCCGCCAGCACTCGCTCGCCATGGCCAAGGAAGGCGCTGCCATTGTCGCCAACGATCTCGGGGGCGCACGCGACGGTACCGGCGGTGGCTCCTCGATGGCCGACGAGACCGTCGACCTGGTCAAGCAGGCTGGCGGCGAAGCGGTCGCGAACTACGACGACGTCTCCACCATCGCCGGGGGGCAGGGCATTCTGAAGACGGCCCTCGAGGCCTTCGACCAGGTGGATTGCCTGGTCAACAACGCCGGCATCCTGCGCGACAAGTCCTTTGCGAACACCACGGAAGACTTCTGGGATCCTGTCCTCGCCGTCCACCTCCGAGGCACCTACTGCGTGACCCACGCGATCTACAACCACATGAAGGAGCGCGGCGCGGGCGGCTCGATCATCAACACGTCCTCGACCTCGGGTCTGAACGGCAACTTCGGGCAATGCAACTACGGCGCCGCCAAGGCCGGCATCGCGGGCTTCAGCCGCTGCCTGGCGATCGAGGGCAAGAAGTACAACATCCGTGTCTGCATCCTCGCTCCTGTCGCACTGACGCGGCTCACCGAGGACCTGGGTGGCTTCGACAACGAGGACATGAAGGCCCGTATGGATCCGGCTGCGGTGTCGCCCCTGGTCACCTATCTCGCAAGCGACCTGGCGAAGGACATCACCGGCAAGACGTTCTTCTGCGGTGGGGGTCGTATCGCCGAGATGAAGATGGTGACGACCACAGGCGTCACGAAGGCCGATCCCAGCGCGCTGTGGACGCCGCAGGAGATTGCCGAAGGCATGCAGGCCGGCCAGATCCTGCTCCCGGAGTAGCGAGAGTCGATACCGGCTCCCGGGAGAACGCCGCGAAGTCGCCTCCTGCGCGAGCCGGGTGCAGGCGGCGGTACGCGTTGCCCCGTGGCATCGCGCGCCGGTACCCTGACCGCTGATGTCCCAGCCCCCGATGGAAGCTTCACGCGAGCGCGAGAGAGTCGGAGCCGGTCCCGACCTCGCTCGCCTCGGCCTGCCTGACGGTGCGGATCCCCTCTCCGCGATGACGCCGCGCTTCAACCTGCTGTTGCGGGGCCTCGAGCGGCGCTACTTCAGCCACTTCGGCCTGGATTCCGAGACCGTCGACCGGCTTCGCGAGTTCGAGCAAGCCGGCAGCGTCATCTTCGTGATGCGCTACTCGAGCCGGCTCGACTACTTCCTCTTCAATTCTGTCCTGCAGCGAGCCGGGCTGCGGCTCTCGGCCTTCGCGAACGGGATTCACTTCCACTACTACCGTCCCGTCTTCGACTGGTTACGGATCGCGCTGCGGCGCAAGCGGGTGCAGCCCAAGGCGCTCGACCGAAACGACGCCCGCGAACACGTTCGGGCTCTGGCGCCGAGCGGCCAGTCCTTCTTCCTCTTCCTTCGCACCGCGCGCTTTCGGACCTGGCTGCGCGGCCGTCGCAACCGCCGCCAAGACGAGCTGGACCTGCTCGAGGTTGCAGTCCGCGCCGTCTGGGATGTGGAGACGCCGACCGTCATCGTTCCCCTCGCGCTCTTCTGGCGCAAGGGTCCCCGCAGCCCGAGCCGCTTCCTGAACCTCGACTACGGCGCACTGACCCGGCCTTCGGACCTCGCCAAGGTGATGCGCTTTCTCGCCACCTATCGCAGCCTGGCGATCAAGACCGGTGAGCCCATCGACCTGTCGGGTTTCATCGCCGAACGCCGGGAGGAGGGTGCAGCCCGGATCGCACGCAAGATCCGCCGGGCAATCCTCATCTACCTGTATCGCGAAGAGAAGGTCGTCGAGGGGCCGACGCTTCGCTCCCAGACTCGAGTGCGAGACGACGTGCTCACCGACCCGGGCGTGCAGGCGGCGATCGCCGTGCGCGCTCGCAGCCCCAAGAGTTCGCCCGCGCGGGCCCAGAGCGAGGCGGAGAAGATGTTCCGCGAGATCGCGGCCCGGATGAACTCGACCCTGCTGGCTGCCGCCGATCTGCTCTGCCGCATCCTCTTCCGGCGGCTCTTCTCCTCGATCGAGGTGGAGGGTCTCGAAGAGATGGCGGACACCGCCAAGCAGCATCCGATCGTGTTGGTTCCGAACCACCGCTCCTATTTCGATTTCCTGCTCGCATCCGATCTGCTGTACCGCAACTTCATGCTTCCCCCCCATATCGGCGCACGGGACAACATGCGCTTCGGGCCGTTCGGCTACCTGTTCCGGCGCTGTGGCGCCTTCTTCATGCGCCAGTCGTTCGAGGATCCGCTCTACCGCGAGGTGTTCCGTTCTTATCTCGGTCACCTCGTTCGCGAGGGGCTCACCCAGCTGTTCTTCATCGAGGGCGGGCGATCGCGCACAGGCAAGTCGCTGCCGCCGCGCTTCGGAATGCTCACCTGGCAGGTGGAATCCTTCATCGAGAGCAGCCGGCGGGACTTCTTCTTCGTCCCGGTTGCCTTCGGGTACGAGCGCCTGGTCGAGGAGAGCTCGATGGTGGACGAGCTCGAGGGCGCTCAGAAGGAGAAGGAAAGCACGCTCGCCCTGGTTCGCGCGCTGAAGTATCTCCGGAGCCGCTTGGGCACCGTGCACGTTCGCTATGACCGTCCGATCTCGCTGGCCGCCGAGCTGGGCGAGAACCGGGAGCGCTTCAGCTCGGCCTACATCGAGCGCTGCGAGGCGGGCGAAGCCGAGCGTCTGCGGATCGAGAAGCGCGCGTTCATCGAGCGGCTCGGACGCCGGATCGTCGAGAAGATCAACGGCGCGATGGCCGCCAACGCGACGTCGGTGGCCGCAACGGTGTTGATGGGTGTTCCGCACCGGGGCCTCGTGCGTACAGAGCTGGTGGAGCGAATGCAGCAGATCGTGGAGTTGCTGCGCCTGCAGGGAGTTCGTCTCACCCCGGCGCTGGCGGCCGACGAGGGCTCGTTCGAGGACTCGATTGCCTTTCTGCTGCGGGCCGATCTGTTGCAGTTGGTCCAGGATCCCCGGGGCGAGATCCTCTACTACGCCGAGTCGCGCCGGCGAGCCCTCGACATCTACCGGAACTCGATCACTCACTTCTTGGCGACTCCGAGTCTGCTGGCCCTCAGCCTGCTGCGCGGCTCGACCCAGAAGGAGTTGGATGACGACTTCGAGGCGTGGCACGAGATCCTCTACCGCGAGTTCTTCGTGCCGGGTGGGGACGTCCTGGCAGCCAGCCAGGAGCGCTGCCTACGGCACTTCGAGACCTCGGGTTGGGCCTGTTGCGAGGAGGATGTCTGGCGGGCGACCCCGTCTGGAGAGGCGATCCTCGCCTGCCTTGCCGAGCAGTCGCGGGGCGTGATCGAGGCCTACATGGCGTGTTGCTCGGCGTTGGCGGTGCTCGATTCCGACGCGGACGAAAACGTCGACATCGACAAGCGGGGACTCCGGAAGCAGGCCGCCGAGTACTTCGAGCGGTCGGAACTCCTCGGGGAAGCCGCGCGGCCCGAGGCCGCTAACGACGCGACCTTCTCGAATGTCCTCGACCTGCTGGTAGAACGTCGAATCCTCGTGGAGAACCACAGCGGGAGCCGCCGCTCTTCCGAGGCCCGCTATGCCCGGGGGGAGGAGTGGCACGCTCTGGTGGACTTCCGCGAGCGTTTGGCGGAGGCCCTGGGGTCGCGTTAGATTCCGGCGCCCGATGCCGGATCCGAAGACCGAACTCGATTTCGCCAAGGGCGGCGGTCTCGTGACCGCGATCGCTCAGGATGACACCACGGGAGAGGTCCTGATGGTGGCATTCATGAACGAGGATGCCTTCGATCGCACGCTGGAGTCGGGTGAGGTGCATTACTGGAGCCGGTCGCGCAACCGGCTCTGGCACAAGGGAGAAGAGAGCGGGAACACCCAGCAGGTGAAGTCGATGTACATCGACTGCGATGGCGATGTCGTCCTCCTCAAGGTCGAGCAGAAGGGCGGGGCCGCTTGTCACACGGGTCGGATCAGCTGCTTCTTCCGAAAGGTCGAGGAGCATGGCGGGTACGAGGTGGTAAGCGAACCCATCTTCGACCCCCAGGAGGTCTACAAGAAGTGAGTCAAGAGAAGACCTCGCCGTGTCTGCGGCTGGGGCTGCCCAAGGGCACGCTCCAGGAGACGACCCGGACGATGCTCGCCCGTGCCGGCTTCGATGTTCGCTTTTCGAGCCGTTCCTATTTCCCCACCATCGACGATCCGGAGATCGAGTGTGTCCTGATCCGGCCCCAAGAGATGGCGCGCTACGTCGCCCAGGGTGCGATGGACTGTGGAATCGCGGGCCATGATTGGATCCAGGAGAATCGGGTCGACGTGGTCGAACTCGCCGACCTGAAGGCACCCTGGCCGAACTATTCGCCGATCCAGTGGGTATTGGCGGTGAAGCAGGGCTCGGGTTTCACGAGCATCCAGGACCTCGAGGGCAAGCGCATCGCCAGCGAGGCGGTGGGCCTGGCCGAGAGCCACTTCGAGGCTGCAGGGGTCGCCGCGTTGATCGAGTTCTCCTGGGGTGCCACTGAGGTGAAGCCGCCCGTGCTTGCCGATGCCATCCTCGATGTCACCGATTCCGGTGCCAGCCTGCGAAGCAACGACCTCGAGGTTCTCGAGGTGGTGATGGAGAGCACACCGCGTTTCATCGCCAACCATGAGGCTGCCGAGGATCCCTGGAAGCGCGCCAAGATGGAGCAGCTCCGGCTTCTCATGCTCGGGGCGATCGCAGCCGCGAGCCAGGTGAATCTCTCGATGAACGTCCCTCGGGCTCGGCTCTCGAAGGTGCTCGAATTGCTGCCTGCACTCAACACGCCGACCTTGGCACCCCTCGCCGACGACAGCTGGGTCGAAGTGACGACCGTCGTCGAGGAGAGGCTGGTGCGCGAGATCATCGTGCAGCTTGCTGAGGCTGGTGCGCGCGGCATCATCGAGACCTCCCTCACCAAGATCGTCCACTGAGTCGGCTGCGCGCCCGACTCCCGCTGCTTTCGGCGGTCGGCTCCTGCGTCGCCGGCGTTGGAAGCTATCTGCGGATCGCGTGGTGGGGGCTCGTCTCGCCGGCAATCGAGCGAGGCGAGCTGGTCGTCGTCCAGGCTGTCGTGCGGGACGGAGACCAGGTACTGCTGGCGGTTCGCAATGACATTCGGGGTTGGGAGCTGCCCGGCGGGCAGGTCGAGGGGCTGGAGTCGCTCGAGGAGGCCCTCGAGCGTGAGGTGCGCGAGGAGACCGGGCTGGTGATTGCTGTCGACCGGCACGTGGGTACCTACCGCAGGACTGGATTTCGTCCCCACGTCGCGCAAGTGTTCGCCTGTCGTCCCGTTGCGGGTGAGCTGCGAACCAGCGGCGAGAGCCGCGCGCTCGCCTGGTTCCACCCGCTGCTGCTGCCCGACACGTTGTTTCCTTGGTACCTCGAGCCCCTACGAGACGCCTTCGTGCCGGACGCCGACCCGGTCGAGCGGGAAGAGCGGCAGGGAGCGGGCGCAATCTGGGCGGCCGCAAAGATCGATCTCAGAATGCGCTGGCGGGGAGATCGCCCTACGAAGAGCGCCCCCGCGGTGAACAGCGAGGGCGCATCCTGCGAAGTTCGGAACCCGTCCAGGCAGCGAACCCGGGGCTCCGCTTCCGAAAGCGATTGAGTTAGCGGCGCTGCTCCCGCAGGCCGCTGGCTTCCCACTCCTTCGAGAGCTGCTGCAACTTGCGTGAGAACTCGTCGAAGGGATCGTCGAACGACAGGATGATCTCGGTGGTGCGCGGGATGTCGTCCCCGTTGATCAGCCCGCGATAGCGGTTGAGGTTGGCGAGAATCGCCTCGGCGACCTTCAGCGCGCGCTTCTCGGTCTTGATGAGAGGTGACTGCAATGTGTAGACATTGTTTCGACCCCAGAGGCTCTCGTCTCGGACGATCGCGATCTCGCGATAGACGGCATTGATGGGATCGAAGTTATATTCGACTCGGACCTCCTTGAAGATGTCCGAGTTGCCCGTGTAGAAGCCGCGCTCCTTCTCGACCTTGCCGAGCTGGCGGCAGCGGGGGCAATAGAACGTGTCACCGTGGTTGAGGAGGAAGACACCCTTGGCGTAATCCTCGCAGTCCGTGTTCTCGCAGTATCCGACGCCGCGCTTCATGCTGGCCATCCCTTGGGATGCCTCCTCTCTCGAGGTCCCGGATCCCGCCTGCCTGAACCACTGACTCTTGTCTGTACCTGACATGGTCGTGACAAGAAGCAAGTGACGTGCCATGGAATCCGAGTCGGCGCCGGACCGGCTGGGGGGCGCCCGGTTTCTCGATCTTTTTCCTACTCCCTGCTCGCTCTTGAGATCGATTGCTGTAACGGTTTGTCCCAGGCTAGGGGGTCCTGGGGGACATTGGGAAGCGAACTACCCTCATCGGTGGCCGATGAGGTTTCCGCGCAAATCCTGTCGTAGCGGGACGTTCTGAGTGTCTTCGAAAGTCATTTCGAGGCCTGGAATCGCGGCAACCCGGAGTCGAAATCCTACGCTCTCTTAGACACTTACACAGGTAACGACTTCTATACTGCGTCGCCCCTCGGGAGGTGTCAACCGTTATTTGTTTCCCTGGCTCGAGGGCGGCTCTCACGTGCCCGAACCCGCTCGCGGACGAGGTACACCGAGTAGGCGACGAGGGCGACGCCGGTCACGCCGTACGCGGCGATCAAGTAGCTCACGGCCCGATCTCCTCTCTCACGCGGGCCATCGGATCGACGGACTCCGCGAGATTTCGGGCGCGAAGTGTCTCGACCTCCCAACGCAACAGCAGTAAGTATGCGAACGCGAAGAAGAGGGTGAGGTTGCCGATCAGGAAGGGCAGCCCCATTCCCTCGCCGAGGCTGCCGCGCTCGAGGTTTTCCGGGTGCATGCCGCGCCCCCCGAAGATCTCGATCACGAAGTAGTTCAGCGGGATCAGTGCGGCCCCGACTAGCCCGTACACCCCCGCGAAGCGCGCGGTGAGAGAGCCACCGTCGCTGAAGTTCCGGAGCAGCAGGTACGCGAGATAGACGAACCAGAGGAGCAGGGTCACCGTGAGCCGCGGGTCCCAACTCCACCACTTCCCCCAGGTTCCCCGTGCCCAGATCGGACCCGTGACGAGCATCAGTGTGCAGAAGATGACGCCCACCTCGGCCCCGGCGACGGCGAGCCGGTCCCACTTCTCGTCGGCCTTCCAGAGATACAGGGCACCACTGACGGCTGTCACGACGAAGCCGAGATAGGCGCCGTATGCGAGCGGCACGTGCACGTACAGGATTTTCTGGATCACGCCCTGGGTTGCGTCGATCGGCGCGGTCACCACCGTGTACAGGTAGGCGATCAGGAGCACGCCGAGGGTGGCGCCCGAGGCCGTCCGTATCCGAGAGGCGACCGAACCGAACCCAACCCCGTTCGTGTCAGTGGTCATGAACGAAGCCCTCACTCATCGAGAACGAATTCGAAGCCGATGAAGCAGATGATCCAGTAGATGCCATCCACCACCAAGAGGAGCTGGATCGACGCGAAGGATGTGGTGCCGTCGCGGATTGCCTCCATCGTGCCCTCGACGGCGCCCGCGAGCACCGGGAACAGCGCCGGGAGCAGCAGGATCGGCAACAGCACCTCTCGGAACCGGGTGCGCGCCGCCATTGCGGCGAAGAGCGTCCCGACGGACGAGATTCCGAGAGTGCCCAGGAGGAAGACGAGGCCGAGTGACCCGGCCGACGACAACAGGTCCAGGTCGAAGACGAACGAGAAGGCCGCCGCGGTGAGCACCTGGGTGATTCCGATCAGCAACACGTTCGAGATGGCCTTGCCCAGGAAGACCCAGCCGCGGTCGAGGGGCGCCAGGGCCAGGCCTGCCAACGCGTCATTTTCGAGTTCCATCGCGAACGCGCGGTTCAGCCCGATCAGGGCTGCGAAGACGAAGGCCACCCACAGCAGGCCCGGCGCGTGGGTGGCGATCTGCTTGCCGGTTCCCTGGGGCAGGGCGAAGTGGAAGACCATCACGACGAGCAGCGAGAAGACGAGCATCGCGACCACGCGGTCACGGGATCGCCACTCGGTGACGAGGTCTTTCCACAGAATTGCCGCCAGGATCCTCATCCGGCCGACACCTCGGACTCGAGCACCTCGGCGTAGGTAGCCTCCAGCGCGACTCGTTCGAGGGTGCTGCCCTCCGCGCGCTTGCGGATTTGTCCGGACACCAGGATCAGCGCGGCGTCCGCGATCTCGCTTGCGCGCAACAGGTCGTGGGTGACGAGCAGGATTGCCCGCCCCTCACCTCGGAGCCGCTGGAGTCGCTCGGACAAGCGATCGCCTGCCCGCCGATCGAGTCCGGTAAACGGCTCGTCGAGGAGCAGCAGCGGGGGGTCCTGGACCAGGGCCCGAGCGATCGAGAGCCGTTGCGCCATGCCGCGGGAGAAGGTTCGGACCCGCCGGTCGGCGACTGGGGTGAGGCCTTCTTCGTCGAGTAGTTGATCGGCTCGCAGGGCCGGGTCCACGACCCCCTGCAGGCGGCCGTGAAAGACGAGATTTTCTCGCGCGGTCAGCTCGGGATACAGGAGCGTGGCGTGACCCGCGAACCCCACCCAAGCGCGCGCGCGTCCGCGTCCATCGGGAGCGCGGCCTCCGCGCCGGATCGAGACGCTGCCGGCCGTCGGCCGAGCGAGTCCGGCGAGGATGCGAAGCAGCGTGGACTTCCCGGCCCCGTTCGGGCCGAGCACGGCTACGGCCTGGCCGCCTTCGACGTCGAGGTCGACTCCGCGCAGCGCCGCGACCGGGCCGAAGCGCTTCTCGACCGAGCGAGCGGAGATCTCGATCTGGCTCACGAGTCGGGCTCTGACTCGATGCTGGGATCCTGCGGGGGGGTCTGCTTCTCCTCGCGCATGAACTCGATGGCCCGAGCCTCAAGCTCGGCGAGGCTTCGCTCGTAATCTTGCTCGCTGACCTTACCGGTCTCGAAGTCGTGCTCGAGATCGCGGATCGTCGCATACACGAGGTCACGCTCGCGGGCGGGGCCGGAACGTTCGTCCTGCACGGAGTGGGTCTGGCTGCCGGTCGTGCGCAAGGGGCTCGGGACGAAGAGCAGGACGAAGGCGCTCGCCCCGACCAGGAACGCGAGCCCGCCGAACTGCGACGGCCCCTTCTGGTCGAGCGCCTCGAAGCGGATCGAGAGCCGCTCGTCGGGCTCGATGTGGAACGCCTCGCGCAACATCCAGGTGCGGGTGCCGATCGGCTGGGGACGCAGCCGGTGGAGCCGGTCGCTCTCGATCAGGAGACCGGTGTCGGCCGTGCGAATGAAGAGGGTGGGGACCGTCATCGGGAAGCGCAGGTCGAGGGTGGCGGCGCCGTGCTCGACGGGGATCCGGTAGCGGAACGCGAATTCGTGCTCGCCCGGACCGAGCGGACCGAACAGCGAGACCCCCTTCTCGGGTGGAGAAGCGCCGGGGGAGTCGATCGCTCGGATACCCAGTTGCTCGGCGCCCGCCGAGATGCCGACCCACTCTGCAGCCAGCGGAACCTCGAAGCGCAGCAGCGGCTCGCCATGCGTGCTGCCGAGGTGGGCGCCGGGCGCGACGCTGAGCTTCTGCTTCTGCGTGACCTCGAGGAAGGTGTCGTCGAGTTCGATCGAGAGATCTGCGCGCCCCAGGCCCAGCGCGCTGAGGTTCGAGGTCATCTCTGGCAGGTGGACGGTCAGCTGCAGGGACGCGCCCGGATCGAGTGCGCTGCTCTGGAGCAGGGTGAGCCGGGTGCCCTCGATCTCGACTGGGTCGCCCGCGACGAGGTCGGGCGACTCGACGCGCGGGCCGTGCTCGGGAGCCAGGACGCGAATACGACCGCTGCCGAGCGGGAAGCGCTTCTCGAACGCGACGATCGATCCGCTCGGTTCGACGGGCAACTCGTAGCCGTAGCGTAACTCCTGCTCGCCGCTGTAGATCGGACCCCAGTAGGAGAGCTCGCCGGCGGCGTTCTCCAAGCCCTCGCTCGAGTTGAAGCCCCCCGCCTGGAAGTTCACCGCGCCGCGAGGGAGCTTCGCCCGGAAGGGTGGCGTGTGGTTCGCGCGTTCGCCGTCGGCCACGTAGACGGGTCGAGGGCCGGCGTTTTCGAGCTTGTGGGTCTCGAGGACGGCGATCCGCGTTCCTTGCGCCTCGATCTGCAGGGTCGTCTCGATGATCGTGATCGCGGAGGTGTCCGTGGTGGGTCGCGTCACCGGGAGCGCGATGTCGATCTCGCGCTGTCCCACGGCGAATGCGGTGCGCTCGCCGTGGGGGACGAGCTGGTAGCGGATGCCGACGAGATAGACGATGGCCGAATCATTCGAGACCCCGGGAAATACGAAGCTGCCGTCGGGTGCGGTCTCCGCGCTGCCGATTCCCGGGGTGCCGTCAGGCTGGAGGGCGTAGAGGGCGACCGTCAGCCCGCCGGTTGCGCCCGGGTGGTCCGCATCTGTCACCACGCCGCGGATCGTGCCGTCGCCGGGCGGAAGCGAAGAAGCTCCGCCCGTGGGCACGCTGGGATGGGGTGCCGCCTGTCCCCACGCCGCGCTCGCGCCGGCGATCAGCCAGATGCACAGGATTGCGCACACCTCGGCCGCGGCGTGTCGCTTCATGCCCGGCGCCCGGTCGGATGAGGCCACAGGATCACGAAGTTTCCGACGATGAGGACGAGTCCACCCAGCCAGATCCAATTGACGAGCGGATTCCGGTAGATCTTGAGGGTCGCAGAGCCGTCTTCCTCGAGTGCCGTCAGGATCACGTAGAGATCTTCCGACAGGGTCGAGTGAATTGCCGGGATCGAGGTCGGCTGCTCTTCGAGCCAGTACATCCGTTTCTCGGGTGTCAGCATCGAGATGGGCTGCCCATGCTCGTAGAGGGCCACTCGCGCCTTGGCACCGCCGTAGTGCTGCGCGGGAATCGCTTCGGCGGTGAGGTATTTGAAGTCGTACGCGGCGAGCTTCACCGAGTCGCCCGGTGCCATGTTCTCGAGGACTTCTTCGTTGAAGAATGCTCCCGAGAAGCCGATCATCATCAGGACGATCCCGACGTGCACGATGTAGCCGCCGTAACGGCGTTGGTTCTTGGTCAGAAGTGTCGAGAGTGAAACCAGGACCGATTCGCCGTGGAGCCGCATGCGGGCACTCATGGCCTGCCAGTACTCCTGTACGACTGTTGCCGTCACGAATGCCCCGAGCGCCCAGCAACTGAGGGACCAGACGCCGATCTTGCCCCAGAAGATCACGCCGAACACGATGCCCACCGAGGCACCGATGCTGCCGGGAATCACGAACTGCTTTCGAATGCTCGCGACCGTGGCGCGGCGCCAGGCGATCAGCGGAGCGACACCGGTCAGGAAGAGCACGACCAGCGCGATGGGTCCGGTCATCGTGTTGAAGAACTTCGGCCCGACGGTCGTACGCTCTCCGGAGAACGATTCGGAGAAGACGGGCAGCATCGTTCCCCAGAAGACCACGACCAGGAGTGCCATGAACGCCCAGTTGTTCAGCAGGAAGCCGGCCTCGCGTGAGACCATCGACTCGAGCCTGCGCGGGCTGCGGAGTTCCTTCCAGCGGAAGAAGAGGGCCATCAAGAACCCGCTGGCGATGACGCATACGTAGGCGAGGAAGATGAAGCCGAACCAGCCCGAATTCGTGAACGAATGCACGGACTGCACCACGCCGCTGCGGGTGAGGAAGGTGCCGAAGAGGCACAGCGAGTAGGTGAGGCCGATCAGCGCCAGGTTCCAGATCTTCAGCATGTCTCGCTTTTCCTGGATCATTACCGAGTGCAGGTAGGCGGTGGCCGCGAGCCAGGGCATGAAGGCCGCATTCTCGACAGGATCCCAGCCCCAGTAGCCTCCCCAGCCGAGCACCTCGTAGGCCCAGCGCCCGCCGAGGATCAGGCCCAATCCCAGGAACGCCCAGGCCACCAATGTCCAGCGGCGGGTGCTGCGGAACCAGGTCGTGCCGAGCTCGCCGGTGATGAGTGCCGCAAAGGCGAAGGCAAAAGGAACCACGAAACCGACGAAGCCCGTGTAGAGCACCAACGGGTGGATGGTCATCAGCGGGTGCTGCAGCAACGGGTTGAGCCCGTTGCCGTCCGACAGGATGCGGCCATGGGGCAGCCGTTCGAACGGAATCGTCACGAAGTTCAGCAGCACGAGGAAGAAGCAGGCGTTCGCCAACAGCACCGCCACCACCCAGGGCATCAGGCTGCGATTCTGGTGCCGGTTCGCCGCGACCGTGGCGGCGCCGAAGGCTCCGAGCATGAAGACCCACAGCAGAAGCGATCCGGACTGGCCGCCCCATAGCGCCGCCAGGCGATACGCCAGGGTCATCGACCGCGCGGAGTGCTGGGTTACGTAGGCGAGTGAGAAGTCGTTGGTTGCCAGGGCGTAGAAGAGGGAGAGCATCGAGATCGAGATGAACGCGAACACGGCCAGCAGGCACCGCTCGGCCACCTGCGTCCAGTCCGCCCGCTTCCGCAGGCCTGCGGCGACACCGGCGGCGATGCCAAAGGTCGCGATCGCGAGGGCGAAGCGGAGTGAGTAGAGGCCGATGTCCGACACGGGCGTCTCCGGGTTGCGAGGTGGTGGGCGGATCGACGACTCTCGAACGTTCAGAGCGGCTGGGCTTCGGCTTGCGCCTGGAACTTCGACGGGCACTTCGCCATCACGTTGTCCGCGACGAAGACGGCATCCGCCCCGCGACCCTGGAGACGTCCTTCCACCACCACCTCGGCCCCGTCCTTGAAGAGGTCCGGGGTTTCGAGGCTGCGGTAGACGACCATCAGCCGTGTGTCGCTGGCCGCCGCGGCCGCGTGAGGCGGATCGTTCTGCACGACGAACCGCACCTGCTTCTCGTTGATGTTGCGTTCGATCGAAGCGGTCGACACGTAGCCGTGGACGCGCAGGCCCTGGTCGGGAGACGGGGCGCCGGCCGCCTTGAACTCTGCGAGGGTCTGGTAGTAGGTGAAGCTCTCGCCGCCCAGGTTGGTGTAGCCGTACCAGCCCAGCAGCCCGGCCACGACGAGGGCGCCGATGGCGATCTGAGCGCCCTTCGAAAGCCCGGTGGGTCGGGGATTTTCGGCTTGCGACTCTTGCGACTCTTGCGACATGGGTCGCCTTCGGAGGGCGGGCTGGGAGAACGGGGAAGGTAGCCGCAGGGCCTCCGAGCGTCAAACCGAGAGCGCCAGAAAGTGATGTTTAAACAACTACTTGCAGCGCTACACCTTGTTGCGGGCGGCGTGACCGGGTATCCCGGGCGCGTGACCTTCCGAGACCCGGCAAGCCTCGAGCCCTTCCTCCTGCTGGAGCGAGTGGAACTCGGCCGATGAAGATCCATCGCGCAGAGCTACTGCAGTCAGCGGGAAGCGCCCGCCAGTTTCCGACCGGCGGCCTGCCCGAGGTCGCCTTCTTGGGCCGCTCGAACGTCGGGAAGTCGAGCATCTTGAACGCTCTGGTGGGACGCAAGCAGCTCGCCCGCACCAGCTCGACACCCGGCAAGACCCGCCTCATCCACTTCTTTGACGTGAGCGCCGGCGGCCAGGAACTCGCGCTCGTCGATCTGCCCGGTTACGGCTGGGCGAAGGTCTCCAGGACGGAGCGCGAGAGCTGGGGGAAGCTCGTCGAGGGTTACCTCGACGATCGCCCGCCCCTGTGCCTGGCGATTCTGCTTCAGGATCTGCGCCGCGATTTCTCCGAGGACGAGACCCTGCTGCTCGATTGGCTCGACGAGCGAGAGGTCGCCTGGCAGGTGGTGGTCACGAAGGTCGACAAGCTGAAGCCCATGCGCCGGGCCAAGCGCCTGAAGGAGCTCGCCCTTCAGCTCGAGCGCAAGGGCACGAAGCTCGTCGCGACGTCCGCACAGACCCGGCAGGGGATCGACGACCTCTGGCGGGCCATCCACCAGAGTCTCGCACCGGAAGGCTGACGGCAACGAGCCGAGCCACGCCTGGGAGCGGCGCCGGGTCGCTTCGCGGGTCAGAACTGAAAGTAGATGAACTGATCGCCGGCACCGGCAGCGGCGATCGCGAGGCCGGTCAGTCCACCCAGGCCCGCTGCCTGGAGGAGCGGCCCCCACCAGCGGCGGTTCAGTGCGGCGCGAAGGGAAGCGCCATGCAGTCGCAGCCAGCGCTCGAGGACATGGATCCCCGCGCAACACAACACCACCAGCGTCGGCAGTACGGGCCAGCCGGTCCCGGGCCCAGAGCCGAGCATCCCCGCGATGAAGTGGATGGCCTCTTCGAAACTGGGCGCCCGGAAGAACACCCAGGCTATGCAGATGAGGTTGAAGGTCAGGAAGACGTGCGGTGCGTCGCGCCAGTCGGTTTCCCTCTCCGGCTGTCGCGGGCCTCCGAATTGCCGGTGAAGTACGAGCAGGACGCCGTGAACTCCACCCCAGATGACGAAGTTCCAGGCGGCTCCGTGCCACAGGCCGCCCAGCAACATCGTGAGCATCAGGTTCACGAGCGTCCGGGATTGCCCGGTCCGGTTGCCGCCCAGCGGGATGTAGAGGTAGTCGCGTAGCCAGCGGGACAGCGTGATGTGCCAGCGTCGCCAGAACTCCGAAGGATCGCGCGACAGGTACGGCTCGAGAAAGTTGGCAGGCAGTTCGAAGCCCAGTAGCAGTGCCAACCCGCGCGCGATGTCCGTATAGCCCGAGAAGTCGAAGTAGATCTGGAACGCGAAGCTCCAGGCTGCGACCCAGTGGAACGCTGCGCTTCCCACACCCGGGGCTTGGAAGACCCCATCGACGAAATCGCCGAGCAGGAAGTCGGCGAGGATCACCTTCTTCGCGAGTCCGGACGCGATCAGCCAGAGCCCGCGCTGGCTGCGCGCTGCCGAACGTGCCGCGCCCCGCGCGAGCTGCGGCAGAAGTTGTCTGCCTCGTAGGATCGGTCCCGCGATCAGCTGCGGAAAGAACGAAACGAAGAGCGCGTAGCGGCTGAGGCTCTCGGGGGCGTCGATCTCCCGGCGATAGGTGTCGATTGCGAGTCCCAGGATCTGAAAGCTGAAGAACGAGATTCCGAGTGGGAGAAAGATCTCCGGGATGGGTGGATCGAAGCCGAAGCCAGCGCGCAAGACGGGCGCGAATGCCTCGATCGCCAGCGCCGCGTACTTGAAGCCCGCGAGCAGGCCGAGGGTGACGACGACCGACGTGACCAGGGCGATTCGCGGACGCGTACTTCGAACCATTACGCGAAGGAGCGCGTAGTTGACGAGGATGTCTCCCAGCAGGAGCAGCAGGTAGGCGGGGACCCACAGCCCGTAGAAGACGAGGCTTGCGGTCAGCAGGAAGCCGTTGCGCGCGCCGGCCGGGAGGGACCGGTGCAGCAGCCACACGACGGCGAAGAAGAGGGCGAACTGGATGCTGTTGAAGGGCATCAGTCGCGACTCTCTCGAGCGCGTCGCGCAGTCTCGACGACGATCGGTGCGATCCGACTGGCGAGCTGTTTCGGGCCGTCGATTGTGTTGGTGGTGCTCAGGTGACCGGCGACGTCGCGAAATCCGGCATCCGGCAGCAGGTCGTGGAGATCGATGAAGCGGCCGCCCGCGCGAAGCGACACGGATTCGATCGAGGTCAGGGTTCGGGCGAGGCCGGTCGGATTGTCGGATCCAACGGCTTCGATGTGCTCGACGTTTAGAGGACTCGTGTAGACGAGAACCTCGATCCCGCGCTCCCGGAAGCTGCGGATCGCTGCGTCGAGAAGTTCGAGAGGCGGGACGTTGGGGCCAACACCGTGGAGCGCCGGGCCGAATCGGTGCTGGATGCCTTCGTGCGTCAGTCGCGGTCGCCCGCTGCGATCGGTGAACCGGAGGTCGAAGTATGCAAAGACATCCATCGCGAAGCGCTCCTCGGCCTCACTCCCGAAGCCCGCACTGAGCCGACCTGCCAGCCAACTCCGCGCGACCCCGAGCTTCGCCTGCCGCGCCGTCAGGTCGCGCCACGGTCCCAAGCCTCCCGCCTGGACCACGGCGACGTAGCTGAGCAGACGGTCTGCGGTCAGGCCGATCCGTTCGAGTGGAAGCCCGACTGCCTCCGGCAGGCTCGACGGGCGCAGCAGTCCCCCGAGCCGTGGGCGGGAGAATGCATCGCGCCACGCCTTGGACAGGACCGTAAGGTTGACGGGCAGGATGACCTGGTCGGGCCGGGCATCCGCGATGCGATCGGCCACGAAGTAAAAATCGAACGGCCCCATTCCGGGCGAGGCCAGGGAATGGACACGGATCCAGCCTGCGTCCGGCACGAGCTGGTCGATCTCTTGCTGGAGGCGTGTGGGAAGCTGCTTCGCCAAGGGGTAGCTGACCACCATCGAGTCGCCCAGGTGCCCCACCTGCCAGCTGTTCTCCTGGTGGCCGGCCTCGCCGA
>JAYGDB010000114.1:0-22285 GCA_046583095.1 Myxococcota bacterium | reverse complement strand
CGGCTCGCCAAGGGAGACGTCGCCGGTCCGCTACACGGCGTTCCGATGACGATCAAGGAGTCCTACGACATCGAGGGACTGCCGACGACCTGGGGAGTCCCGATGTTCAAGGACAACATCGCGACGAGCGACTCCGAATCCGTGCGGGCCTACAAGCAAGCCGGAGCGGTCTTCCTCGGCAAGACGAACGTGCCCCTCAACCTGGCCGACTTCCAGAGCTACAACGACATCTACGGCACGACCCACAACCCCTGGGACCTCAAGCGCATCCCGGGAGGCTCGTCGGGCGGTGCAGCGGCGGCGCTGGCCGCGGGACTCACCGGTCTCGAAAGCGGCTCGGACATCGGCGGCTCGATCCGCAACCCGGCGCACTTCTGCGGCGTGTACGGCCACAAGCCCACCTGGGGGACCGTCCCGTCCCAGGGCCACGGGCTGCCCAACATGCTCGCGAGCCCGGACATCGCGGTCTGTGGGCCACTCGCGCGCAGCGCCGAGGACCTCGCGCTCGCGATGGGCGTGCTGGCAGGCGCCGAGCCCCTCGATCGGCCGGGTTGGCAGCTGAACCTGCCGAAGCCGCGCAAGCGATCCCTCGGCGACTTCAAGGTCGCGATCTGGCCGAACGACGAGCTTGCCCCCGTCGAGGAGGAGGTGGCCGACCGCGCGATCCGGATCGGCGAGACCCTCGCGAAGCTCGGCGCCACGGTTTCGGATCGGGCTCGGCCGGATTTCGACAGCAAGCGCGGGCACGTCACCTACACGAACTTGCTGAACTCGATCATGACCGCGGGGGTTCCGGACGAGGTCTACGATGCGATGAAGGGGGCCGCCGAGCAGACGGACCGGAACGATTTCTCCGATGAGTCGGTCCAGGCCCGCTCCGCGGTCCTCAGCCACCGCGACTGGTTGCGATCGGACAATCACCGCGAGAAGCTGCGCTACGCGTGGCGGGAGTTCTTCGACGAGTGGGACATCCTGATCTGTCCGCAGATGGCTACGCCCGCGTTCCCGCACGATCACAGCGAGATGGGGTCCCGCAGGCTGAAGGTCGACAGCGAAGACCAGCCCTACTTCCAGCAGCTCTTCTGGGCGGGGCTGATCACGGCCTCCTATCTGCCGAGCACGGTGTTTCCGACGGGTCCCTCACTCGAGGGGTTGCCGATCGGCTTGCAGGCCGTCGGCGCCGAGTACGACGACTACGCGACCATCGACTTTACGCGGCTCGTCGCCGAGGAGATGGGTGGTTTCGTCCCGCCGCCGGGGTACGCGGACGCGACCTGACTCGGCGCATCAGTCCTGGAGTGGTGTGACCGCCTGGTAGAAGGCCCGGGTGTCGCGCTCGAGGTCGGTGCCCGCGGGCGTGTAGAGGATCTCGCTGACACCGGCCGCAGCGGAGGCTTCGGCGCGCTTTCGCACATCTTCGGCGCTTCCGACCCATCCCACCCAGGCCACGTCCTCGCCCAGCGCATCGAAGATCGTCTCGTCGCGATCGACTACGTGGGTGCAGTGGCCGTCGTGCACCGCGAGGTGTCGCTGGCCTTCGGGGCGCTCCGACTCGATCCGCGAGCGCCAAGCCGCGCCGCCCGGCATCGCGTCGACGGCCTCGGGCTGCCGGGCCCACAGGCTGTGGTAGATCACGGTGTGCCAGGCCCCGACGGCGTCGATGACCCGCTCCGAAGCGGGCGACTCTCCCGGCTCGAGCACCGTTCCATTCACCATCTGCACCGCCCACTCGAAGGGCTCGCTGGGAGGAGCGATGCCCATCCAGCCGTCGGCAATCTCGCGGGTGATCGCGGTGCCCTTCGGACCGAACGCCGAGAGCAGGATCGGCACCTCGATCGGTCGAGGGTCGGTCATCTCCGGGTGGTGGATCATCTGGCAGGCCTTGCCGTCGATGCGGACGACGTCCCCGCGCAGCAGTCCCTGCAGCTGCTCCACATAGGTCTTCACCTGCTTCCACGGAAGCGCCTGCTGATCGAGAACGAGCCGCGCTGTGAAGCCGGTGCCGATCGCGCAGGCGAGTCGTCCCGGAGCGAGTCGGTCGATGGTCGCGATCGCCGACGCCGTGGTCATCACGTGGCGCAGGTTGGGCACCAGCACCGCGGTGCCGAGCCCGATCCGCTCGGTGCTGTCGGCGATCAGTGCCAGGTGCGCCCAGATGTCTTCGTAGAGCGCCGCAGAGTCATACAGCCACACGCGGTCGTAGCCGAGTTCCTCGGCGAGAAGTGCCATCTCGCGCGCTCGCGGGCCGGGGGGAAAGCCGATCGAGATCTTCATGCTGGGTCTCCTGTCACGGGAAGAGGGCGGTCTGCTCCCGGCCGGGTGTACAGTACCGGACTCGATGAGGCGAGTTCTCCTGCTGACGATCGCGCTCTGGGTTCCCGCGCTGGCGGGCTACGCGGACGAGTCGATCGAGGTCGACGGCCGGACCATCGACGTCCACGTTCCCGCGTCCTACAGCCCGTCGAACCCGGCCGCAGTGGTGATGCTCCTGCACGGCTTCGGCGGCAGCGGTCGGCAGATGGAGAGGTACATGCAGTTCGAGCGCCTGGCGGATGAAGAGGGGTTCCTCTACCTGCATCCGAACGGCAGCCGGCGCCGGGGGAGGCGTTACTGGGCCGCGACCGACGCCTGCTGCAACCTCCGGCCGGGTTCGCTGGCCGACGTGAAGTTCCTCTCGGCGGTGTTGGACGAGGTGGGTCGCAAGTTCAGTGTCGATCCCAGCAGGATCTACCTCGTCGGCCACTCGAACGGTGGCTTCATGTCGTACCGGATGGCCTGCGAGCACGCGGATCGGTTCGCCGCGATCGCCAGCCTCGCCGGAGCGACGTGGTCCAATCCCCGTGCCTGTCGCCCGTCCGAGCCGGTTCATATCCTGCAGATCCACGGGACCCGCGACGAGATCATCCGCTATCCCGGCGGGAGCCTGGAGCGCGGCGTCCGTTACCCCGGCGCCGTGGCCACGACGGAGACGTGGGCGACCTACAACGGCTGCTCGATCACCCCGGACACTTCGTCGCCGAACCTGGATCTCGACGCCCGCCTGGCTGGAGACGAGACCGTGGTGGCGCGATACACGGCCGGCTGCTCGGCCGGCGGTTCTGCCGAGCTGTGGACGATCGTTGGAGGTGGGCACATCCCGTCACTCTCGAGCGACTTCGCCCGCGAAGTGGTCGACTACCTGCTCGCTCACCCGAAACCCGGTCCGCCTACGGTTTCGATGCAGGCTCCGGTATCCCCCGAGCCGCTTTCGAGAGGAGAGACTCCTTGAACACTCCCAGCCTGTCCTATGTGAACCTCTACGTCAGCGACCTCGAGCGGTCCGTCGAATTCTTCGAGAAGACCCTCGGCCTCGAGTTGCAGTTCAGCAACCCGAAGTTCGGCTACGCGTCCGTCGCTGCAGGACCCGTTCGCATGGGCCTCGCCCAGGTCGACCTCGATGACGAATCCAGCCAGGGCCTGGTCGGACGCCACACGGGATTCGGCTTCGCGGTCCCGGATCTCGTCGCCGCCCACGAGGAACTCTCGGCGCGGGGAGTGTCCTTCCCGATGGAGCCCGCCAAGCAACCGTGGGGAGGCTTCATGGCGCTCTTCTCGGACCCGGATGGCAATGTCTTCTACCTGGACGAGTTGGCGACCGAGTAGCCGAGGTCGGGGCCGCGAGCGGCCGAATCGCTAGAATCCGAGCGTGACCCGCGTTGAACGCATCTTCTCCGTGACCGTCTTCCCCGCGGTTCTCGGCGGCAGCATTGCGATCGGGCTCTACCTCGTCGAGACGCAGTTCCCCCCCGCGGAGAGCATCGGACTGCTGGTCTTCGCCGCGGGCCTCGTCGTCTTCGGCCTCGAGCGGCTGCTTCCGTTGCACCGCTCGTGGCTCCACTCGAAGGGGGATCTGGCGCCGGACATCGCTTACTTGCTGGGCGTCGGGGCGCCGGTGTCGCTCGTGGTGGCGCCCGTGGCCGCTGTCCTGGGCTTGTCGGTTTTGGGCTGGCTCTCCGAGGGCTTCGGTTCGGACTTGTGGCCGACGACGTGGCCGTTTCTGGCCCAGTTGCCGCTGGCGCTGGTCGCCGCGGAGTTTCCGAAGTACTGGCATCACCGGTTGCAGCACAACACCGACTTCCTGTGGCGCTTCCACGCGACCCACCACAGCGCGCCCCGGCTCTACTGGCTGAACGCCGCCCGCTTCCATCCCATCGACCTCCTGATCGACGGTCTGCTCGGGGGCGTCACGCTGGTGGCCCTGGGCTGCCAGACCGAAGTCCTTGCCCTCTTCCTGCTGGTTTCGGGCGTTCACGGCTTCTTCCAGCACGCGAACCTGCCGCTCCGCTGCGGGCCCCTCAACTACTTCTTCTCGATGGCGGAGCTGCATCGCTGGCACCACTCGAAGATCATGCAAGAGGCCAACCACAACTACGGCCAGAACGTGATCGTCTGGGATCTGGTCTTCGGCACCTTCTTCTGGCCGAAGGACCGTGAGCCGCCCGAAGACATTGGGATTCCCGAACTGCGGGCCTTTCCGATGACCTTCTGGCGTCAGCTCGCGTCGCCGTTGCTCTGGGGAAGGATCAAGCGCGCGAGCGCGGCTTCGTCGTCCTGAGGTGCGGTGAGACCGACGGGCCGGTCACGGCATGTATGCCTGGCCGCCGTCGACGGCGATGCTCTGACCGCTCACGTAGCCGGCGGCCTCCGAGCACAGGAAGGCGACGAACTCGCCGATGTCCTGCTCGCACTCACCGACGCGTCCCATGGGAATCGTCGCGACGAAGGCGGCGGCCTCCTCGGGGTTCTCCCGCATCCACCACTCGAGACCCGGGGATTTCGCGTGGGGGAGGATCACGTTGGTGCGGATCCCGTGCCCTCCCCACTCGCTGGCTGCGGCCCGGGTGAGGGCGCGGGTTGCCTCCTTGACCGCCGAGTAGGCGCCGTAGTTCGCAGCGTCCCATCGCCGCGCCGCGCTGGTCGCCAGGTTGATGATGCAGCCGTCGCCCTTCAGATGCGGGTAGCAGAGCTTCATCAAGCGGAAGGTCGCGAGCGGGCCGGATTGCCAGCCGGTCTCGAAGCTCTCGTCCGTCACGCCGTTGAGCGGGCCGAGGGGCACCTCCTGGGCGTTGTTCACCAGGATCTGGATGCCCCCGAAGGTCTCCACAGTGCGCTCGACGCAGCGGGCGAGATCTTCCGGGTTCTTGACGTCGCCTTCGAGGGGCAGGGCGCTGCCGCCCCGCTTCTCGATCTCGCGACAGGTTTCTTCGACCTTCGAGAGCGTACGACCGAGGGCCGCGATCCGGGCGCCATGACCCGCGAGCGCGAGAGCGATGCCCTCGCCGACCCCCTGGCCTGCTCCGGTGACGAGGGCGATTTTTTCTTTCAGCACGATTCTGCCTCCCGATAAGCGATTGGATTGGCTCGGCCCGAGACCGCTGCAATGCGAGAAGCCGATCGATGCGTGTCAGCGACGGCCGTGCCTCGCTTGGCGCGGAACCATCACGATCCAACGATTCTGCTTGATGGGCAGCCGTCTGTACCTTTTTTTCACCCAGGCACTCAGGCGGGGCGCGATCCGCTGGAGTGAACGGGAATTCATGTTGTCGAACTTCCGCTCGGGCCAGACGACGGCTGCCGGCGGATCCGTCTCGAGATGCGCGAGGAACCAGGCCTCGTCCTCTTCGCTGAGGAAGGTCCCCGGCATGATGACGTCGAAATAACCGGGCCCGAGCCGCCCGCTGAGCGCGTAGAAGAGAGGCGTCGGGCCCAGATTCAGGATGAGGTCACTGGGCTGGGTCACCCTGCGGAGGAGTCGTGTCGTACGGTCGATGTCGATCGCCTTCTGGGTCGGCCGCACGACGATGTGCTCCTCGATGCTCTTCAGGGGCCGCATTCCCTTTGGCCCGGGAAACGCGACGCGATCGGTGGCCAGTAAGAAGATCCAGGAAGCCAGCGTTCCCGCGGCGACGACGCTGGCTCCCAGCAAGCGCCCCGACTCCCAGGCCCGGGGCCAACTCCTGTCGAAGACGACGCTCAGGAAGTGGGCCACGAGAAGGCAAGCGGGTGGGATCACAGAGTCCAGGTGGGGCTCGTCGGAGCGACCCGTCGAGCGGATGAAGAAGACGCTCGCAAAGACGACGAGCGCGACGAGCAGCGCGTAGGGGTAGGGTTGCTTCCGTCGCCAGGATCGCAGCCACGACGCCGCAAGAACCACCGCATAACCGGCGTAGAAGACCCAGATTGCCCGGAATTGCACGGCCACAGTCCACTCGGCGATCTTCTTGCGATTCCACCCGTCGGGGAAGTCGATTTCCGGAAGCGGGAGTGGCTGTAGCATCGCGAGAGGGTGGACGAAGATCTCCTGCCACATCTTCGCCAGGCCGACCGTCGATGCGAAGTAGGCGAGCACCGGGGCCGTGACGAGAAGCAGGCCGGCCGAGAAGCGCAGGCCGTCGGGCAGCCACTGCTTCCAGTTCCGATGCGCCGCGAGCAGACCCACGGCGATTCCACAGCTCACCGAGAAGGCGGGTGTCAGGCGGAAGACCAACGCGGCGCCCGTCAGCGCTCCCGAGATCCATATCCAGCGGGAGCCGTGCCCCCGTAGCCGCTGGTCGAAGGCGAGCAGGGCGAGCATCGGGATGACGAGGTAGCGGAAGCCGAAGAGCAGCTGGTAGGCATGGCCTCGGGGTGCGGCCAGCGCCACCAGCAGGCCGGCCAGGACCGCGAACGGCTGGCCCATCAAGCGCCGAGCGAGTACGTAGACGGCGCCGGCCAGCGCGACGTCGAACGCCGCGTAGATGAGGCGCGCCGTCACGAGCCCCGGCGGATCCCACCACCACGCCAGCCAGGCCGCCCACACATGGCCCGGTGGGAAAACCCAGAGAACGTCGTTGTAGAGGACGCCGCCCGCGTGCATTCGCATCGCGGCGTAGAGCTGCCACGACTCGTCGATGCGATTGAGCCCGTAGTGGATGAAGCGCGATTCGTACGCGCAGCTCACCGCCAGCACGATCGCCAGCGCCCACCACGCCGGTGCGATGCTCGAGGGGCCTGGGTTCGCAGCCGAGGGCGCGGACACGCGCGGGAGCATATCCGTCGTCTTGCGCTGGGGCACCAGCGAAGCCGTATCCAGAGCCGGAGGCGGGTGGGTCGAGCATGGCGTCGTACGAGACGAGCCCGAACGCTGCTTCCTCCTCGGGAGTGCCTGGCGACTGCTTTCGGCCTCTCGATCCCCTCGGGTCATCTCGCGCGCTGGTACGCTTGCCGGCGAGTGGTCGTCGAGCGGCTTTTCGAGCATCCTCGGTCACGGGAGTACCAGGCCTTGGAAGCGCTCGAGTTCGAACGTCTGAACAGGCTGGCGGCCGAGCTACGCGACGGCTTCCGGAGCGCCGGGCCTTATCCGCACGTCGTCATCGACGACTTCCTGCCCGTGGAGGCTGCCGAGGAGCTGGCGCAGGAGTTCGAGCAGATCGGCGAGGAGTCCTGGAAGCACTATCACCACTACAACGAGCGCAAGCTCGCGATCACCGATCTCGAACTGATGCCGCCGACGACCCAGCGCGTCGTCGGAGCCCTCCAGTCCCAGCCGGCCGTCGACGTGATGACCGAGCTCTCGGGGATCGATGGGCTGATCTCCGATCCGAGTCTCGAGGGTGCGGGTATGCACCTGGTGCAGCGTGGTGGCTTCCTGAACGTGCACACCGACTTTCTCGCCCACACGAAGTACCGGAACTGGAGCCGCCACATCAACCTGCTCCTCTACCTCAACAAGGACTGGCAGGAGGAGTGGAACGGCAACCTCGAGTTGTGGAACGACGATCTCAGCGAGTGCATCCAGTCGATTCCGCCGCTCTTCAATCGCTGCGTCATCTTCGAAACGCTCGAGAAGTCATACCACGGTCACCCGGAGAAGCTCAGCTGTCCGTCCGGGGTGAGCCGCAAGAGCTTGCTGCTCTACTACTACCGGGACGAGGGCAAGGAACTCGAACTCTCGTCGACGAACTACCGGCCCCTACCCGGTGATTCGCTCGCGAGGAGGGTGCTGATCACCGCGGATCGCATGCTGCTCAGGCTGTATACGTTCGTGAAGGGGCACACGAAAATTTCGGATCGCCTGATGGACCGCATTCTGAGACGCTTCTGAGGGCACGCTAGGTTGCCCCGAGTGAGACTCGATCGGATCGTCCGCCCCGTCGTCTTCGCCCCGCTGCTGCTGGTGCTGGCCGCGGGCGCTGCCTACTGGCTCGCGGATCGCAGCCTGCCGAACCCAGACGAAGGTGCGTACCTCACGGCGGCGGCGAAGATCCTGCGGGGTGGCGTCTTCTATCGAGAGATCGATGCCTATCCCCTGCCGGGGTCTTCCTATCTGCTGGCCTTGGCGATGTCGATCTTCGGCGAGCATCTCTCCGTGGCCCGGGCACTGGCCGGGGCGAGTTGGTGCGCGATGGTCCTCGGTGTCTATGCGGCTGCGTTGCGGCTCACGAGTCGCGAGCGAGCCGCCCTCTGCGGTGTTTCTCTGTTGGCTCTCAAGTTCTGGGCGTTTCCGAACTTCACCGCCTATCTCTACTCCGATCTGGCGATCGCCTTTGCGGTCGTTGCGCTGGCGGTCTTCCTGCGACGCGACCCCCAGGCGCCGCCGACGCGCCTCGTCGTGCTCGGGGTATTGACCGGACTGGCGGTTCTCGCGAAGCAGAACACCGGCATCTACCTGGGTGGTGCCATCGCGGCCCTGTTGCTCTGGCCCGGGCTCCGGGGCGCGCGGCCACTGCGGGAGATCACCGCATTCGCGGCGGGGGTGGCAGGGGTCGCGGTCCCCGCAGCGCTCTACTTCGCCTCGGAGGGGTTGCTCGGGCAGATGATCTTCAGTGGTTTCGTCCGCCCGTTCACCGGCTACCTGCCGACGAGTGGTGTCTCGCTGCTGCCGCCGCTCGCCTGGTGGGAGTTCGGGCAGCTTCGCGAAGGCGCGGGAAGCCCGTACCTGCCGATCCTGATGAACGAGATGATCCACCGCGGGTTGCTTCCGGGCGCGACCGAAGCCTGGTCGATCTGCGTCGAACTCTTCTCGCGCGTGGTGTACCTGGGCTTGCTGCTGGCCTTTGCCGCTTGCGGGATCCAGTGGCGGCGAGGTCGACGCGATCCAGGCTTCGTCGCGTCGGCGTGCATCTGCCTTGCGATCGCCGCCTCGGCCTTCCCGCGCGCCGACTACCCCCACATCGTCAACGTCTATCCGGTCGTGCTGCTGACGCTCTTCTCGCTGGGCACTGGCCAGCGGATTCGGGCCGCGTCCGCGGCGGTGGCGGTCGGGTTGCTGCTGACCGTCGTTCTGGCGCTGCGCTACGACAGCTTCCTCACGCACCGGCTCTCCCTCGAGCGCGCCGCCCTCTGGGTTCGATCATCCGATGCCTGGGTGGCGCGCGTCGTCGAGACCGTCCAGCGCGACGTTTCGCCGAACGAGCCGCTCTTCGTCTACGGCCACGAGGCCTACTACTACTTCCTCAGCGATCGCTACTTTCCCTGGCCGTTCTCGCAGCTGTATCCGGGAATGGCCGGGGGCGACGGGGGAAGTCGGCTCTCGGCCCGGTTACGAGAGACGCGACCGCTCGTCGTGATCGAAGGCGTCGGAAGCTGGCCCGGGACGCCGCGTCTGGCGAGTTACGCGGGCCACTTGAAGACGACCCTCGACGGCATGTACCGCGACGACACCCAGGCGACCGCTCCGGCGGGTGAGCTTCCGCCGCGCTGGGTCTTCGGCTTGCTTCGGCCCCGCGTTCCCTAGCGCGGCGCGAGCTGGAGCTTTCGCTTCAGCAGGTGGATGACCTCTTCGAGGTTGCGGGCGGAGGCGTCGGCGTTGGGCAGCATCGCCGAGCCGTGGAAGGTGCCGGCGTAGGAGTGAAGCTCGACGGATACGCCTGCCTGCAGCATACCGAGGGCGTAGAGGATGCCCTCGTCGCGCAACGGGTCGAACTCCATCGTCGAGACATAGGCGGGCGGCAGGCCTGAGAGATCCTTGGCCCGCGACGGCGCCGCGTAGGCTGACACCTCGCCCTGGTGGTCGGGGCCCAGGTAGTGGCGCCAGCTCCAGACCGCGTTCGGGCGGTTCCACAGCGGCGTATCGGTGAAGGCGGTCATGGAAGGCGTTTCCAGGCGATCGTCGAGTTCGGGGATCTCGAGCAACTGGAAGCACAGCTTCGGCCCCCCGCGGTCCCGAGCGAGAAGGGCAGTCGCAGCGGCGAGTCCGCCGCCGGCGCTCTGCCCGGCCACCGCGATGCGATCCGGATCGACGCCCAGGCTGGCGGCCTGCTCTGCGGTCCACGAGAGAGCCGCGTAGCAGTCCTCGACGCCGGCCGGAAACGGGTGCTCGGGGGCCAGTCGATACTCGACCGACACGACTACGGCTCCCACCTCGGCGCTGACTCGCTGGCACCAGGCGTCCATCATGTCGATGTTGCCGATTATGAAGCCGCCACCGTGGATCTCGAAAACGCAGGGCAACTGGCCGTCCGGGGTGTTTTTCGGACGGTAGATCCGGATCGGCACGTCGGGGTCGCCGGCGCGGCCGGGCACGTCTCGGTCTTCTTTCAGCACGTCCTCGCGGTCGGGCGGAGGTTCCACGAACAGGGCGCGGCTGTTGCGAACCTCCTCGACCTTCTCGGTGCTCGAGAAGTCCATTTCGGTCGGAAGCAGGGGCAAGATCGGCTCGAAGTCGGGGTCGTAGCGGCGTTCGCTCATGTCCCGATGCTACTCCTGCGCGCGGTTCTGCGCGATCCGACATCGCTGTATACTCCCTTCACTCCGGGAGGGCGCTGCGCATGTCGATCGACAGCCGAACTCGTCTCCGCCGCGATGTTCGAGACGTTCCGAGGGACGAGATCTTCGATGCGATCCTGCCCGAGGCGATCGAGCGAAACTCGGAACTTGCGGGTCGCGGCGTGCTCTACAAGGAGCTTCCTTCCCTCGGCCTGAGCGTCGAGGGCCGCAGCGTCACGCTCGCGGAGCGCGACGGCAAGCTGCGGCTCGAAGAAGGTGAGAGGAGTGCCGCCGCGGTCGCCGTGTTGGGCGCCAAAGCCCTGTCGGAGCTGGTTCAGGATCAGCGCACCACGATGGGTCTCGCGATGACCTCGATGGTGGAGGTGGACCGCGCCGTCTTCGATGGCTGGATCGGCTGGGAGCCGGTCTTCCGCGCTCTGCTCGACGCCCGGCCCGTTCACGAGGCCGGGGACGTGGTGCTCCGGGATCGCGACGGCGGCCCGCTCGACCTGAGCCGCCACTTCCACCTCGACGACGACCGCGAAGAAATCGCCCACTTCCTGCACGAAGCGGGATTTCTCCACGTCACGGGTGTCTTCGAAGAATCCGAGATGGCCGAGGTTTCAGCAGATATCGACGCGGCTCTCGCGCGCGCCGAGCCCGACGACGGGGCCTCCTGGTGGGCCGGTGATTCGGAGGGGGTGAAGCAACCGGTTCGCATCCTCTGGTTCCACGAGCAATCCGCGGCGCTTCGAGAACTTCTGAAGGACGAGCGGCTGCAGTGGGTCGCGGACCTCACGGGTGACGGCCACGACGGCTCGAAGATGGGCGCCGAGGGGCTCGTCAAGCCGCTCGATATCCAGACCGGGCTCTCGGACCTGCCCTGGCACAAGGACTGCGGGCAGGGCGGTCACTCCTACTCGTGCAGCGGGCTGACGGTCGGGATCTCGGTGACGGGCGCCGATCAGCGCTGTGGGGCGTTGGGCGTCGTGCCCGGCTCGCATCGTGCGAACGTGCAGACCGCAGGTCGCGACGAGAGCCTGGATCTTGAACCGATTAAGCTGGAGACCCGAACCGGGGATATCACGGTGCACTGCAGTGACACGCTGCACCGCGCGCATCGGCCCCTCGATCGACCCCGCAAGGTCGTGTACAGCGGTTTCGGGTTGCCCCCGATGCCGGGAGACGTGATCCCCGAGGTGTCGAAGCAAGCGCAGCGGGCCGCGCGCGCGCGGCTCACGAACGTGCGGGATCGGATCCAGGACGCCGGCGGCGACACCTAGCCGCGGGGCTTGCGGCTAGAAGGCGCGGTAGCGCCGCTGGACGTGACGTTGGCGGATCCGGATCTGCTCGCGGCGCTCTTCGGGGCTGACTCGCCGGGTGTCCGCGTGCAGGTGCTTGTGGACTTCGTCGAAGGCGACCTTCCTGGCGCTGATGCGCGGCCAGCTTTCGGGTGGCGGCGTCTCGCTGTAGGCCCAGCGGGGTGTCAAGAAACCCTCGGGATGACCCGTAGTGTCGAGCCAGTTCGCCACGCCCGGGTCGCGGTGGGCGACCACGAGACGGATGACTCCGTCCGGGTCCACTTCGCTCTGGGCGCCGTTGAGGCTGCCCAGGCTGTTCGCGTACTCGATCGACTCGCCCCAGAGGTTGCCGAGTTGGAAGCCGATGTACTGGGGCTCGAGCGGGATCTGGTTCTCGACGACGAGCGCCTCGTCGGGACCCAGCTCGAAGACGCCGCCCGCGTAGAGGTTCGTGCTCATGCCCCCGCCGGTGGCACCCGAGGCGGCGTTGACCTTGTTGAAGGCGTTGCGCGGGAACTCGACGCCCGGGATGCCTCCTTCGCGGTGACCGTAGGTTCCCATCAGGATCGTCCAGAACGCGTTCCAGAATTGCATCTGATTGCGGACCAGTTCGCCGCAGCGTCGCAGCTCGGCGGCCGCCTGCTCGGGCCCGTAGGCGGGAGGCGCGGTTCCCTCGGCGCCAATCTGGTAGACCTCGAAGTGGACGGCGTCCTCGTGCTCCCAGTCGTTGAAGAGCTGACGACCGCTGACGTAGTTGGCGTAGCGCTCGGGCGGCATGTCCGGATCGGTCGGGTGCGGGTGGCCGACCCGCTTCAGAGTCGAGATGAAATTGCCCGTGTGTCCCTGCGGGCGCTCGGGCGCGAGCAGGATCTCGAAGCTGCCGTCCTCCCCGATGTGGAGCTGGCTCGAGTCGAGGCGCCCGGTCTGGGTCTTCAGACCGGGTGTCAGCTCTCGCAGGTCGCCCGAGTCGCCGGCGAGCACCCCCGAGCTGGTCTCGAAGATGATGTAGTGCGGCGTCTTGCGGCCGTCTTCCACCCGTCCGCGGATCCGGTACTGCTCGCGTCCGTCGATCGGTGCATAGAAGTAGACGGCGTCCGCGTTGTCGATGGTGGCCCGGTTGATGATCGAGAGCGCGTTGCGGAAGTGCGGACGCACCGGGTCTTCGTGGAACGCCCGCTCGATGGCGCTGTGCACGAATCCCATCAGGTAGCGGTGGCCTTCGGCGAGATTGCGCGCGTTCTGCGGCGCGGGCATCAGATCGCTTTGGTCGATCGCGTCACGAGCGCGCTGCAGGCTCTCGATCATCTCGTCCCAGGCGGCGCGCAGGTCCTTCTGCGGATCGGGCATCATGCTTCTCCTTGAATCGGCGGGGCTTACGATGCGTCGTCGTCGGCTTCCCACCCGAAGCGCTCGAAGAGATCTCCGAGTTGCTCGCGGATCACGTCGCCCTCGAGGCCGAATTCCTCGAGGCTGTAGCTGTGGCTCGTCTTGTGCTCGCGCTTGCCCTCGCTGGCGAGGGTCTGCCGGAACGCGTCGGACATCGGCAGGCCCAGGTCCCGGTAGATCTGCTCGATGGTCGCGGCCGGATCAGACGTGAGGTCGCGATAGTCGACTACCGCGCCCCGGGTCTCCGGATGCGCGGCGAGAGTTTCCAGCGGGTGTCGGTAGCTGTGCCACGACTGGTTGGCCAAGATCTGCAAGCATCTCTGCTGCCGCGCTTCCTCCCAACCGAGCTGCCTCCAGCCACTGCTGACCAGTTTCAGGAGGCTCGGGATCGTGTCGCGCGGGTCGCGAACGTTGACGACGAACTTCGCATCGGGGAATGCCTGCACGAGCGACTCGACGCGCCCCGCCCACAGCGGATTCTTCGCGATGTGAGTCTTCTCGGGTCCGTTCAGATAGAGCTGGCGGCGAATCAGCTTGCGGTACATGTCGTTGTAGCGCCGGCGCTTCGCCTCGGGCCAGTCGTTCATGTGGTAGAAGTCGAGGTCGCCCATGTAGGGCATCTTGGTGATCCAGAAGCCCGACGCCATCGAGTAATAGAGCGAGATGTCGTCCTCGTCGGGGATCGTGAGCCCCATGGCGTGCATGTGGCGGGACGGGCCGTAGCGGCGCTCTTCCCAGGCGGCGACCCGCTTCGCGAGGAAGCCCGCGAATAGCCGCGCGTCGAGCCGGATCGCCGCGCGGATCAACTTCTTCTGCAGCAGCGAGGGGAAGTAGCACTCGTAGAGGAGAAACGAGCTGAAGCGCCCCTCGTCCCGGCTCATGAGCCGGTGCGTCAAGGTCGTTCCGCTACGGGCGTGTCCGACCATGAAGACGGGCTCGACGATCTTCACCTTCCAGAGCCCGGGAAAGAGAATGCCATCCAAGAAGAAGCAGATGGCGTGAAAGGTCGCCACGATCGGAACCGCGAAGAGCAAGATCGCGAGGTAGTAGTACCGGGCCTTCGGGACGGCCTCATTCCGGGCCAGCCCGATCATCTTGAAGTAGTTCGCGAAGTCGAAATAGAAGAGCATGAACTCAGGCGGTTGCCTCGACGTCGGCCTCCATGAACGCGTCGCCGAGAACCTCCCGGGCATCGAGGCTTCTCACCTTGCGACCGGTTTCGTGGACGATGTCGCGGCTGTAGACCACGCGCCCCACGTGCCGGCCCGTGCACAACTCGAGCGCTCCTTCCGCCATCATCTCGACTGGCTCCACCATGTCGGGGTTCCTGCGGGCGATGTCGCGTACGTAGTCGGCGCCCTGGGTCAGCACGATTGCCACCGGCGCCATCGCGTTCACGAAGATGTCGTATTCGGCGACCTCGTGCGCGAGGGCCTGGCTGTAACGATCGAGGGCGGCCTTGGTGGCGCCGTACGGGCCGATGATGAGAGCCGCGGTTTTCGAATCGCGGTAGGGCACGGCGGGCTGCAGGGCGGTGGCGCTGCCGATGTTCAGGATCCAGCCGCCACCGCGTTGCTTCATGTCTGGGATCGCCTGCTGGGCGAGGTCGATGGGTGCGTTGAGGTTGAGTTCGTACATGAAGTTCCGGTCCTCGGTGGTGGCCTCGCTCGGAAGCTTCATGCGCGCGCCGGCCGCGTTGTTGACCAGGATGTCGATCGGACCGAAGGGCTGGCTCGCGCGCTCGATCAGGCCCTGGCGCGCCTCGACGTCCGAAAGGTCTGCGGCAACGGCCGCCGCCTTGCCGCCCGCGGCCTGGATCTGGGAGACCGAGTCCTCGAGCGTGCCCTCGAGCGATCCGTGTGCGCCCATGCGCGACGCGCACAACACCATCGAGGCGCCCTCGGCCGCGAAACGACGCGCGATAGCGCGCCCGATTCCGCGGCTCGCGCCGGTCACGAACGCCACCTTGCCGTCACAATCTCCCATCGTGATTCCTCCCGAACGCGATGAAGCACTGATTCTATCCCAGAACCATTTGACTCCGACCAGCAGCTTCCTGAGAATCGGTGCGTGCCCCCGATTCGCGCAGTCACGGCTCCGGGCGAGACGCTGGTCGAGGTGCTCGTCGATGGGTTCTACGAAGACCCCTTCATGAGCTGGATCTTCGTCGACCCGGAGACACGCGGCAAAGCGCTCGCGAAGTGGTTCCGTTTCTGGATCGAACTATACGGCAGTGATGGGCGGATGTTCCTGACCGAGGACGACTCCGCGGCCTCTCTATGGGCCATGCCCG
The DNA here is from genome assembly GCA_046583095.1 of Myxococcota bacterium. Lineage (GTDB taxonomy): Bacteria > Myxococcota_A > UBA9160 > UBA9160 > UBA4427 > JAJDAN01. Next base: position 6,580 of record JAYGDB010000114.1, on the reverse strand, counting down.
AGGCTCGCGGGGTCGATGCCGACGTGATGCCTGACTTCATTGCGCTGATCGCGCCGTGGAACGGCGAGCGGACGAAGCTCGTGCTCGAAGGGCTCGGCGGCCTCGCGCAGCATCCGGACGAGACGCACTGGTACCTGAACGCGATCGCGGCTCGTCCGGGGCGGCAGGGTGCCGGCCTCGGAGCCGAGTTGCTCGAGCCGATGCTCGAGGAGGCCGATGCCGCGCACACGGCCGTCTACCTCGACTCTTCCAACCCCCGAAACCTGAGCTTCTACTACCGCCATGGCTTCGAGGCGCACCGCGACTGTGTCGTGATGCCCGAAGACGGCGCGCGCGTTCAGCCGATGTTCCGCACCGCACGCTGAACGCGGTGCGGATCTAGCCGGCGATCAGGGTCCGGTTGCCGACGCGGAGCGCGGCCGAATCTCGATCGCGAAGAAGGGACACGCTCGCGCGGCCGCGCGGATCCGGGCCTCGTCCTCGCGGGGCGCATCTGCTGCCCGGCTCTTGCCATCACTTCCGAGTGAGAACGTCCCGGGCGCGTGCCGCGTGCAGGCCTGCGTACCCCGGCATGCGGTGCGGTCGATCCGAATCTCCAGTGCCGCCCGGGTCACGCCGCGATGTACTTCTCGAGCAGCGTGTGGAAGTGGCGGATCTTCGTCTCCTGGTAGTTCGCGAAGGTCGCGTGGGTGTGCTGCGCGCTCTTCAGTCCGAGCTGCACCTTCGGCAGGTTGAAGGTGTCCTGGGCGAAGATCTTGCAGAGCGGGCCCAGCTCGGGCGCTTCGGTCCACGGCTCGTCGAAGTCCAGCCAGTGGACGTCGCAGGGCGGGGGGCGACGCCCGCGGAACGGAGACAGGTAGATCACCTCCATGATCGAGCAGTGGGGGTCATTGCCGTACGGTCGGAAGCGATAAGTAATGCGGTTGTAAGCACCCCAGGGATGGAAGTTCGGAAACAGCGTGTAGTAGAAGGAATCGTTCAACTCGGCGTCGGTCAGGGAGGTCACCGACGGGACGGCCGCCTGCAGCTGCAGGCGCGCCATCTGCGCCATCAACTGCCGCGCAGTCATGTTCTCGGGCACCCGGAAGAAGGGTTCGGCATCGAGGCTCGTGGTGACGATCGCCCCGAGCATCTCCTGTTCGTCGGGCACATAGTCGATGTGCGGACTGGGTGTCATGTTCGCGGTGATGGCGCGCGAGAAGTTGTCCCAGGCGTCGTACTGGGAGTTCGAGTCCCCGATGCCGGAGAGGATCTGGGGATGGGTCGCGACGACGTGGTAGGCCTCCATGAAGGCTTCTTGCGCGACCTTCCAGTTGCATCGCAGCAGGTGCGCGATGTGCGCCTCCTTGTATCGATCCTCGAGCGGCCAGCGCTCGAAGTGATTCGGAAGGTCGCCGATGTAGGACTCGAACGATTCGCAATTCGGGTCCAGGTTGATGAAGACGAAGCCGCCCCAGGTGGCCGTGCGGAATTCGGGCAGGTGGTACTCGTCGCGCTCGACGTGCGGAAAGTCCCAGCGGCAGGGCACCTCCTTGAGGCTGCCGTCGAGGTTCCAGGTCCAGCCGTGGAAGGGACACCGCAGCTCTTCGCTGCGTCCGGCCCGCTCCTTGAGAGCGCGGCCCCGGTGCAGGCAGGTGTTGGGGAACGCTCGGATCGCCCGGTCCTCGCCGCGCACGATGAGCACCTGCATCTCGGCGATCTCGTAGATGCTGTGATCGCCGGGCTCCGGGATCTCTTCCTCGCGGCACGCGAATTGCCACGCCTTTTTCCAGACCTTCTCGACTTCGAGGTCGTGGAACTCCGCCGACGTGTAGCGCTCGAGGGGAACGCGCACGACCGGCAGCTCTCGAGCCGACTCGAGACGCAGAACCTCGGGGACCGGCCGCGTATCGCTGTCGAGCAGCTGCTGGTACGAGATCCCGGCAGAGCGCGGGCCCTGGCCGGTCGGGGCGGGTAGGAGAGGCTCGATCGTCATGGCTTCGTCTCCTCGATCGGGTTGTTAGAACGCGGCTCGCTTGGTGAAGCCACCGTCCACCACCAGGTTGGCTCCGGTGATCAGGCTCGCGGCCGGGCTCGCCAGGAAGACGACGGCGCGTGCCACCTCCTCGGGCGTGCCCATGCGGCCGATTGCGCACTGGGCGAGCGCGCCTTCGTACATGGCGGGCATGGCTTGCTTGATCATCTCCCAGTTTCCGCCCTCGAAGTAGATCGGGCCGGGGGACACCACGTTCACGCGAATGCCCTGTGGCGCCAATGCCTGCGACATGTCGGAGGCGTGGCTGATCAGGGCCGCCTTCATGGAGTTGTAGGCCTGCGGGATGCCGAGGTACTCGAGGGCCGCCGTCGAGCTGATCAGTACGATGGAGCCGGCGTCCGACTCGGCCAGGGACGGCGTCGCGGCACCGATCCCGCGGACTGCGCCCATCATGTCGACGTCGAAGGTGGGTTGCCAGGCGCTCTCCCCGGGTCCGCCGCCCGCGCTCGCGTTGCTGACGAAGATGTCCAGGCCGCCGAGCGCCTCGGCGGCATCCGTGATGAAGAGCTTCAGCGCATCGCCGTCCGCGACGTCGACAGCCCGGGTGAAGGCCTTGACACCGCGTGCCTCGAGATCCTTCTGGGTCGTCTCGAGTCCTGCTGCTCCGCGCGCACAGACGGCAACATCGCAGCCCTGATCGGCGAGGGTCTGTGCGATTGAGAGCCCGATGCCGCGGGTCGCGGCGGTGACGAGTGCCTTGCGTCCGTTGAGTCCGAGATCCATGTCTTTCTCGCTCCCTGTTCCGGTGGGGTTCCGGGAAGTTGCAGTTAGGTCGGGCACCGATACGCCACCCAGGCCGTCCGGTTCTGGAGTCGCGGGCCCGGTCGGCCCGCTACGGGTAATCGAAGGCCCGGCGACGAAGCCGAGCAGGTGCGGATCGGCCTCGCGCAGTTCGCCCTTCAGCCAGGTACCGTCGGGTTGGAAGACACCCCGGCGGCCGTTGCGGTCCTCCACCTCTACGCTGCCGTCATCGCGCGCGGTGTAGATGCCGCCGGTGCGGGGGTGACGGAGCTTCACGCTGCGACCCTTCGGCGCCGGCGAAGCGCATCGCCCTGGCTCTCGCGGGCAATCTTCTCGAACGCGACGTGGCTCGTGCCGGACGTGACTCCGAGCATCGTGGTGGCCGCCTCGAAGCGCGCCGCAGCCCGCAGCGCCGCCGCCGACAGCCCACCCCGCGCCCACTCGATCGATGTCATGTCGAGATGTGCGTGCAGTCGCTCGCCCAGCGCGGCGAGGTCGACCCAGGGCGCGAGATCGCCGGCTTCGAAAAGTTCGTCGAGCGCGATCGCGATCTCGCGCGCCACGGCGCCCGCGACGTGGCGACGGGACGGGTCGGTGAGCTCCGCACCGAGAAGCACGAGCACCAGCGCACGGTAGTAGCGGGGGCGGCGGAGAAGTTGGCTCACGGTTGCGTCGACGACAGCGATCAGGTCACCGCGGGCGCGCTGCAGGTCTGCGACGAAGCGCCGGGTCTGCTCCTTGACGGCCGCGAAGAGCACCTCTTCCTTGCTTCCGACGAGGTTGTAGACGGTCGGCACTGTCACGCCGCTGCTACCCGCGAGGTCGCGCATCGTGAGGCCCTCGTACCCGCGGCTCTCGATCAGCCCGCGCGCCGTTTCGAGGATGCGCTCGCGGCGCGCGTCCATCTGCTGCCTGCGGGTGAGGTCTGCCATCGCGCTTCGATTCAACCATTAAAACGCGTTAAAATCAATCTCTTCCTGGCCGCGGGGCTCTCTGGGTGCGCATCAATGCCCGTTGGTGCCGGCTGCCGACTGTTCTGCGTTCCTATTTCGATTCCCCCTGGGCGCGCGCTTCGGCGTCGAAGTCGGCGCGCATCGTCGCGAAGCGCTGCTCGGCGATGGGCAGCGCGCTCGGGTGCGTGAAGATGTGGAGCCGGTTCTCGCGGATACCGCGCACGACGATCGGTCCCACGGCTTCGGCCGGCAGGGCCTGGGGAGGGCCTCCGGTCGACGCGTTCGCGTCGATCCCGGGCGGGGTCACGACCTCGGGTCCCCCGAAGCGCTCGGGACGCTGCGCGGCCGAGGTTCGATACAGCTCCGACTGGACGACGCCGGGACACAGCACCGAGACGCCGATTCCCTGCTGGCCGAGTTCGTAGCGCAGGCACTCCGAGTAACCCACGCAGGCGTACTTCGATGCAATGTACACGCCGATCGGAAATTGTGGCACGGAGACGACTCCGCCGAGCGAGGCGGTGTTGACGATGTGGGCTTCGTCGGCCGCGCGCAGGTGCGGCAGGAACGCGTCCACGGTCTTGACGACCCCGTGCATGTTGACGGAGAACACGTACTCCCAGTCGCTCTCGCTCTTCTCGATCAGCGGACCGATCGGCAGCATCACGCCCGCGTTCGCGCACAGCACGTGGACGCCCCCGAAGCGCGCGACGACCTCCTTCGCGACGCCCGCGAGCGACTCCGAAGATGTGACGTTTGCCTCCAAGCCGAGCGCCTCTCCGCCCCGGCCCTCGATCTCCCGGGCGACTGCCTGGGCGCCGTCGAGGTTGAGGTCGAGCAGTGCGACCCGCATGCCCTCGTCGGCGAGGCCGAGTGCGATCCCGCGGCCGATGCCGCTGCCACCGCCGGTGACGACAGCCGTTCTTCCGGTGAAGTCCTGCAAGGCAACCTCCTCAGCTTTGAATCTCTTCCCAGAGAGGTTCGAGACGCGGTGCGACGCGAAGTTCGTCGGGGATCTTCTCGATTCCGATCACCCGGTCGATCTCTTCGTGCAGATGGTAGATCCGGCGTTCCTGGTAACTGAGCGGGATCGACTCCAGGGCACCCGACGAGATCGACTGCTGCATCGGGGCGAGATTCATGAAATCCTCGTTCATGACCGCGTCGAAGACGTGGATGAACATCTCCCAGGTCTTCTCGTGCTCCGGGGTGACAGCCGGCGGGCCGTAGAAGGTCCACTCGACGTCCGTGGTCTGGGCATCGATGGGCCAGAAGAAGATGAACGGGAAGCCGATCGTGTCGAGCGGTGTGATCAGGTTCGGAAACACGCTGTAGGCCGGGTTGGTTTCCGAGAAGAGCGGGTCGAGGCCGGGGATATCGGGCAAGGGCATCCCGTTCTCGCTCTGCTTCTCGATCGCTTCCTTCCACTTGGGCGTCACCATCCGCGAGTGGCCGTATTGGAACAGGCCCATGGCCGCGCCGCGGTGGTCGAGGAGCTTCGAGACGCTCTGGGCGTGGATCGTCTGCAGGTGATAGGTCTCGAGGAAAGCGTCGGAGACGATCTTCCAGTTGGCGGGGATGCGCTCGAGCCGTGTGCCGTGAGCCCGAAGCTCCGCACCCCCGAGCGGCGACCACTCATCCGCGATCGGTCCCAGCCACTCGCGTAGAGGAGTTGCATTCGGGTCTTCGTTTACGAACACCCAGCCGTCGTAGATCTCGCAGCGCACCGGCTTGAGGTTCCGCCTCGACTCGTCGAGGTCGCCGAAGTCACGACGGTCGGGCACCTGCAGGAGCGTCCCGTCGAGGTCGTACGTCCAGCTGTGGTACTGGCAGCGGAGCCGCTTGGCGGCGCCGCAGGCGTCTCGGACGACGGGTGCGCCCCGGTGCTGGCAGGTGTTGAAGAAGCCGCGCAGGACTCCGTCGTTGCCACGCACCAGCAGCAGCGGTGAGCCGGTGCGGTCGTAGGTCCGGAAGCTGCCCGGCCCCTCGAAATCCTCGTCGCGACCCACGAGCAGCCACGACTTCTTCCACAGGTGCTGCTGCTCGAGTGCGTAGAACGCAGGGTCGGTGTAGCGCCCGGTCGGGATCGGCGGCAGTACCGGGAATCCCTCCGGCGGCCCCTCGCGCTTCCACTCGAAGTCCATCTGCGCCCGGATGCGCGTCGCCCACGCGGCCTGGTCGATCCCGCTCACTCGATCCCTTCTGCGAACAGCTTCGAGAGCTGGGCGTCGTCGGTCCCGAGCAACGCTTCCAGCCAGCGGTGGAAGCGCTGGCCGCCGCCCTCGTTGCGGCCGAACAGGACTTCGGATTTCGCGCCGGTCTTGACGGCCTTCTGGATGCGGTTGCCCGTGTAGTAGTCCTCGTCCCGGACTACGTGCTCGAGGAAGCTCATGGTGCTCTCGATCTGCGTCTCGCGCTCGGCGTCGGGCTCCGTGGTCGCGAGAAAGTTCTGCACCGTGACGGACTCCTCGGGCGTGGCGCCGGGGAAGAGCTGGGAGACCATGTAGAGCTTGCCGCCGGCGTCGAAGTCCGCGATCGACACGTGCGGGAAGATCGTCCACACCCCCGCGATCAGCGCTGCCGGGTCCCAGTCCTTCTCGGGCTTCTGCTCGAGCTCGAGGTAGGCGGGGTTGGGCATGCTCACGCGCTGGTGCGGCCCCCAGGCGTCATAGAGCGCGTCGCTCGGGATTTTCGAGCCGAACGAGTTCTTGTGCAGGACCGGCAGGTGATAGAAGTCGAGGTAGCCGTCGAAGGCGAGCTTCCAGTTCGGGCCCTCGACGAGCTGCCGGCCCACGAGATGGCAGTCGTCGAGGTGAAGGTGCGCGAGCAGTTCTTCGTAACCGCACAGGAA
>JAYGDB010000043.1:0-1837 GCA_046583095.1 Myxococcota bacterium | reverse complement strand
TACCGCGAGTTCTGGCTCGACGATGCCTTCATCACTTTCCGCTACGCGAAGAACTGGGCAGACGGACTCGGCCTCGTCTTCAACCCCGGCGAGACCATCGAGGGGTACACCCCCTTCTCGTGGACCTTGGGGATCGCGGTCGTGTTCGCGTTGCTCCCGACCGGGTCGGCCCTGACGTTCGTCAAGCTCTCGGGCCTGGGCCTCGGGCTCTTCGTGCTGTGGCGGAGCTACACCTTCCCGGGGCCCGGCGGCGCCGCCCGACGCCGCTACTTGGTGCTGCTGCTCGCGGCGAATCCCGTCTTCATCGCCAACTGCGGTGACGGGATGGAGACGCCCCTCTTCATGGTGCTAATGATGGAATGCGCTCGGGCGAGCCTCGCAGAGCCGTCGCGCCGGAGCGGCACATGGGTGGGCGTGCTCGCTGCCGGATGCATCTGGACACGGCCGGAAGCCCTGCCGTTACTGCTGGCGCTGCCGGCGGTGGTCCTGTTCTTTCACCGGGGGGCTGCCTTCGCGTGGGCGCGGGCCTTTGCGTTCGCCGCTCTGCCCCCGGTGCTCGGGCACATCGCCTGGCGGCTCTGGTACTACGGATCGCCCCTTCCCAACACCTTCTACGCCAAGGCGACCGGAGATCTCCTGGCCCGGCTGGCGGACGGGGCTGCGGACCTGGCCGGCTTCGCGGGCTTCGACCCCGGAGTCCCCGCGGTGGGTCTCTGGGTCGCCACGACTCTCGCTGTCTTCGGGCTGCGAAATCGGGAAGCCGCAGGCAAGTGGCTGATGCTGCTCTGGGGGGCTGTCGGTTTCCGCCTGGCCTTCGACCTCTGGTCCGGTAGCGAGTACATGGGGGAGTTTCGCTTCCTGGCACCGGCGCTGCCGCCGCTCTTCGTGCTTGCCGACGAAGGCGCTCGTAGCCTGACCGGCCCACGAGCAAAACGTGCGCTGGCAGCCGCGGTGGTGATCGCAGTCGTGTTCTCGGGCTGGGGCCATCTCGCATTGAGCGACACGCGCAACCAGTATGCGGCGGGGCTCGAGAGGGCACACGTCGCACTCGGGAAGTGGCTGGCGCAGAGCCAGCCCGACGGAACCTGGGTGGCGCTGGGAGATGCGGGCGCCATCGCGTTCTGGAGCGGGCTGCCGGTGATCGATCTCTGGGGTCTCGCGGACGCGACGATCGCGCGCCTCCCCGGCAAGTACGGCGACCGGCCCGGAACCGCAAGCTACGTGCTCGAACGCCGACCCGGAATCATCGTGATCTGGAACGTGGCCCCGATCGAGAAGCAGCCCGGCCGCTTGCACCTCATCGGCGCCTGGCCCTTCGATCGGGAGATCGCCGAGCACCCGGTCTTCGGCCGCGAGTACCGCTTCGTTCGCGAGTTCACGTTCCGGGCCGAGACGACCCCCGGCAGCGGCTACTACCTGGACGTCTTCGAGCATCGCCCGGGTGCGGCTGAGCATTAGCGGCTGCACGCTGGCGAGAAGAACGACCGTGTCCTAACTGCAGGCACGCCTGTCACACACGGCCCGCAAACGGAGCCTGCTCTATCCTCAACCGACCCATGGCTGCCAGGTTCACGGAGCTCGATCACATCCACATCAAGGGGGCCAGGGAGCACAACCTCAAGTCGGTCAACGTCAAGATCCCCAAGAAGAAGTTGGTGGTCATGACGGGCGTCTCTGGCTCGGGCAAGTCCTCCCTGGCGTTCGACACGCTGTACGCCGAAGGCCAGCGCCGCTACGTGGAGTCGCTCTCCGCCTACGCGCGGCAGTTCCTCGGGCAGATGGAAAAGCCGCGCTACGACACGATCCGCGGACTCTCACCGACGATCTCCATCGAGCA
>JAYGDB010000073.1:0-12885 GCA_046583095.1 Myxococcota bacterium | reverse complement strand
GATCGCGCAGCCCATCGGAACGTCGTGGTCGAGAGCCGCCATACCGCTGGCTCGTGTCGATTCGCAATAGAGACGCGTCGACGACGTGATGCTGTTGGTCACCCAGTAGAGCGTGATGTTCGTGAGGAGTTGGTCCTTCGTGTAGACCGACTCGATGTCGCCGTTGCAATCGCTCCAGGTTCGAAACTTCTCCACGATCCAGGAAGCCAGGCCGGCGGGAGAGTCGTTGAGTCCGACGCCCAGGGTCTGGGGCTTCGTGCTCTGGATGCGGAAGTAGCCCATCTCCTCGTTCTGGATTCGCTGGCCGTCTGCGAGGTTCTCGAGCTCCTGGGCGGTCAGCCCTTCCATCGGATTCTCGGCGCCGGCGGGCGGTCCCGCGAAGACCATGTTGAGGTGGATCCCGGCGCAGTGCTCGGGGTCGAGGCTGGCGAGTCCCTGGGAGATCATCGAGCCCCAGTCACCGCCCTGTGCGCCGTAGCGGTCGTAGCCGAGGCGGGCCATCAGCTTCGCGATCATCTCGGAGACCCGCTGCGGGCTCATCCCGGGCTCCCGGCTGGCCTCGGAGAACGCGTACCCCGGAATCGACGGGCACACGACGTGGAATGCGTCCGCTGCGTCTCCCCCGTGTTCGGTGGGGTTTCGCAGGGGATCGATGATCTGCAGGAATTCGGCAACGGAGCCCGGCCAGCCGTGTGTGATCACGAGTGGCATCGCGTCCTGGTGAGGCGAGCGCGCGTGGATGAAGTGAAGGGAGAGGCCGTCGATCTCGGTCGTGAACTGGTCGAAGGCGTTGAGGGTGGCCTCCTGTGCCCGCCAGTCGAACTTGTCCCGCCAGTGCGCGCACAGCTCCTTCAAGTAGCTGAGATCGGTGCCGTAGGACCAGTTCTCGTCGTTGACCTCGTCGGGAAAGCGCGTCCGGGCGAGTCGTTCTCGAAGGTCGTCGAGAACGGACTCGGGGATCTCGCAGCGGAACGGAACGATGGCTTCGCTCATTGGGGGGCTCCGGGTCGGGGGGCTACTGAAGCTTCTCGAGGTCGATCTGGTACAGCTCGGCCACGTTCCCGCACAAGATCGCGCGGCGTTGCTCGTCGCTCAGCTGGCTGGCGTGCTTGGCCAGCATCTCCTGGGACCACGGCCACGTCGAGTCGCTGTGGGGAAAGTCGTTCGCCCACATCAGGCGCTTCCAGTTCATCATGTCGGCGCTCTTGAAGGCGACCCAGTCGTCCTGGAAGGTCGTGTAGATGCAATCCGCGAAATACTCGGACGGCAGGCGGGAGAGCTTCTGGCCCGCCGGCAGCCAGTTGTGATGCCGCTCGTAGGCGTGGTCCATCCGGTACATGTAGTGGGGCACCCAGCCCGCGTCGGCCTCGACGCAGACGACGCGCAGGTCCGGGTGGCGTTCGAAGACGCCGCCCAGGATCAGCATGCCCATGATGTCCTGGCAGCCGCGGATGATCGACAGAAAGCCGTTCATGGCCGGGCCGCGCCTCGGGCTCGTCTCTCGGGTCGTCAAGATGTGGAACGACAGGGGCAGGCCGAGCTCGATGGCTGTCTCCCAGAAGGGGTCGTAGGCGGGCGAGTCGTAGTCCTCCACAGCCGGGTTACCGGGCATCATCACGCCGGGAAGTCCGAGGTTGCGGATCGACTCGAGGTCGCGGATCCCCTCCTCGATGGAGCGCATGGCGGTCTGCCCGCATCCCAGCAGCCGCGTCGGGTGGGCCGAGCAGTACTCGGCGATCCAGCGGTTGTAGGCGTCGAAGCAGGCCTTCTTGTAGTCGAAGTCCTTGTGGTTGCAGAGCACCATGCCGACGGTGGGGTAGATGACTTCGCAAGCGATGCCGTCGCGATCCTGGTCGGCCATGCGGGCATCCGGGTCCCAGCCGCCCCGGTGCATGTCGGCGAAGTGGACCCCCGTGACGCGGATCTCTTCCGCCGGCTTGCCCGCTGCCGCCACGAGGCCCATGGGCACGGGCTTCGACATTCCGTCGACGAAGAAGAGGTCTCCCGCCTCCCCCATGTCCTTGAGGACGGGCGCCTTGTCCTTCCACTTCGAGTCGATGTAGTCGACGTAGGTATTGGCGGGCTCGGTGATGTGGGAGTCCGCCGAGATGATGGGGAAATCGAGGTCCATGCGTGTCCCTGCTTGCGAAGGGTTCGACAGGGTACGTGCCCTATCTGACGAAGACCACCTCTCCGCCCGCGACCACCGCCATCACGTCCATCGCGCTATTGGGCGGTGCACCGGCGTTCCTCGCCACGAGCCAGGGCCGCGATCTTCATTCGGGCGGGGGTGGGGCGAGGTTGCCGATTTGCCTCCGGGTGAGGTGTCCGACCTGGTGCATCCAGCGGTAGGTGTCCGACAGGGTCTCCTCGATGCTGCGGAAGTGCATCCCGAGATCGCGCCGGGCCGGAGAGCCGTCTGCAATCGGCCAGCAGGTCCCGAACAGCATGCCTTCGTGGGTCAACGGGAGATCGAAGGCGACAACTCGCTTGGCGATGTCTGCGATGTGACCGATCCCGCGCAGCACCCCGCCGGAGATCCGGATCCGCCGCACTTTTCGTCCGGTCACCCCGTCGATCTCGTCCAGGAGATCCGCCCACGGGAAGTACGGCCCCGCCGCGATGTAGCGGCCTGTCGAGTTCTCGCCTTCGAGCAGCCGGATGTGCATGCTGGCCAGGTCGCGAACGTCGACCGGCTGGTAGCCCGTCGAAGTCAGGGGGCCGGCCCACTTGAGGAGGAGCCTCAAGCCGCGGTTCGGATCCGTGAAGCTCGGATCGTCGGGGCCGACGACCGCCGTGGGATAGGTCGTGAGAATCGAGGCGCCACGGTCTTGCAATCCGCGCACGTAGCGCTCGGCTTGGGCCTTGGAGGCTCCGTAGGCGCCTCGGGTCTCACCGATGGGCGACGCGCTGGTGATCCGAGTGTTACCCCGGGTGAACAGCGCGCCCGCGCTCGACACGTAGACGACGCGCTGGCCGCGTTCGGCGGCGCCTCCGACCACGAGTTCCACACCGGGTGCGTTCGTGGCTTGCACCTCGCGGGCCCGACCCGCCTCGAGGGCCACGATCGCCGCTACGTGGACGAGTGCGTCGCAGCCGTCGAGTAGTCGCGCGGTGCTGTCGGGGTCGGTCATGTCGCCGACCACGACCTCCTCGATCTTCCGCCCCATGGGCTCGTAGATTCGTTTCAACTTCGACGGGTCGCGGACGAGTGCGCGAACGCGGTGCCCCGCCTCTTGCAGCGCCACTACCGTGTGCGATCCGATGAAACCGGTTCCGCCTGTGACCGCGACGAGCATCCGCCCCCCTGCGCGGGTATCATGCCACGCCGCCGATCTCGAGGCTGTTCTCGAAGCCACCCAGAAGAACGAACGAAGAGGAACGGCGTGTATAGCGTCCTGGTCGCACTGCTCATCGGAGTCGGCGCTTTCGCCATCTGGGAGTCCGTTGCCGTCCAGCTGGAATGGGCCTTCGGGTTCGGCATCTTGCTCGGCGTCGTCATCGCCATAACCAGTTTCGCGATGCTCTCCCGGCGGACCGCCAAGCGGCTCGAGTCCCGCTTCGAGCAGATCCAGCGCCAGATCCAGGGTGGCAATACGAAGCTGGCCCTCAAGTCCCTCGAGGAGATGCTGCCCCTCGCGAAGTGGCAGGTCCTCCTGAAGGGGCAGCTCCACGCCCAGATGGGATCGCTCTGCTTCACGACCGGCGACAACGCCAAGGCTCTCGAATATCTCGAAAAGGCGAGTCCGAGGATGTCGGATGGGCAGCTCTTTCTCGCGAGTCTCCACTACAGGAAGGGTGACCTCGCGAAGACGAAGCAGGTCCTGACGACGGCCATCCAGCACAGCAAGAAGCAGGTCATTCTCTACAACGTCTATGCCTGGATCTTGAACAAGGAAGGCGACCGGGATGGCGCCATCGATCAGCTGCTCCGAGGCCTCAAGGTCGAGAAGGACAATGAGGCGACCAAGGACAATCTGCAGCGCATTCAGAACGGTAAGAAGATGAACATGAAGCGCTTCGGCATGACGTGGTACGGCTTGCAGTTCGAGAAACTCCCCGCGTCGATGCGACAGGGGCAGCAGCAGATGATGGCGCGGAAGGGCTTCCGGCAGCAGCGCCGTCGACGCTGAGCGCGTTCAGCGGTCCCGGAAGACGGGCTGGCGCTTCTCCGGGAAGGCGCGGCCGTCTTCGGCCGTGGCGCTTCCCGCGATTCCGAGAATCGTCTCGCTGACGCTCAGGCGCTCGCCTGCTTCACCAGCTCTTCGATCGCGTGGCCTGCCTCGAATCTCTCGATCAGCTTCTCGGGGTCGAAGGTCACGCCGATCGGGTTTTCCGCGAAGTCCCCGCGCTCGAACCAGCCCTGGAGGGCCTCCGGAGTCTCGAAGTTGTCGAACTGCAGCTCCACCTGGTTGCCATCCGGGTCCCGGTAGTAGAACGAGGTGGTCGGCCCGTGGTTGATGCACCAGTAGGGCTGGATGTCCAGGCCCTGGAGGCGTCGGAAGGTGGAAAGCAGGTCGCCGAGGGTCGCGAACGTGAAGGCGATGTGGTCGAGCCCGGCGGCCCCGGGCGCCGGATCGGGCGCATCGACGGTGTTGATGATGGCGATCCGGTGGTGCTCCTGGTCGTAGGTCATGAAGCAGACGAAGGGATTCTCGAAGACGGGGTGGGCTCCCAGGACGGTCTGGTACCACACCTTGGTCTCTTCGAAGTGATTCGAGCGGAGGACGAAGTGGGCCAGCCGGATGGGCAGGATCACCGCTTCAGTCTGGAGCCGGCGGCTTTCGGGAGTTGTCATGTCGTGAATTCTAGGCGATCGGGCTGCTTGCGGATACAATCGGTCGCCCCCCTCCGGTTTGAGGAATCCCGTGTCGAGCGACTTCATACGCGACATCGTTCGCGCCGACCTCGAGTCGGGCAAACACCAGGGCATTGTGACGCGTTTCCCGCCGGAGCCGAACGGCCACCTACACATCGGCCACGCGATGGCGATATGCCTGAACCACGCCATCGCCGAGGAGTTCGGCGGCGTCTTTCACCTGCGCTTCGATGACACCAACCCGCTCACCGAAGACACTGAATTCGTCGACGGCATCCAGGACACCATCCGCTGGCTCGGTTGTGAATGGGGCGACAACCTCTTCTTCGCGTCCGACTACTTCGAACAGCTCTACACCTGGGCGCTCGAGTTGATCGACCACGGCAAGGCCTTCGTGTGCGACCTGAGCCCCGACGAGATCCGGGCGCACGCTGGCAGCCTGACCGAGCCCGGTCGAGACAGCCCCTATCGAGACCGCCAGGCTGCGGAGAATCGCGACCTCTTCGAGCGCATGCGGGAGGGTGAGTTCGAGCCCGAGTCTCGGGTGCTCCGCGCGAAGATCGACATGAGCTCGCCGGTGCTGACGATGCGGGACCCGATCCTCTACCGAATCCAGAAGGCGCCGCACCACCGGACCGGTGACGCCTGGTGCATCTATCCGATGTACGACTTCGCCCACTGTCTCTCGGACGCCATCGAGTCGATCACTCACTCCTTGTGCTCGATCGAGTTCGTCGATCACCGTCCGGTTTACGACTGGCTGATCGAGCAGATCTCGGTGCCCTCGAAGCCGCGGCAGTACGAGTTCTCTCGTCTCAACCTGAGTCATACCGTGACGAGCAAGCGGAAGCTGCGACGATTGGTCGAGGAGGGCCTGGTAGAGGGCTGGGACGATCCCCGCATGCCGACCTTGATCGCCCAGCGGCGTCGGGGTGTCCGGCCCGAATCGATCCGCAACTTCGTGAAGGCCACCGGCGTTACGAAGCGGGACAAGGTGGTCGAGTTGGCGCGCTACGAGCACCACGTCCGGGAAGACCTGAACGAGCACGCTCCACGGGTGATGGGTGTGCTCGACCCGGTCAAGTTGGTGATCGAGAACTACCCCGAAGGGCAGAGCGAGGACTTCTCCTTGCCGGTCAATCCGCGGGACGAGCGCGCGGGGTCGCGTCAGGTCCCCTTTGGCGGAGAACTCTACGTCGAGCGCGACGACTTCCTGGAGGATCCGCCCAAGAAATTCTTTCGACTCGCGCCCGGACGGGAGGTGCGACTCCGCGGGGCCTACTTGGTGACATGCACGGGCGTCCTCAAGGATGACGCGGGGGAGGTCGTCGAACTGCGCTGTCGCTACGACCCGGAGAGCCGCGGTGGCGACGCCCCGGACGGCCGCAAGGTGAAGGGCACGATCCACTGGGTCTCGGCACGCCACGCACTCCGCGCCGAGGTGCGCCTCTACGACACCTTGTTCAGCGAGGAACACCCGGAGGAGGGGCAGGACTTTGAGAGCACGGTCAATCCGGAGAGTCTCGTCGTTCGTGAGGGCTGCTTCGTCGAGTCCACGCTGGCCATTGCGAGCCCGGGAGACTCCTTCCAGTTCGAACGCCTTGGGTACTTCTGCGTCGATCCCGACAGCCGGGAAGGCGCTCTCGTCTTCAACCGGACCGTGACCCTGCGGGATAGCTGGGCGAAGGCGGCCCCCAAGAAGTAGCCGGGTCCCGTCCGTCGACCCTCCCAGAGAGTGTCAGTCTTCTCCCGCGTCGCTGATGAAGTCGATTGCCTCCTCGGCCGCTTCGCGAATTTCTTCGTCGGGGTGATCCAGAAGCCGGGCCAGATCCTCGTTGACGGTGGTGTCGTCGGTCATTTCGAGGGCATCGATTGCTGCCAGCACGACCTGCTTGTTCGGGTCGCTCAACGCGCTCACCAGGGCGTCGATGCCCACGAGGGCGTTGGCGAATTCGAGGTTCTCGGCAGCGGCGGTGCGTACCCTCGGGTCCGGGTCGTGCGCCAGCCGGTCGATGATGAGGGCGAGTCCGTTGCCCTGGGGATCGATCAACTCGAGCGCCTCGATTCGTTCGTCGACGTCGTCGGCATCGAGCCGCAGCAAGAGTGTCTCCCAAGCGGCCTTGAGTTCTGATTGGCCACGCAAATCCGGGGGTGAGAGCAGCTTCGTTTGCGCGGGCCGCGGCATGATCGCGAGCGGTTCGCCTAGATCGGGCACGAACTTCGGGATGACGAAGTCGGGCGGCGCTACGAATGCCGAGGCTCCACCGGGTGCAATCTCGAGTCGGGAAACCTCGTGGCGCCCGGTGGCTGGATCGAAGCGATACGCTACCCGGTACACCCGATCCGGCAGCAGGCGCGGGAGCGAGTCTCTCAGGTGAGCGCCTTCGATCCGAAGCGTGACGAGCTCCTCGCCGATGTCGCCTGGAACCAACTCGAAGTCCAGCTGCTCCGCCAGTGCGTCGAGGATCGGCCGGCGTGGCGCGGCATTCGCGACCAGGGTGAGACGATCTCCGGAGATCCGGAACCGGACCTCCCCGGCAGGCGGCGTGTCGAGGGTCTCTGTTCGGGGCTGCTCGGGGGTGGTGCTCGCCGCCTGCGGTGGTTCGGTGCCGCCGCATGCGAGAAGCAGGGTGAACGCGAACGCCAGGGCTTGGGTCGGGAAAGGCGTGGCGCTCACTCCTGGGGACGGAGGTCCCGGGGAAGACCGTAGCCCCGTTCGCCGATGATGTTGAGCTGGATGTTTGTCGCGCCTCCAGCGATTGCGGGCCCCAGGCTGAAGACGTACTGCTCGACCCAGGCGGTCGGTCCGTCGCCTCTTCGGTAGTTCGCGATGTCCTGTTCCAGGGGCGCCAGCATGCCGTCCGATCCGGTCAGGTCGTAGGCGAGCTTCATGATCATCTGCGTCGCGTCGGTCGAATACAGCTTGTTCATCATCATCGGGAGCATGCATTTGAGTTCTTCGCCGCGTGCCGAGGCCGACAACTGCCTCAGGTTGGAGGTCTCGTTGCTGCGCACGACGCACTCGATCTCGGCGAGCCGCTGGCGGATGCCGGGATCCTCGATGGCGGGGTGGTTCCCGCGCCGCACGTTGCGGGCGAGGTCTACGAGTGCGTCGAAGTGGTCGCGCATCATGTTCGGGTGGGCGATCAAGTTGCGTTCGTGCTTGAGGGTCGCCCTCGACACCTGCCAGCCCTGCCCGCGCTCTCCCACGACATTGTCGGCAGGCGTGCGGGCATCCTGGAAGAAGACCTCGTTGAAGTCCGTGCCGCCCGTCATCTGCTTGAGCGGACGCACGTCGATGCCGGGCTGGTCGAGGGGGACGAGCAGGTAGCTGATGCCCTTGTGCTTCGAAGCACCCGTCTCGGTGCGGAAGAGGCCGAAGAGGTAGTCGCTGTCCTGGGCGTTGCTCGTCCAGATTTTCTGGCCGTTGATCACCCACTCGTGCCCTTCGAGGACCGCCGAGCACTGCAGCGACGCCAGGTCGCTGCCGGAACCCGGCTCGCTGTAGCCCTGGCACCACTGGATCTCTCCGCGAAGGGTGGGCGGGACGAACCTCCGTCGCTGCTCCTCGGTGCCGAACTCCATCAAGGTCGGTACCAACATGGCCGGGCCCTGGAGGGTCGATGCGTAGGGCGCGCCCAGCGCGTAGAACTCTTCGCGGCAGATCGATTCGGTGAGGACGTCCGGCTCACCACCTCCGCCGCCGTACTCGGTGGGGATGTCGCGGTACACGTAGCCTCGCTCGACCGCGCGTTGCCGGAAGAGCGCCTCCTGCGTCTCGGCGGGGAGTTTCGCCTCGTCTCCAGTGAGCGGCCAGCCCTCGAGGAACTCCCGCACTTCGTCGCGGAAGGCTTCGTAGCTTTCGTCGTAGCGGAGATCCATCGCGTTACCAGCCGGCCATTTCGGCCATCCGCTCGCGCTGCACCTCGGGCGTACCGAGAAAGCTGCGGTCGTACATTGCGCGCTTGAACCACATCTGTACGTCGCACTCCCAGGTAAATCCGAGGCCGCCGTGCAACTCGACGGCGTCCCTTGCGACATTCAGCGCGCGGTCGGTGATCTGGGCCTTGGCCATTGCCGCGTGTCGTGGGGCGTCGGCGGTTCCCTCCTCGAGGGCGTGCGCCGCGTACCAGAACAGCGCCCGGGTGGGCTCGATCGCCGTCCCCATCCGGGCGATCTGGTGCTTCACCGCCTGAAACTGGGCAATCGGGAAGCCGAACTGCTTGCGCTCCTTCGCGTAGTCGACGCACATCTGGATCAGCCGGGTGGCCGCGCCGAAGGCGTCGGCGGCCAGACCCGCGAGGCCTGCATCGACTACGCCGTGGGCCACGTCCGGATCCCGGGAGCCCGGGAGCACCTCGGCCTCGACGCCGTCGAGGACGAAGCGGTGGATCGGGCGGCTGCGATCGATTCCTTCCTGGGCTTCGGTACGGGCGCCTGGGGTCGACTCGCCCGTCTGCTCGAGGACCGCGAGTGCGCCGCCCGCGAGACCCACGATCACGAGGCGGGCGCGGTCGAGATGCGGCGCCCAGGACTTCGTGCCCGTGAGTCTGCCGCCCGATTCCTGGACGCTCCAATGCTCCGGGCTCCACACGTCGCCGATGTCCTCACGCTGCTCGCCGAAGGCCACGGTTCCGAGCGTCTCGCCGGCCGCGAGCTTCGGAAGCCATCGCTTGCGCTGTGCATCACTTCCAGCCCGGGCGATTGCAAGCGAGGCGAGAGCGTGCTCGAGAATGGCACCGGGAAGACAGGCCTCCCCGGCGATCTCGCACACCAGGGCCAGTTCGAGGACGCCGAGACCGGCACCGCCGAAGGCTTCTGGAATGACGAGTCCGGTGATGCCCATCTCGGCAAGTCCTTGCGAGACTGCGTCGTCGTGTCCCGCGCCGCTGTCGAAGACCTCGCGCAGCCGTTGCCGCGGAAACTCCGCCTCGGCGAAGCCGCGGACGGTCTCCTGCAGCAGTTCCTGCTCTTCACTCAGCCCGAAGTGCAACTCGGATGTCTCCTTCTCGGGTCTTGTTTCCGGGCCAAGCGGATGAAACGGCGGGGCGCGGATTCTACCGCACGAGCAGGCGCGCCCGGCCGTATGCTGCCGGGTTTCGTTCTAGGCTTCTGCTCTGCCTGTCGCCAGCAAGGTTCGCCCGACCGTTCCAGCGAGGATCACGACGCAGCCTGTCAGCGCCCACGGTCCTGGCAACTCGTCCAAGATCGACCACGCAAGGACGGCAGCCAGAACGGGCTCCAGCAGCAGAAGAAGCGACGTCTCGAGGGCCGGCACTCGCTCGATCCCTCGGTTCATCAGCAGGTAGGCGACCCCGATCTGGAAGACCCCGAGATAGGAGACGAGGCCGAGGTCCGCCGGCGACGCAGGCGGGAGAGGCAGGGCCAAGGGCAGGCAGACGATGGCCGCGAGCAGGTTTCCGGCTACGACCGCGGCGCCCGCGAGGTTGCTGGACCCTGGGAACACGACGTCGCCCGGCTCCCGCCGCCCGATCCAGCGCAGCCCGACCAGGGTCCACGCCCAGCTGAAGCCGGCTGCCATCGCGACGAGGTTGCCGAGGGCTGGGTCGGGCGCCGTCTCTGCTGCTTGCTCTCGGCCCACGAAGAAGAATCCCATCCCGACCGCCAGGACGGCAGTCAGCAGAACGTCGCTGCGCCTGTTTCGTTCGCCGAGGAGCCAGGGGGCCAGCGCCAGCACATAGAGGGGGGCCGTCGATTGCAGGAAGATCGCGTTTGCTGCCCCGGTGAACTTGTTGGCGATGACGAAAAGAACCATCGTCGCTCCGAAGCCGGTGCCGACTGCCAGTGCCTTTGGGTCCCAGAAGCGTCGCCAACGCGGCATGAGCAACAGCAGCACGAGAGCGGCCACGGCCGAGCGCCCGCCCGCCACCGCGAAAGCGTTCCAGCTCGTCGCCTTGATGACGACTCCTCCCGTCGAGAACAGCAGAGCCGCGCCCAGGACCGCGAGTCGATCAAGCCGTCGGGCTGTCATTCACAGCGAGTCGAGAGTGGCGTCGAGAGATCGGAAGCGCTCCGGCCAGTGGTAGCGCCCGCCGTGGCGCTCCAGTCGACCCACGGCTCGGATTGCCTCCCGCTCGATCGGTCCGTAGACATGCGGGAATTTTTCTGTGCCTTCGAGGTGATCGCGCCCAGCATCCGGGATCGGCGTTGGGGCTTCGAAGCGAAGCTCCGCGCGCAGCTTCGAAGGATCGATTGTGAGTACGAAGAGCGACTCGTCCAGCTCTGCGAAGTAGTCGCGGGCAACCGCAAGGGTGACCTCCACGCTTCCCGAGCAATGCACGAAGCCATCTTCCGACAGTCGTGCGGGCGCATACGCGTCGGACGTGCAACCCGTGCGCAGTTCCGATCCTGGCGTCAGGTGGTGGATGACTTGGGGCCGAGAAGACACGGTTCCTCCCGCTCTCCAGGAATTTCTCTCCCGCGGGGCTTCCAGTTCGCTCGGATGGGGTTTAGCAGGTAGAATCGCTTGTCTGGCCGGCCCCGTAGCCCGTCTGGTCGGTTCTCGAAGCCACCCGTGAGAGATGTGCCCCTTCAGAGCCGAGACCGCCGCCGATCGCGACCCCCAGCATGACGACTCCCGCATACACCCTCGACAATCCGCTGGCCGAGACCCCGTCCCAGGGCGACGGCGAGACTCCGCCGGGTGTGTACGAGACTGCCCTCGCCCTCGCCCGGGAGCTGAGCGAGCGCCCGTACCGAGGCGGTGGACCGGATCGGGTCCGGGTCCAGCACGCGAAGAACCGGATGACGGTGTGGGAGCGCATCCAGTGCCTCACCCACAGCGAGCCGAACATCCTGTGGCACAACTGGGGTCCCTCTCTCGACGGTGCCTCGATCATCACTGGCATCCTCGAGATCGACGGTCGGGATGTCGCCGTCTACGGTCATGACTTCACGGTACGTGCCGGCTCGATGGACGCGACCAACGGCGACAAGCTCGCCCGCATCATCTACATGGCCGCCGAGCGCGGCATTCCGCTGATCGGCATGAACGACTCGGCGGGTGCGTTCGTGCCTGCCGGAGTCGGCGGCCTCGACGGCTACAGCGAGGCCTTTACGGCCCTGCGAAAGATCAGCGGGGTGGTCCCCAGCATCAGCCTGATGTTCGGATACAACGCCGGTGGAGGTTCCTACCTGCCGCGTCAGGGCTCGTTCATGATCCAGTGCGACGACACCTTCATCGGGCTCACGGGACCCGGCGTCGTGAAATCTGTCCTGGGCGAGACGGTCACCGCCGAAGAGTTGGGAGGCCCTGGCGTTCACGGGCTGAACGGTGTCTGCGATCTGGTGACGGCGGACGAACTCGGATCCCTTCGCACGGCGACGCGTCTGCTGGGATACCTACCTTCTAACAACCACGAGAATGCGCCCTACGCCGAGACGTCGGACCCGGTCGATCGCTACACCGAAGAAGAGGATCTCCTCTTCCGGCGCGCCTTCAATACGCCAGCAGGCATGAACGCGCCCTTCGACGTGACCCTCTACCTGCAGCAGATCGTAGATCATGGTGAGTATTTCGAGTTGCAGCCCCAGCGTGCCCGAAACATGATCACTGCTTTCGGTCGCCTCGGCGGCTGGGTGGTCGGCTTCGTGGCCAACAACTCGGCAGTTGCGTCGGGCCAGATCGACTGCGACGCGGCGATCAAGGCGACCCGCTTCATCCGCTTCTGCAACCTCTACAACATCCCACTCATTTTCCTCGAAGACACGACGGGTTTCTTGCCGGGTCTCGAGCAGGAGAGGCGCGGAATCGTCCTGGCGGGACGTAAGCTGCTCGACGCGATCATCGACATCCGAACGCCTCGGATCACGATGATCATCCGCAACGCCTTCGGCGGCGCCTACGCGGCCTACAACTCGCACTACGTTGGAGCGGATCGCGTCTTCGCGATGCCGATGGCCCGTGTCGCCGTAATGGGGCCGGGTGGTGGCGTGGAGTTCGTCTACAAGGATCGGCTGCGCCAACTCCAGGCGGACCACCTCGAGGCTGCGAAGGTCGGCGATCCGGACGCGCAGAAGAACCTCGATGCCGGCAGGGCAGAGCT